>CAYWKV010000327.1:0-2510 GCA_964458835.1 uncultured Gammaproteobacteria bacterium | reverse complement strand
CGCGCGCAGTCCGGCAGATCGTGATGAAACGCCGTATCGAACACCGCTACCTGCGGCAGCGTGGGAAAACGTTCGCGGATCAGGCGTATGCACGCAAGGCCTGCGGCATTGTGCAGAGGGGCCAGCGCGCTGACGGCTTCGATGCGCGCGATCGCCCCGGCGTCGATCGGCAGCGGCGCGGTGAATTCGGCGCCGCCGTGCACCACCCGATGACCGACGGCATGGATCTCTCCTCCGGCCGGCGTTGCCGCCAGCTGCCCAAGCAGCGCGTCCGCCGCAGCGGCATGGTCGGTTGCCGCCACCGTCCGGTGGACCGGCGCCCGATCCACTGCAGCGTAGCGCAGATCCGCCTGCGCGTCGCCGATCCCCTCGACCAGCCCCCACGCCAGGCGCCGCTCGCGGGGCATTTCCAGCACGCGGAACTTGATGCTCGAACTGCCGGCATTGATCACCAGGACGTTGCTCATCCACGGAACATCCGACCGGCGACCCACGGCGGGGCGCCTCACTGTTGCACCGATGCCGACCTGTCAAAGCATAGACCACGCCGGCAGGGCTGGTGACCACGACGGTGCCCCTGCGCGCCGGGTCACACGGATGGTGCATAAGCCAGGCAGTCCGGATCGAACAGAGTGAACGGCCGTCGTCGGTGCCGACGGCGCTGAAAAGCAGCGCGCTTCATGATCAGCGTTGCGGACGCCCCGCCTCCTCCAACCGCTTCGCCGACACCTTCTCCGCAGTGCCCAGTTCCTGCGCGAACAGCGACACGCGGAATTCCTCGATCAGCCAGCGGTAGTGCTGCAGCGCCTCGGGACTATCGCCGCGCTGGCGGGCGGCGTCCAGACCTTGCCTGTATTTCCGCCAGTGCGGCTCGATCTGCAACGCCAGCGGACGGTCCCTGGCGGGGTTCTGCTGCAGGCGATCGAGGCGCCTGCTGACGGCTTTGAGGTAGCGCGGCAGGTAGCCGAGCTGCGCGAACGGGGTGTCGAGGACGAAGCCGGTGTAGATCAGATGGTCGAGCTGGTCGCGGATGTCGTTGACAGCCGCGAGCCAGGCGGGGGCGACCGAGCCCTTGATGCGCTTCCGGATGGCGTGATACTCCGCGAGCGCGTCGCCCACGGCCGTGCAGACTCGATTGCCGACCGCGACCAGGTCCTGCTCGGCACGCGCGGCTGCCGCGTCGAAACTCCCGCGGTCGCGCGGCACGGGCGCGCCGTCGGCATACAGCGCGAGCTCGGCGATGCGCGCGAGCAGATCCGATTTCAGCCTTTCGCAGGGGCCGGCGGCGGCGTAGTGCAGGCACATCTGCTGGATGCCGGGCAGGTTCTTCTCGACATAGCGCAGGGATTTCGCGGCGCGCAACCGGAACAGCGCAAGCACGCCGGCGCGGTGTGCGGAACGCGCCTTGTCGGCGGCATCCAGCAGGCGCAGATGGACGTATTCCCCGTCCACGACCAGTGCGGGGTAGCCGCGCAGCGTGAGGCCCTGCTGCTTTATCTCGACGAACTCGGGCAGTTCGCCCACGTCCCAGTCGGTCAGATTCTCCCGCTCGTATTGCGCGGTCGGCAGGCGCTCGAAGCTGGCGACGGCCTGGCCGCCTACCTGCTGCTTCAAAGCGTCGAGATCGCGGCCCCGTGCGAGTAGTCTGCCGTTGGCGTCGATGAGGTGGAAGTTCATGGCCAAATGCGGTGGCCAGTGCGGCGGCAACGGGTCGAGCTGCCAGGTGCCGGGTGGGATCTCGGTGCCGGTCATGCGTTTGAGCCGGGCGGCGAACTGGACGGGCAAGGCACCCTGCCCCACTGTCAGCCCCTGCCGTGCCGCGCGCGCGAAATCCGGCGCGGGCACGAAATTCCTGCGCAGGGATTTCGGCAGCGACTTGATCAGCGCCACCAGCTTCTCCTCCAGCAACCCCGGCACCAGCCAGTCGAAGCGGTGCGGGTCGAGCTGATTGAGTGCGGCCACCGGCACCTTCACGGTCACACCGTCGTCGACGTGACCGGGCTCGAAGTGGTACTCCAGCGCCAGGCGCAGCCCGTCGACTTCGATGTACGGCGGGAAGTCCGCGGCGGTCACACCGGCGGCCTCGTGCTGCATCAGATACTCGCGCGTGAGTTCGAGCGCCTGGCGCTCGGCCTCCGCCGCCTGTTTGTACCAGCGCTCGAACTGCGGGCCGCTGCAGACATGCGCGGGCAGGCGCTCGTCGAAGAACCGGTACAGGAGCTCCTCGTCGACCAGCACGTCACGGCGCCGTGACTTGGCCTCCAGCTCCAGCACCGCCTCGATCAGCCTGCGGTTGTGCGCCAGAAATGCCGCCTTGCTGTTCAATTCACCGGGCACCAGCGCCTGGCGGATGAACACCTCGCGCGCCTCGATCGGGTCGACGCGGCCGTAGTCGATCTTGCGGCTGGGCGTGAGCACCAGGCCGTAGAGCGTGGTGCGCTCGCTGGCCACCACATGGCCGCGCTTCTTCTCCCAGTGCGGGTCGGAATAGCTGCGCTTGATCAGGTGTT
>CAYWKV010000326.1:0-2517 GCA_964458835.1 uncultured Gammaproteobacteria bacterium | reverse complement strand
CGCTCGCAATGACGGTACAAGGAATTAATCAGAGGTTCCTTAAGTCTGTCCCCCTCAAGCCAAGTCTGTCCCCATAAGGCCAAGTCTGTCCCCGAAGGGGTCTTCATTCCAACGAACCCTTTCCGTGTCGTTCCGTGTGCTTCCGTGGCCATGAATGGTTTGCCAACTGCCGTTCCTCCATAGCTTTCGTGGGTTTCGTGGGTTTCGTGGCAAAAAGGTTTTTGTCCGTGTTTTCCGTGGCTAGGTGTTGCCTACATGGGTTCCAGGCCGCCGCTCACGATACCGTTCGATGAGCGAGTACACCGCCGGGACCACGACCAGCGTCAGCAGGGTGGAGCTGACCATGCCGCCGATCACCGCGATGGCCAGCGGCGCATTGGAGTCGCCGCCGGCGCCGAGCTTGAGCGCGGCGGGCAGCAGCGCGAGGATCACGGTCAGCGAGGTCATCAGCACCGGCCGCATGCGGATGGGACAGGCCTCGCGCAGCGCCGCGTCCACGTCGCGGCCCTCGGCGCGCAGCGCATTGGTGAGATCCACCAGCAGAATGGAGTTCTTCGCCACCAGGCCCACCAGCAGCACCAGCCCGATCATCGAATAGATGTTCAGCGTGTGCCCGCTCACCCACAGCGCGAACACGCCGCCGATGATCGCCAGCGGCTGCGCCAGCATGATGATCAGCGGCTGCAGGAAGGAGTTGAACTGGCTGGCGAGCACCATGTACACCAGCACCATCGCCAGGGCGAAGGCGAAGCTCATGTAGTAGGCGGTCTTGCCGAACTCCTCCGCCTCGCCCAGCATGCGCACGCTGTAGCCGGGCGGCAGCAGCCCGGCGGCGGTCTCCTGCACGCGCGTCACCGCGGCGCCGAGCGGGATCTTGGGGTTGGCGAAGAAGTTGGCGGAGTACTGCAGATCCAGGCGCGAGATCACCGCCGGGCCGAGCGTGCGCTCCAGGCTCACCAGGCTGTCCAGGCGCAGCATCTCACCGCTTGCCCCGCGCAGATGGATGCGGCTCAGGTCGGCCGGCGTGGCCAGCACGCCGTCGCGCACTTTCAGGCGCACGTCGTAACGTTCACCATCGCCGGGCACGTCGTTGTATTTGGCGACGTCGTAACCGCCGGCCAGCACCTGCAGCGCCAGGGCGATGTCCTGCGTCGACAGGCCCAGGCCGGCGGCGCGCACCCGGTCGATGCGCGGCTCCAGCTGCGGCAGGTCCATCTGCAGGTCCAGGTCCACGCGGCCCAGCTCCGGCATGGCGGCCAGGCGCGCGTGCAGCCGGTCGGCGATGTCGGCGACGCGCCGCAGATCGGGGCCGCGCACCGCGAATTGCAGCGGCTCGCCGCGCTGGCCGCCGATGATCGGCACCGGCGCCGCGAAGGCACGCACACCGGGGATGCCCGCGAGCTCGGCGCCAAGCCGCGGCAGCAGCTCGTACTGCTTGAGTTCGCGTTCCTGGCGCGGCGTCATGCGCACGTAGGCGAAACCCTGGTTGACCTGGCCGGCCTGCCCCAGCCCGATCGCGGTGAAGTAGCTCGCCACCTCCGGCCGTGCGGCCAGGAGCCGCTCCACCTCCTCCAGGCGGCCCCGGGTGTAGTCGATGCTCGAACCCAGCGGTGTCTTGAGCATGACGATGAAGCGGCCCTCGTCCTCCTCCGGCACGAAGGCCTTGCCGACCGCGCCGAAGAAATAGCCGCTGGACAGCACCGTCAGGACGGTCAGCGCAACCACCGTCCAGCGGTGGCCGAGCGCCAGCGACAGCAGCGCGCGGTAGCCGCGGTCGAGCGCGGCGAAGGCGGCGTCCAGTCCGCGGTGGACCGGCCCGTGCTTCTGCTCCACGCGCAGGTAGCGCGAGCACAGCATCGGCGTCAGCGTCAGCGACACCAGCAGCGACACCAGCACGCCGAAGGTCACCACCACGCCGAAGGACTGGAAGAAGCGGCCGATGATGCCGCCCAGGAAGATCACCGGCGCGAAGATCGACACCAGCGTGAGGCTGGCGGCGATGACCGCGAAGGCAACCTGGCGCGAGCCCTCGCGCGCGGCGGTGACGGCGTCCGAGCCCAGCGTCTCGCGGTGGCGGAAGATGTTCTCCAGCACCACGATGGCGTCGTCGACCACCACGCCGATCAGCAGCAGCAGGGCCAGCAGCGTGAGGGTGTTGAAGGTGTAGCCGGCCAGGTACATCACCGCCACCGCGCCGAGCAGCGACACCGGGATGGCGGTGGCGATGATCAGGGTCGAGCGCACGCTCTTCAGAAACAGCCAGACCACCGCCGCGGCCAGCAGCGTGCCCTCGAGCAGATGCTCGCGCAGGCTGTCCACCAGCACGTTGATCAGTTCGGCGTCGTTGGTCGCCACCGTCAGCGTCATGCCGGCCGGCAGCTGCGGCACGATGTCCTCGCGCAGGCGGCGCTGCACCTCGTCAGCGATGGCCACGGTGTTGGCGTTGCTGATCTTGACGATGCCGAGTCCGACGCTCGGCCGGCCGTTGAAGCGCGCCAGCTGGCGGGCGTCGGCCAG
>CAYWKV010000325.1:0-2555 GCA_964458835.1 uncultured Gammaproteobacteria bacterium | reverse complement strand
CGGTTAGGTAATGCTCAATAAGATGAATCAATTCCACCGAAATCCCGCTCTGCGACATCACGCTCATGCCCGGCCCCGATCCCTGTCCACCCCTCGATGCGACCTTGCGCGAACGCCTGGAGGCGCGCATCGGCCGGCTGCACCTCAATCAGCGTCTCGGCATCGAGACCGACTACGAGGCGCGCATCTTCGGCCAGGGGCGCACCTTCTTCCACATCGAGAACTGGTATTCGATCCACGGGGTGATGCGCGGCCTGTTGCGGCTCAGTGGTCTGCACGGGCGCGGCCGCCGCAATGCGCGCCGCATCCACATCACGCACAACCCGGTCGCGCTGCCGCATCTGCCGGTGGCGTTCGAGGGCTTCCGCATCCTGCACGTCTCCGATCTCCACCTGGACATGGCACCGGACATGCCGCACGCGCTGATCGAGGCGGTCCGCCAGGTCGACTACGACGTCTGCGTGCTGACCGGCGATTTCCGCGCCAACACCTTCGGTTCCTGCGCGTCGGCGCTCGACGGCATGCGCCGGGTGCGCACGCATCTGAACGGCCGGCTGTACGGGATCCTGGGCAATCACGACAGCATCCGCATGGTGCCGGAGCTCGAGGACATCGGCATCCGCATGCTCATGAACGAGTCGATCAGGCTGGAACACGGCGGCGCGGCGATCTTCCTCGCCGGCATCGACGATCCGCACTACTACCGCGCGGACAATCTGGAGAAGGCCGCCGCGGGGCTGCCCGACGGCGCGGTCACCATCCTGCTGGCGCATTCCCCCGAGATCTACCGGCACGCGGCCTATGCCGATTTCGATCTGCTGTTGTGCGGCCATACCCACGGTGGCCAGATCTGCCTGCCGGGCGGCCGGCCGATCATCTGCAACGCCAACAGCCCGCGCGAGCTGTGCCGCGGCGCCTGGCGCTACCGGGACCTGCAGGGCTACACCTCGCTGGGTTCGGGCGCCTGCATGGTGGACGTGCGCATCAACTGCCCGCCCGAGATCACGGTGCATCACCTGCGGCGGGCGTAGGAAGGGGGCGCGTCGGCACCCGGCCACGGCGGCGTCCGGCAGCGGTTCGCTGCGCTCACGGCGCCCTTACGGCGACGCCGGCCCGCCCGCAGGGCGCCTCAGCGCAGCGCAAGGTGCCGGATGCCGTTCCGCGTTCTCAATACGGCCGCCGCCGGATGTTGAGGCGATAGAGCACCTGCGACAGCAGCAGCTCGATGACCAGGAAGGCCACGGTCAGCTGCAGCACGTCCATGAATGCCAGGCCGAAATGCGGCGCGATGACCGCCAGCGGCAACAGCGACTCCGGCACCTGATCGAGCCCGAAGGCCATGCCGCTGGGCGGTATGCCGAGGCGGCGCTTGACGAAGCTCGACAGCAGATCGCCGGCCATGGCGGCGGCGGCCACGGTCAGTCCGAGGGTGTAGGGCAGGGCGAGCAGCGGCGCCAGTGCGGTGCCGACCAGCAGCGCCGCGCACAGACCGCGCCAGGTCTTGGACGAACCGAACAGGGGCTTGCCGTCGGGCAGCCGCCGGCCGCCGTCGATGGGCGCCGCGCCGCGGTGGCCGAACAGCTTGCGCGCGACGATGGGCGCGCCGTTCGCGGCCACCAGCAGCGCGAGCAGCTTGGAGGCGATCCAAAGGTCCATGTCCGACGGTTCTCCGGCCGGTCTTGTTGTTGTCGGACGCATGATGCGGCACGCTCCCGCCGCGCGCCAGCCCCGCCCGCCGTCAGCGGTCGGCCGCGCCGAACACCTTCTTGAGCAGCTCGGTCGAGCGCGCCAGCGGATTCTCACGGATGCGCTTCTCTTCCTGTGCCATGGTCAGGAACAGGCCGTCGAGCGCCTTGTCGGTGACGTAGCTGTCGAGATCGAGGCTGCGGGTGTCGACCAGCGCGCTGGCGCCGCCGGCCTTGCCGAGCATCTTCTTGTATGACGCGGTCACGCCGGTGCGCGCGGTCGCGGCGCTGACGATGGGCCGGAATCGCTCGCGCAGGCTGTCGCTGCGCTGGGCGCGGAAGTATTGGGTCGCCGCGTCGTCCGGCCCGGTGAGGATGGCCTTGGCGTCGGCGAGCGTCATGGCCCGGATGGCGCCGCGGAACTCGTCGAGTGCCACCGGCACCGCCTGCTCCGCGGCGCGGTTCATGGTGCCTTCGAACTCGTCGACCATGGCGCCCTGGCCGACGGTGCGCAGGCCCTTCTCGACCCAGCCCAGGCGTTCGGGAATGGGGATGCGCACGGCCGGGTTGTCGAGATAGCCGCCGTCGCGGCCCAGTCGATCGACGGCGATCTGCGCGGCCTTGTCCAGCGCCTCCTTGAGGCCGGCGCTCATTTCGCCGTCGGTGAGCGACTGGACGCCGGCTGCGGAGCCGGATCTGGACGGCAGGGGCAGCTTGTCGAGCAGGTCCTGCCAGCCGGCATGGCCGAGGAGCGGGACGAAGACCAGGACGAGGCCGGCGATGAAGGCGAAAGGGCGGGCGGTCTGCATGCGGATCCCTCCGATGAAGTGGGGACAGACTCCGGCGGGAAGGGGACAGACTTAAGGAACC
>CAYWKV010000324.1:0-2568 GCA_964458835.1 uncultured Gammaproteobacteria bacterium | reverse complement strand
GCGCTGACGCTGTCCGGCGGGGGTGGCGCGTATGCGGCCGGGCGGCCGGACGGTCCGGTGGATGCCGCGCAATGCGTGAGCTGCCACGCGCAGTCCCAACCGGAACTGGTGCGGGCCTGGCGCACCAGCGGCCACGGTGCGGGTGGTGTCAGCTGTCTGGCGTGCCACGGCGCGGTGCATGACGCCGCCGTGCAGGCGCGCCGCGACGAGACCTGTATGGGCTGCCACGGCGGCGCCGAGGCGCCGGTGACGCACAGCTACGCGACCTCCAAGCACGGCCTGCTCGTGAAGCTGGAGGCGCCGCACTGGGACTGGACGCAGCCGCTGCGTGCCGCCAACTACCGCGCGCCGGGCTGCGCCTATTGCCATTTCCATCAGGGAGGGCATGACAGCCGGCGCCTGCTCGCGCCCGCGGGGGCCGCTACCGCGTCGGCCGAGGCGCAGCGGGCCCGCGATAACGCGAACGCGGTCTGTTACGATTGCCATGCGCCGCGCTATGTCGCCCGGCTGAGCGAAGGCGGGGCACGCATGCTGGACATCGCCTATATGAAGCAGCGCGAGGCGCACGCCCTGATCGAGGCGGCCCGGGCCGAACATTCGGATTTGGAACTGACACAGGCCATGGAACTGCTGGTACGGATGCAGCGGCACGTGACGAACGTGCGCCTCGGTTCCGGGCACCAGTCGCCCGATTACCAGTGGTGGCACGGCCAGCCGGCGCTGGACGGCGATCTGCTGCGCATCAAGGGCGAACTGAGCCGGTTGCGGCGCGCTCAACAGGCTGGCCGGGGCGGCGCGGCGGGAATGGACCTGCCGGCCCGGACGTCCCCATCCCCAACGGCCATCGATTCGCGGTGAGATCCCGCAAGGAGAGAACGCAATGATCGCAAGACTGGGTTCCTGGATGCTGGTTCTGCTGTGCGCCGCCGGCGCGGCGCAGGCCGAGAACGTGACGCTGAAGCACGGCGATCTGACGCTGAACGCGAATCTGGAGGCCGCACAGGAGAACTGGCAGACAGGGCCGGTGCTGCTGATCACTCACGGCACCCTGGGGCACGGCCGCATGGAAATCATCGCGGCCCTGCAGGCCCTGTTCGCCGAGCAGGGCATCAGTTCGCTCGCGCCCACGCTGAGCCTCGGACTCGGCGACCGCCAGGGCATGTACGATTGCGCCGCCCCGCATGCCCACAAGCACACCGATGCGCTCGACGAGATCGGCCTGTGGCGCGACTGGCTCAAGGTGCAGGGCGTGCAGGAGATCGTTCTGGCCGGGCATTCGCGCGGCGGCAACCAGACGGCCTGGTTCGCGGCCGAGCGGCCGGAGCCGGCCGTGCGCGGTGTCGTGCTGATCGCGCCCGCGACCTGGACCGAGGCCGCAGCGGAGGCGGACTACCGCAAACGCTATGCGACGGATCTGGCGACGGTGCTGACGCGGGCGCAGCAGCTGGTCGAGGCCGGGGAGGGCGGGGCCTGGATGGAGAAGACCGGCTTCCTGTATTGCGCGGACGCCAAGGTCCAGGCACAGTCCTTCGCCTCCTATTACACGCCTGATCAGCGTCTGGACACGCCCAGCCTGCTCGGCGACATCGAAGTGCCGGTGCTGGTGTTTGCCGGCAGCACCGACGACGTCGTCCCGGACGTGGCGGAGAAGGTCGAACCGATGGCCGACGGCACGCGCATCCGGCTGGAGGTCATCGACGGTGCGGACCATTTCTTCCGCGATCTGTACGCCGACGAAGTGGTGGAGGCCACCCGCGCCTTCATCGACGCGCTGTAGGCGTGCATGCGGCTCACGCCGGCGGCGGCACAGCGCTACGACGCCTGGTACGACAGCGCACGCGGACGCTGGATCGCCGCAACCGAGTGCGCGCTGATGCTGCGCCTGCTGCGGCCGGCGCCGCCGGCGACGCTGCTGGATGCGGGCAGCGGCAGCGGCCGATTCAGCCACTGTTTCGCCGCGGCGGGGCTGGACGTCGTCAGCCTCGACCCCGATCCGGCCATGCTCGCGGTCGCGCAGCGCCGCGCCCCGCCATTGCCGGCCGTCCGCGGCGCCGCGCTGGCGCTGCCGTTCGGCGACTGCAGCTTCGACTATGCCGCGGCCGTGACCAGCCTGTGCTTCGTCGAGCCGCCCGGCCGCGCGCTCGCCGAACTCTGGCGGGTGTGTCGCCGCGGCGTGGTGCTGGGGCTGTTGAACCGCCACAGTCTGCTCCACTATCGCAAGCGCGGACACGGCGGCTACCGGGGCGCGCGCTGGGACAGCGTGGAGGACGTGGTGCGCTGGAGCGCGGACCTGCTCCCGCAGCCGGTCCTGTCGTTCGGCAGCGCCGTGTTCGTACCCGGCGGCGGGCGCTGCGCGCGCTGGATCGAAGCGTGCCTGCCACCCGCGGCTCGCTGGGGCGGTTTCCTTGCCGTCGCCCTGCACAAACCCTGACGCATCGACGCACCATTGCGATCGCGTGACGCTTGACTTGAACCCTTGTTGGCCACGGAATACACGGAACAACACGGAAAAATGCATATTGTAAGAACCCGAAGACCCCACAGACGTGGGATGCCCCTGAGGTTGCG
>CAYWKV010000323.1:0-2578 GCA_964458835.1 uncultured Gammaproteobacteria bacterium | reverse complement strand
GTGCCGGTCGCTCCGGTCGCCGCCCCGCTCGCCCCGGCGAGTGCTCCGGCACCGCTGGACAGCACGCCCAGACCCGCCCCGGCTCCGGTCGTCGCTTCGCCGAGCGCACCGAATCCACCGGTCGTGGCCAAACCCGAGGTCTCCTCGCACGGCGAGGGCGGCGGCGACGCCCCGGCGACCCCGAGGCCGCCGGCGGTGACGTCCGGCGAGTAGGATCGCTCCCAGAGTTCTGGGGCGGATACGGAAAGGCCCGGACTGCTGTCAGCCCGGGCCTTTTTTGAGCTGAAAACGCCGCTGTCCCCTAACCCCAAGAACCGGATTTGCCACGGAAACACACGGAAGACACTGAAATAAATCCGCGTCGGGAGGTGCTGGCGGCACCTGGCAGGTGATGGGGCCGTTAGGTGAAGCCAGTCGCCGTCCGGGTTTTTCCGCGCACTTCCGTGGCCAATGCGGTCTTAGCTTTGACCGGCTCGCTGCCCGGCCCGGCCGGCCGCCGTCAGAGGCCCTGACGCGCGCGGATATCCGCCAGCAGTCCCGCAGCCGCCAGCTCGATCAGATCCAGTACCTGCTCGAAGCCCTGTCGGCCGCCGTAGTACGGGTCGGGCACCTCGCGCACCCCGCTCTCGGGGGCGAAGTCCAGAAACAGCCTCAGCCGACCCTCATAATCCGGAATACATAGTTCTCGCAAGTCCGCGTAATTGCTTTCATCCATTGCCAGAATATAGTCGAACTCCAGAAAATCCTCCGGCCGGGCACGCCGCGCGCGCAGGCCGCTCAGATCGATGCCGCGGCGCAGGGCCGCCTCCTGGGCACGCGGGTCCGGCGGCTTGCCGATGTGGTAGTCGTGGGTGCCCGCGGAATCGATCTCGATATGCCCCTCCAGGCCCGCCCGGCGTACCAGCGCCTCGAACACGCCCTCGGCGGTCGGCGACCTGCAGATGTTGCCCATGCACACGAAAAGCACCTTCACCATGATTCTCCTGCCTCGAACATGACTTCACCTTCACGCTCCCCAGGCTGTTCCCCGGAGGCCGCCTATGGTAGCCGCTTGCGGCAGCCGCGGAAATGGACGATGCTCGGGGCCTGAACGCCAACGCCCGCTGCGACGTCATGCCCATCGCTACTCCGACCCTGGAATGCCTGCGCGCCTGCATCGGCCGCGAGCTGGAATTCGAAGGCCATCATTGCCGTGTGATCGAGGTCCTGGAGGACGGGCCGGCGCTTGTGCTGTCCTGCGAAACGGCCGCGACGGTGATCCAGCCGAACCAGCACGGCGACGCCACGCGGCGCGTACCGCGGACCCGCACGGTGCCGATGCTGAATGCCGAGGGTACCGCGCTGAATCCGGACTTTGTCGCCCTGAAACTGCCTTGCCTCGCCGGCTGAGCGCGTCGCGCCTCAGGTCTCCAGCGCCTTCAGCAGGGTCTCCACCCGCTGCGCATCCGCCTCCACGTCGACCCCCGGGCCGGGCCGGACCACGGCATCGGCGACGTGGATCCGGTAGCCGTGCCACAGCGCGCGCAGCTGCTCCAGCATCTCGCTGCGCTCGAGCGGCGCCGGTTCCAGGTCCCGGTAGGCGCGCAGGAAGGCGGCGCGATAGGCGTACAGCCCGAGGTGACGGCGGTGCGGAATGGCCGGCGGCAGGCGCTCCCGGCTCCGGGCGAAGCCGTCGCGGTCCCAGGGGATGGGCGCGCGGCTGAAATACAGCGCCAGCCCCTGCCGGTCGGCCACCACCTTCACTGCGTTGGGATCGAAGAACTCGGCGGCGTCCTCGATCGGGGTTCCCAGCGTGGCGATGGCGGCCTCCGGATGCGCGGCGAGATTGTCCGCGACCTGACGGATGAGCGTGGGCGGCATGAGTGGCTCGTCACCCTGGACGTTCACCACGATGCTGTCGTCGGCCCAGCCCAGGCGCTCGACCACCTCGGCGAGCCGGTCGGTGCCCGACGGATGGTCGGGCGAGGTCAGCACGACCTCGGCGCCGAACGCGCGCGCGGCCGCCTCGATGCGTGCGTCATCGGTGGCGATGACGACCTGCGCGGCACCGCTCTCGCGGGCACGTCGGTGGACGTGCTCGACCATCGGCCGGCCCGCCAGGGGACGCAGCGGTTTGCCGGGCAGCCGCGTCGATCCGTAGCGCGCGGGAATGACCACCTTGAATCCGCTCATGGGTTGGGACTCAGGCGATCTCTTCGTCCGGCGCGAGTTCCCGCGCCTCCTCTTCGAGCATCACCGGGATGTCATCGCGGATGGGATAGGCGAGCCGGTCGGCCTTGCAGACCAGTTCCTTCTCGGCTTTGCGGTAGACCAGCGGCCCCTTGCAGACCGGACAGGCCAGGATGTCGAGCAGCTTCTTGTCCATGGCGAACCTCGTGTGAAGATCGGGGTATGTTAACAGGCTGATCATTGCTGTCCCATAAACCCAAAAACCGCACTTGCCACGGAAGCACACGGACGGCACTGAACTGAAACCGCGTCGCGAGGCACTTGACAGGTGACGTGGGCTGGCATGTGAAGCCTATTGAACATTCCTAATTGCAGGACAGATTTTGTAGGAGCGGGCTTGCCCGCCAAG
>CAYWKV010000322.1:0-2613 GCA_964458835.1 uncultured Gammaproteobacteria bacterium | reverse complement strand
GCCTCCATCTACATAAACTAACTCCGGCCAGAGCAGTTTCCCCTTCCTGAACGTCAGGACGGCGAAGCCGCTGCGCCAATCAGCAGGTCCATCTTCACGATAGTCAAAAGCCTCGTGATCGGGATCGGCCAGAGTCCCGGTGTCTACGCCGTAGCGCGTGCCGTTATAGTCGGTCCAGGCGCGGACATTGAGCGCGTGTAGGTGTCCCGTGACCATCGTGCGACCCGAGCGCAGCGTGTTGTTGTATGTCGCATGCAGTCCGTTCGCATGACGGTGCTTGACCATCACGTGACCGTTTATCTCGACCGTCCACGAGCACGGCCATTTCGGTATGTGATCTTCGAGGGAGGTTCCCGCTAAGCCTCGGTACTGCGGCGCATGGACGGCTAGGTGCCGCTCGAATCTGATGTCGTGATTGCCGAGGGTTCGCATCAACTCACAGCGCTTAGCGGCCTTCTCGATCTCGTTGAGCCGCTCCTGGATGCAGAACACTTCCTCTGCGACGGTCGGTTGTTTCATCCAGCCGCGCGGCTCATGACGGCTGATCGTGGGCGCGTCCATGATGTCGCCGTTCGCGATGATGACCTTGGGCTTGAGCGTGCGGATGACCTCTAACAGCGCGTAGTACGCGATAGAGGGATCGCCGGGCCAAAAGTGCGCATCGCTGAATACGATGACCGTACCGTCTTTGACGGTGGTCGGTCGGCGCTGTTCGAATGATTTGATCCTGACTGCGGTCTTTGCCTTATCGCTCGTTGTCGCGAGGACATGCCCCTTCTTCTCCAGCCTGTCGCGTCTGGCATAGACGTTACGAACACTGATGCCTAATTCCTTGGCTACCGCCGCAGGAGAGCCGAGGCGTTGCCAAAGCTCTACGAATTCAGCCTCGGAGACTTTAGGACTTGGCACGTGTCACCTTTATTCCGTGCTGCTTGCGTGACGCTCGAGTCTCCTTCTCGTTGCGCTTCCACTTAGTGAAGAGCCGGCCGTTCTCCACCTTGTACTCGACGTCATGCGTCAAGCCGCAGTCGCAGCACTCGTGTTTGTCGAACTTGTCGAGATACCAAGATCCGTCGTTCATCACGACGGGGTTCTGGCGTTTCTTGGTCATTTCATCGCCACTCGCTCAACGTAATCCGCAACGCCCTTGAGCAGCGCAGGCCCGAAATAGTCGCTGTGCCCGCACTCATACTCGACGTTTGTTACACCCTCTTGGGTAAAGCCTTTCGATCCCGCTGCACCGAATGGATGGAACAGGAGGCGAGCGCCAATCCGGATCGCGAGATCCTTGGGGCTATAGAGGCAGTGGACCCGCTCGGGATGGCGCCACTCGGCCGAGTCGGACATGGCCGGAGCGATACAGATGATCGCCTTATAGTCGCGCTCTTGATGCGCGTGCCACGTTCGCAAACAGCCGAAGCTGTGGCAGACAATCACGTCACCGTCGCGCGTGTGCTTGGCGATGATCTTGCCGTCAGGCTTCCCGCCCCATCGGGCGGAGAACCAGTGCCGCTTCGGGAGCGGGATGTCGAGCACGATGTATCCGCGCTGCGCCAACTCGAGCAACAGGCGGTCGATGCTTCCCTTCCCATCGCTTGCGATCCCGTTAGCGCCCGCGATGCGCATCACAGCACCGGGAGCGCGCCGAGGATAAGATCCGCAAACTCCGTGACCTTGACGACTCCTTCGGGCTTCAGTTCGCCGCTACCCACGCGCTGCTCGATGAGCGCGGAGAGCAATAGCAACAGATCCTTCGCGTCGGCCCGCTCGATGGTGGACAGGTCTTCGAGCTCGTCGATTTCTTTACTAAGCTCGGCGGTAAGGAACGCGACCGTTACATCCTGCGAGACGAGTTCCTTGACCTGCTCGGCAACGTTGCGGATGTTCCGCGCCTTCTCGATCGCTCGCGGCGTGTCGAGCGCATGGCGGATTGCAATCCGGGTCGTGACGTCGAGCGCGACCTGTTGCTGTGGCGAATTCGAGGCGCAGCCGCAGAGAGCCGCAGCCAGTGCGGCGATGAGGATGAGACGCATGATTGCCCTCCTATGTGGGCCAGGTGTCGTTACGGATCATTGAGGCGATGCGAGGACCGCGCCGCCCGACTTGGGTGTACCAGCGGGAGTCTTTGAGCTCCGCCGCCGCCCAGGTGTACTGCTGTAGGCTCATGGCCTGAATGAAGTTTCGGAAGCCGGCGAAGCGATTCGGGCCGAGGTTAAACATGAGGTCCATGACCGCAGCCTTGCGGACCTCTGAGAGCGAATCGAACCAGGGGTATTTGCGGCAGTTCTGGAGAACGTCGGCTAAGTCATTCTCGAAGAGGAGCATCGCCTCGGATTCTGAGATGCCGCGATCGTCTAAGTTGCGCCCTACCCCGATCGTCGTCTTACCTGCTGTGCATTTGTATGGCTTGAGCACGAGCTTTTCGTGCTCGATGATGAGGCTCTTGACGTCCATCTATTTCAGCGGTAGCGCATCTTTGCCTATCAGCCACATCGCGAGCCCTAAGACCACGACACCGGCTAACCAGGCGATCTTCTTGAGGACTGATCGACCGACCTCCGCATACACGGATTGCAGCGCCTTCTTCGCGGCCCGCTCTGCGATTGCATCGAT
>CAYWKV010000321.1:0-2613 GCA_964458835.1 uncultured Gammaproteobacteria bacterium | reverse complement strand
CCACACCCCTCTCCACATCCCACGCCCGCGCCGTGCCGCCGTGGAATTCCGCGATCAGGCGCACGATGTACAGGCCGAGGCCGAGATGCGGTTCGCCGTCGGCGCGCGCGTCGCGCACCGACACCATGGATTCGAACAGCCGCCCGGACATCGCCGGCGGCAGGGGCGGGCCGTCGTTGGTGACCGTCAGTGCAATGCGCGGGCCCTGGCGTTCGGCGCGCAGGCGGATCGGTGTGCCGGGCGTGTGGAAGTCGACGGCGTTGGCGATGAGCTTGTCGAGCATCTGCACGATCAGCTCGGGCGCGCCGTGCAGGTCGAGTCCGGCGTCGGGCAGGGCGAGCTGGAAGTCGACATCCGGATACACGGCGCGGTAGCCCTCGGCGCAGCCGCGCAGCACCGCGCCCAGGTCGAAGCGTTCGCGCTCGGCGCGGGTGAGCGTCTCCTCCAGGCGGCTGGCCTCGCTCATGCTGGTCACCAGGCCGTTGAGGCGGTCGATGCCGGAGCGGGCGCGTTCCATGTAGGTGCGCGCCGCGGGGCCGAGCGGTTCGTTGCCGAGGTTGTCCAGCGACGAGCGCACCACGGCGATGGGCGTGCGCAGTTCGTGCGACAGGCGGCGCGCCATGTTCTCCAGATAATCGGTGTACTGCGCGAGCCGCTTCAGGGTGTCGCTGAAGCTGCGCGACAGGTCGCCGATCTCGTCGCCGGCGGGCGAGCCGGCCAGCGTGCCGAGCACGCGGCCCTGGGCGTCGATGGCCCGTTCGGCGGCGTCGCGCAGGCGGCGGATGCGCGCGGCGATGCGCGAGGCGAACGCGAACAGCGTCAGCGCGCCGATCAGAAACGCGGCCAGCGTGATCAGCAGCAGGCGCTCGGTGGCGCGGTTGCGCAGGGTGAGGATGGCGTTGCCGCTTTCCTCGACCAGCACGGCGCCCATGATCTGCTCGCCGATCCAGATGGGGTGCGCGGCGGAGGCGATCACGGCGCGCGCGTCGGGCGTCGGCCGCCAGCGGTGCGCGGGGCGGCCGTCGAGCGCGGCCTCGACCTCGTCGCCGTCCAGGCGCGCCGCGCCCGACAGCGGATCGGCGAACGTCTCGGTCGGCGGGCGCAGCAGCCAGCGGTAGAGCAGCGCGCGCCAGGCCTCCTCCGGGCGATCCAGCGGCGTGGCCGGCGGGGGCGATGCGGGCGTGGCCGGCGCGCGGCGCAGGCTGCCGGCCTGGGCGAGCACGCGGCGGTGGCGGTCGATCACCCAGATGCGCGACTCGCTGCGGCCGAGCCCCTGGACGATGCGCTCGATCTCCGGCGAGGGCACGAGGATGGTGCCGAGTTCGTCGAGGCTGCGCGTGCCGGAGGTGCCGATCACGGACTCCAGCCGGCGGTGATAGGGATCGTCGACGTCGGCGACGGCGAAGCCGATCTTGGTGCCGACCATGGACAGCGGCAGGCGCAGCTCCAGCACGTAGCCGCCGTCCCGCTCGCGCCACGCGCCCTGGATGCGCACCTCGGGCTGGAGCAGTTCGGTGCCGTCGCTGCCGGCGATGAGCTCGTGGGCATTCACCCAGCCGGGCGCGTGCGCGCTCAGGATGTAGCGGCGGAACTGGCCGGTGGCGTCCAGCAGGGCGATCTGCAGATGATCGTTGCGTTCCAGGCGCGTGCCCTGGCGTTCGCGGTAGACGAGGCGGTCGTCGTCGACCACGAACAGGGCGTAGAGGTGCGCGCCGTAGCGGGCGAGCATGTGGCGGAACGCGAGGCTCGGCTGCGCGTAGGGATCGCGCGCGGCGATGAGCTGGTCGACGCCGTAGGCATGCGCGTCGTCGAGATGCTCCTGCCAGTCGGTGTCGTCGCCGTCCAGCCGGATGGGCCGGGCGAAGACGCGCGCGTACAGATCGCGGCCCTCGCGCACGGCGTTGAGGAAGGCCGACTGGTGGTTGAACAGCTGCGGCCGCTCGTGCAGCGCGGTGGCCACGGCGCGCGCCGTGCCCATCAGCGTCTGCTCCTGGCCCTGGCGCAGGAAGTCCTCCATGGTGAGGATGTACTGATAGCCCAGCCAAGGGATCGCCAGCAGCACCGCCGACACCAGCAGCGTCTTGAGACGGATGCCGGGCGACCAGCCGCGGCGCGCGCGCGCGGCCGTCATCGGTCGGCGCCTTCCTTCCAGCGGTAGCCCATGCCGTAGACGGTGTCGATGCGGTCGAAGTCCGGATCGGTGGCGGTGAACTTGCGGCGGATGCGTTTGATGTGCGAGGTGATGGTGCTGTCGTCGACGACGATGTTCGCCTCCTGCATGAGCTGCTCGCGGCCCTTCACGTGGCCGGGGTGGCGCGCCAGCGCGTGCACCATCCAGAACTCGGTCAGCGTCAGGTCGACCGGCCGGTCCTTCCAGTGCGCGCTCATGCGGCCGCTGTCGAGGCGCAGCGCACCACGCTCGATGATCTGCTCGGCGTCGCCCGCCTGGCTCAGTGCGTCCAGGCGGCGGAACAGCGCGGCGATGCGCGCCAGCAGGTGCGGCAGGCTGATGTCCTTGGTCAGGTAGTCGTCGGCACCCATGCGCAGGCCGGAGACGGTGTCGAAGTCGTTGTCGCGCGCGGTCAGGAACAGGATGGGCAGCGTCGCCGACAG
>CAYWKV010000320.1:0-2639 GCA_964458835.1 uncultured Gammaproteobacteria bacterium | reverse complement strand
GCAGTGCGTGGCCGACGTCTTCGGCCAGGTGCGGTCCGCGCTGGAGCGGCTCTGAAGCGCGATTGGCGGGGCCGGTTGATGGACAGACGGGGGCAGATTACTCAAACCCCTTGTGGCCACGGAATCCACGGAATGGCACGGAAAATGGCTTATCGTGCAAAAAACCCGGAAACCCGGCCGCGGATGGTTGACCCCGGGTCTACGCAATGAATGCTGTCCTTCCGTGTCGTTCCGTGGATTCCGTGGTCCTTTCGTTCAAGACGTCGGCTTAAAGCTGTCCCCTTTTTGCTTTTCCGGCGGGCCGTGTCAGGCTGTCGGTCAGCTCCTGCAGCGGTACCGGCCGGGCGATGGCATAGCCCTGCGCATAGTCGACGCCCAGGCGGCGCAGACGTTCCTGGATCTCCACGGTCTCCACGTATTCGGCCACCGTCCGGATGCCGGCGACGTGTCCGATCTGATTGATGGAGTCCACCAGGGCGAGGTCCATGGCGTCGGTCTCGATGTCGCGCACGAAGCTGCCGTCGATTTTGAGGAAATCCACCGGCAGATTCTTCAGGTAGCCGAACGAACTCAGTCCGCTGCCGAAGTCGTCCAGGGCGAAGCGGCAGCCGCGCGCCCGCAGGCTGGAGATGAAATGGATGGCGCGCGACAGGTTGCCGATGGCGCTGGTCTCGGTGATTTCGAAGCACAGGTGCTGCGCGTTGAAGCCGCAGCGGTCCAGTTCGGCGAGCACGAACGGCAGGAACTCGTCGTCGCACAGCGATTGGGCGGAGAGGTTCATGGCCACCACGCAGTCGCCGGGCGTGTTCGAGGTGAGGCAGCGGCGCAGCGTATCCAGGGTCTGCCGGACGACCCAGCGGTCGATCTGGGCCATCAGGCCGTAGCGTTCGGCGGCGGGGATGAAGGCGGCGGGGCTGATGATCGAGCCATCCTCGTCCAGCATCCGCACCAGGATCTCGGTGTGCAGGTCATTGCTGCGGGTCTGCAGCGGCGCGATCCTCTGGTGGTAGAGCACGAAGCGGTCCTCCTCGAGCGCCTGCTTGATGCGCCGCGCCCAGCGCATCTCGCCGGTGTGCCGCTCCGCAGCGCCATCGTCCTCGGCCAGCAGGTGGATGCGGTTGCGGCCCTCGTCCTTGGCGACGTAGCAGGCGGTGTCGGCGGCGCTCAGCAGATCGTACAGCGTGCCGGTCTGCGCGGTGATCGGCACCAGACCGATACTGGCGCTGGTGCTGAAGGATTTGTCGCTCCAGACGAAGCGTGTCGACACGACGGCGTGGCGGATGCGTTCCACGATGTGGGTCGCCGCCTCGGGCGTGCAGCGCCCCAGCAGGATCGCGAATTCGTCGCCGCCCATGCGCGCCAGCAGGTCCGCTTCACGGATCTGCGCCTGCAGGGTGCGGGCGATCATTTTGAGGAATTCATCGCCAGCCAGGTGGCCGCAGGTGTCGTTGATGAGCTTGAACTGATCGAGATCCAGGTAACACAGCCAGTCGGGGTCGCCGTCGCGGGCCGGAACGTGGCTCAGGGCGGCCTCCACGTGGTTCTCGAACTCGCGACGGTTCATCAGGCCGGTCAGCATGTCGTGGCGGGCCTGATAGGCGAGCTCCTGGGCGATCGCGCGCATCTGGGTGACGTCGCGGAACACCAGCACCGTGCCGGCGAGCCGCTCGTGGGCACGGTCGAAGATCGGTGCGGCGGTGTACTCGATCGAGAAACGCCGGCCGGAGCGATGGTTCAGCAGGACGTCGGCATCGGAGGTCACGACCCTGCCGGTGTCGATGACCTGCGCGACCGGCTCGATGCCGGTCTCGGGGTCGGTCTCCCGCACCGGCGCGAAGACAGCGTTCACGGGCCGGCCGGCGGCCGTGCGCACATCCCAGCCGGTCAGGCGCCGCGCCTCGTCGTTGAGCTGCTCGATGCGGCCTGCGGCGTCCGTGGTGATGACGCCGTCGCCGATGGAGTGCAGGGTGACCTGGGCATACTCGGTGGCGGCATACAGTCGGTCCTGCGCCTCGGTCGTGCGCCGGGTGACGAAGCGCGCGATCAGCACGCTCAGGCCGGTGATGCCGAGCATCAGCACCAGGGTGGCGATCAGGGTGTGGCGATAATTCCGCTCGGCCTCCCGCACCGCCTGGGCGGCGCCCTCGGTCTGGATGGTCAGCAGCCGGGACAGCCGTTCGAAGGTTTCCTGCTGGCCGGGCATGGCCTGTTCCGCCAGGAGTGCAGAGGCCTGCCTCTTGTCGCCGGCGAGGATGAGTTCGGCGATGCGCAGATGCAGGGCCGCCACCGAACGGGTCAGGTCGGCCTGTTCGCTCAGCAGCGCCTGCTCCTCGGGGGCGAGGTCCATGTCCAGCAGCCGCAGGCGGGCGTCGGCGAAGGCGGCGCCGTTGGCGTTCAGGAGCATCCATTCCTCGTCCTGGCGGAACGGGTCGTCCAGGATGAGCATGTTCTGCAGATTCACCGTGCGCTCGCGTGCCGCGCTGCGCATTTGGTGGATCAGGTTCGCCTTGGTATTGTTCGCGTTGACCAGCTGCTCGATGCGCTTGCTGCTGGTATGCAGCACGCTCAGCGCGATCAGCGCCACGCTGAACATCATCCCGAGGCTGACGCCGAAGCCGATGCGCAGGATGGTCTTGGTG
>CAYWKV010000319.1:0-2649 GCA_964458835.1 uncultured Gammaproteobacteria bacterium | reverse complement strand
GGCACGTACACATCGATCTCCATCTTGCATGTCCGAACGCCTGCTCCTCTGTTCCGATCTCGACCGCACGCTGCTGCCCAACGGACTGCAGCCGGAATCGCCACAGGCGCGGCCGTTGTTGCGCAGCCTGGCCGTGCGGCCCGAGCTGATCCTGGCCTACGTCAGTGGGCGGCATCTGGCGTTGATCGAGCAGGCGATCGCCGAGTACGGCCTGCCGCGACCGCAGTTCGCGGTCGGCGACGTGGGGACGAGCATCTACCGTTCGGTCGGCGGGGAATGGCGGTTGTGGGATCAATGGTCGCAGCACATCGCCACGGACTGGGCGGGCCATCCGGCGGGTGACCTCGCACGCCTGTTCGCCGACATCGAGATCATCGCCCTGCAGGAGCCGGAGAAGCAGAACCGCTTCAAGCTGAGCTACTATGCAGACCCCACGCACGACCATGCGGCGCTGCTCGCCGACATGCACCGGCGCCTGCGGGACCGTGGCGTGCGCGCGAGCCTGGTGTGGAGCGTCGACGAGACCACCCCGGTCGGCCTGCTGGACGTGTTGCCGGCGTCGGCGACCAAGCTGGGCGCGGTGCGCTTCCTGATGGCGGAGCTGGGCATCGACGAGACGCGCACGCTGTTCGCCGGTGATTCCGGCAACGACCTGCCGGTGCTGACCAGCGGCATCCCCGCGGTGCTGGTGGCGAATGCGACTCCCGAGGTGCGCGGGGCGGCCGAGTCGGCAGCACAGGCGGCCGGACACGCCGACCGCCTGTACGTCGCCCGCGGCGGTTTTCTCGGCATGAACGGCAACTATGCCGCCGGTGTCCTCGAGGGCCTGGCGCATTTCCATCCACAATGGGCGGAGCGGCTGGCGACGGTGCGCTGAGCCGGAGGCGGTGCCGGCTGCCGCCGGGGCGCGGCCTCAGTCGCCCGTTGTCTCGATGGAGAACTCCCGTACCTGGCTCAGATGGGTGAGCGATTCGGCCAGCCGCCGGTAGTCGTCGCGTTTGCGGGTGCGGATGATCATCACGTACTCGAACATCTCGCTGTTGTCCTTCAATGCGTAGCTCGGGTTGGCGGCATTGAGCCCGTGCTGTGCGATCAATTCCTGCAGCAGCGGTTGCGGCATGATGCTGTCGTGTGCGAAACGCACCGTCAGCTTGCCATAGTGCAGGGCCGGAATCGCGCTCTCGATCCAGCGGAACAGCGACAGCACCAGGAGGGTGATCAGCGCGGCGAACAGGGCCGGCGCATAGAAGGTCAGCCCCAGCAGAATGCCGATGGCCGCCGTCATCCAGATCGATGCCGCCGTGGTCAGGCCGCGGATGCTCAGGCCTTCCTTCATCACCACACCCGCGCCGAGGAAGCCGATGCCGGTCATGATGCCCTGGGCCATGCGCGTCGGGTCGATGCGGATGGTCTCGATCGGCACGTCGCCCATGAGATTCACCTGGTGGGTGGTGACCAGCATCAGCAGGCTGGAGGCGACGCACACCAGTGCGTGGGTGCGGAAGCCGGCGGGGCGGCCGTGCGCGGTGCGCTCCAGCCCGATCAGCCCGCCGGTGGCGAGCGCGGCGAGCAGCGGCACGATGGTGTCGAGGGGCAGCAGGGTGGTCAGGGTGTCGAAGAATGCCATGGCGGTGCGGCGGCGCTCCTTGCGCATTGTGGTTGTGGGTGGAAGACCGACGACCAGCTTAGCCCATATCGCTGTGATAAAGGAGTAGGGGGCGGTTCAGGTGGCAGAGCGTTCGCCGCACACGGGGCAGTCGGGATCGCGGCGCAGCCGCAGGGTGCGGATGTCGAGGCGGCGGCCGTCGATCACCAGCAGGCGTCCGCACAGCGTCTCGCCGATGCCGGTGAGCACCTTGATCGCCTCCAGCGCCTGCAGGCTGCCGACGATGCCGACGATGGGGGCCAGCACGCCGTTCTCGGCACAGGTCTGTTCGGTCTCCGCGCCCTCGCGGTACAGGCAGCGGTAGCAGGGGCTGTCGGGCTGGTCGGCACGGAACACGGCGACCTGGCCTTCCATGCGGATGGCCGCGCCGGAGACCAGCGGTGTGCGCGCCGCGACGCAGGCCGCGTTGACGGCGAAGCGCGTGTCGAAGTTGTCGCAGCCGTCCACCACCAGATCGGCGGCGACCACCTGCTCGCGCAGCGTCGCGCCCGCCAGCCGCGCGGCGATCGGGATCACCCGCGTGTCGGGGTTGAGCGCCGCGATGCGTTCCGCGGCGGATTCGACCTTGGCGCGGCCGATGTCGGCCTGCCGGTGCAGGATCTGGCGCTGCAGGTTGGAGAGGTCCACGGCGTCGTCGTCGGCGATCGCCAGCGTGCCGACGCCGGCGGCGGCCAGATACAGCGCCACCGGCGAGCCCAGCCCGCCGGCGCCGACGATCAGCACGCGCGCACCGAGCAGGCGTTCCTGGGCCTCGATGCCGAATTCGGGCAACAGGATCTGGCGGCTGTAGCGGAGCAGCTGTTCATCGTTCATCGCAGAGAAGATACCGGCTGGGCGAGCGGCGGCACAAGCGAACGCGCCGCAGGGCTTGAGTGGCGGGCTCCGGCACAAACAACCTCAGCCACGGAAAACACGGGCAAAACGTTTTTTGGCCACGAAACCCACGAAATCCACGAACATTTTTCAGGTAAAACCCAACAACT
>CAYWKV010000318.1:0-2700 GCA_964458835.1 uncultured Gammaproteobacteria bacterium | reverse complement strand
CCCACGAAATCCACGAAAGATTCCAAGGCGAAAACCCAGCCACGGAAAACACGGACGGATCGCGGGTTGCACCTCCCCTTTCGGAGAGACCGGCTTCGCCCTCATGGGTTTCGTGGGTTTCGTGGATTTCGTGGCCATCGGATCTTGTCCGTGTTTTCCGTGGCCGGCCTTTGGGTCGTATACGCCACAGCCGGCCATCCGTCCGTCAGCCCTGAAAAAAAATTTCTGTGACCGCCCCCTCAAGATTTTGGGGTCCCGGCCGTTGCGGGCTCCAGGCGTCACCACATGTAGTGTTGCCGAAAAACTACAACTCATACGGGTTGTAGTTTTTTTGCGAATAGGTGTTGCATTCCTGCAGAAGGTGGACTAGATTCACCCCTGTTTCAAACCACTCCTATCTGGATAAGGGGACTACTCAATGGACAAGAAGATTCTTTCCGTCGCCATCGCCGGTGCGCTGGCGGGCTCCATGGCCTTCGCGGCCAACGCCGACGTGACCCTGTACGGTCAGGTCGACCTGTCGATCGACTCGATGGATGTCGACGGTGGCGAAGACGACATCAACATGAACTCCAACACCTCCGCCATCGGCGTGAAGGGTTCGGAAGACTTGGGCAACGGTCTGAAGGCGATTTTCCTGCTGGAATACCAGACCGACGCCTCCGGCACCACCTCCGCGCAGGGTCTGAACGGCGGCCGCGATCAGTGGATCGGTCTGCAGGGCGGCTTCGGTAAGATCCGCTTCGGCACCATGAGCACCACCTATAAGGCTTCCGGTGCCATGGTCGACCCCTTCTACCGTACCAGCTTTGAAGGTCGTGCCTGGGGTCTGCAGTCTGCCCTGCATTCCGGTTCCGGTGAGAACGGCCAGGGTCGTGCCACCAACACCATCGGTTACGATACCCCGGACTTCAACGGCTTCAGTGCTGCTGCCACCTACTCGTTCGACGATGACTGCCGCATTAACGCCAATGCACTCGCAGGTACCACGACTTGTGGGGGGGCTGACGACGATTCCTACAGCGTGGGTGCCCGCTACAAGAACGGCCCGGCTCTGGTGTTCGCGGACTACATCACTAATGGCGCCGGCGGCAGCGACGATGCCTGGAAGATCGGCGGCAAGTTCAGCTTCGGCGCCGCGGCGGTCTACGGCCAGTACGAAATGGATGGCGGCCTGATCTCCAGTGTGAACAATGGCACGCTGAACGTCCAGAACACCGCTGAGGAAGATGGCGATGTCTGGCACCTGGGTGCTTCCTACACCATGGGCAACGCGATGGTCTACGCCGCCTACGGCCAGGGTGATGACACCAACGATCCCACCTACAACGCCGAGTACGACGTGTGGACGATCGCTGGCCAGTACAGCTTCAGCAAGCGCACCATGGTCTACGCCGGTTTCCAGCAAGTTGATTTCGACGAAGCCGGTGTCGGCGAGCGCGACCACTTCGGTCTCGGCATGCGCCACAAGTTCTAATCCCGTCGCAAGACGGATTCGAACCGGGAACGGGGCCTTCGGGCCCCGTTTCTTTTTTGCCCGCCCAGGTCAAGACGTGGAAATCGGGGGAAATCGGGGACAGACCACGTTTTCGATACGCAGGCCGGGTCCGGCGCCGCAGGCGCGCGCCCGGCATTGGCCGCTATTCCTCCAGCAGCTCCAGGAACGTCTTCAAGGAAGTTATCCGGATATCCCCGTACGCTTTCAGCGCCAGCATGGCACGGTCGCCGGTGACGATGATCGGGGCATGCGCAGCGACGGCGCATTCCAGGATGCGGTTGTCGGGTTCGTCACTCAGGATATGCAGCCGCCTGCGCGGGTGGACGAGGGTGGCGAGTTCGGCGAGAAACACGGCGACACGGGCCAGTGCCTCGGGGTCATGGGCGAATTTCCTGGCCAGAACCCCCAGGACCTCGTGAATGATGGGTTTGGAAATGACCAGTTCGATGCGGCCATCCATGCCGGCGGTCAGCGCCTCGTCGGCCCGGCTGCCGGGGAAGACGAGGGCCGAGACGAAAATATTGGTGTCGAAAACGACCCTCACTGTTGCAGATACCGCTCCAGATCTTTTTCGGTGAGGATGCCCTTTTCTCTTGCCTTTCGGCCCCAGAAACCCTGCAGGTTCTCGAGTTCGGCTTTGAGTCGCATGGCGCGTGCCGCGCGCAGGGCGTCCTGGATGACGGCGCTCAATGTCTTGCCCTCGGCCCTGGCGATCTCTTCGGCTTCCCGCGCCAGCTCGGCGGGCAGGGAAATGGTTTTCTTGACGGCGGACATCGGCGATCTCCTCTCGGTATGACTTATTACTACCCGACTATAGTCTGGCTAGCGGGATACTACAATGCCAGTGCTTGCTCTGGCTTCGTTCGGCCGTGCAAACCCCGGTTTCCCATGCAACATAGCCCACCCCGGCAGGTGCCAGAAATAGTGCCTCCCAACCGCCGCCCGACACGCGCCGTGCCCCGACGAATTCGATGACCGCCAGCCCCGCCAGAATCCGCGAGACCCTCTACAACTACGCGCCCGATCTTGGGGGCTTGATCTCCGTAATTTATAAATTACACTTGTGGCATGGTCGAAATCCGCAAGTACCGCGATGCCCAGGGAAGGGTGCCGTTCGACGCATGGATGAACGGTCTTCGGGCACTAGTGGGGACAGACCCTGAGGTTTCCCCATAAAGTATCTTTGCACATCAATATGATGT
>CAYWKV010000317.1:0-2708 GCA_964458835.1 uncultured Gammaproteobacteria bacterium | reverse complement strand
TTCGGGGTTCATTACGGGTACCTTATCCTTCGGATCAAGGCATCCTCGCAATGACAAATAAATCAGAGGTTCCCTAACCTGACGTGACATGTCAGCAGCCCGCAAATTTCTGGTGGGTGACTTTACTTACTTGACGTACTGTCCATGCTCCGCCGTCACAGGCAAAGACAACTGATCCGCCGGAACCGGCCGCCCGATGAGATAGCCCTGTATGGCGTCGCATCCAAGCTGCCGCAGCAGTTCGGACTGTTCAGCGGTCTCGACCCCTTCCGCGATGACGCTCACGTCCAGGCTGTGGGCGAGCATGATAATGGCCTTTACCAGGGATACAGTCCGCTGATCGTGCGGCAGCTTGGACGTGAAGCCGTAGTCGATTTTCAGAACGTCGATCGGCAGCTGGCTCAGATAGCTCAGTGATGAATAGCCCGTCCCGAAGTCGTCCAGATACAGGCGTATTCCAAGGCCCCGAATCTGCTGCAGCACGGCCACGGCCCGCCCGAGATCACGCATGATCGCCGTTTCCGTAATCTCGATCGCCAGCCCCGGTGCACCGTCGCACAACCCGGTCCTGTCCAGTATCCGGCGCAGCTCGTCAATGAAGCCGTCCCGCAGCAGCTGGGGTGCGGCGACGTTCACGGATACCGAAAAAGCCCGCAGCCCGGCGGCACGCCATGTCGCAATCTGGTGGCAGCTCCGCTCCAGCACCCAGCGCCCGAGCGGATGGATCAAGCCGTTCGCTTCGGCTATGGGGATGAATTGTCCCGGACCGATGTTCCCGAGCGCTCCGCTGTGCCAGCGCAACAACGCTTCCGCCCCGATGGGTCTGCGTGTCTCGGTATCCGCGACCAGTTGATATACCAGCGAGAGCTCATCGCGTTCTATGGCGTGTTGGAGTTCATGCTCGAGGCGCAGTTGCGACCGTGTCAGCGCATTGAGGCTGGCCGAGTAGAACATGCAGGAGCCCGGTGCCGTGGCGGCGGTATGGAGCGTCAGGGCCGCATACTGGATCAGGTTTTCGGCCGTGTCGGCGTCGCTGGGATAGAGCGCGGCGCCTCCGCGCAACGGCAACGCCAGTCGCATGGCGCCTTCATCGACCGGGACGGTAGGCCCACGCAACAGCCGTTCGGAAAGCTGAACCATGTCCCCGCTCTGCGCCATATCGGCCAGCACCAGCGTGAATTCGTCCTGACCGGTTCGCGCGACGGTATCGCCTTCTCTGAGCGCCGCAGTCAGATAATCCGCGAGCTGTTTGCGGAGACGATCCCCCACGTGCCGCCCGCGGATATCCACCAGCCGCGTGAGTTCGGGACAATCGACCACCACGACGGCCACTGTGCGCTGATTGTGATGCGCCCGGGACAGTGCCTGTTGCAGACGTCCGATCAACAGGGCCTCGTTGGGAAGCCCGGTGAGCGCATCGTAATGCGCCAGTGTCTGCAGGCTGTTCGACTTGTCGATCGTCTCCAGCCCGAGACCGATGTCCGCGGCGATCTCTCGCAGCAGAGCCGCCTCCTGCGCGTCGAATACCTGGTCAGCCCCGCCGTAGAGCTCCAGCCAGCCGCGGGCCGGCTGGTTCTTGGCCCAGTCCGGTATGGGCAGCGCCGCCACGGCGGAAACGCCCTGCTCCTGTGCCGCCTGGTGCCAGGCCGCCGGTAATGTCGCATTCTCCATACGGCCGATCCAGATCGGCTCCACGGCATCGGCCTGGCCCATCACCTCCACCAGCGGCGCCGCCATCGCCGGCGGCCATCCGCCGGACAAGCCGGCCTGCCCGGCAAGATCGGCGGGCTGACCCCGCCCGTTGCGCAGGAAGATGCGGGCGCCCGTGAAGTTGCCCTTGTCGACCGCGAGTTCACAGGCCGTCTGGGCCAGCTCCCCGCTGGCACGGACGCGCACGATCGCGCTGTTGATACCGCTGAGGAACTGGTAGGTCCGGTTGAGTCTTCGGACGTTCGTCTGCTCCCGATGCAGCCGTTCCGTGTAGCGGTCGATCAGCCAGGCCAGGAGCAAGGCCGTGAAGCCGACGTACACCCATCCTTTGAGGGTCTGCAACTGCGTGACCTTGTCGGGGTCGCTGACCAGGAGGGCCAGCAGGCGATCGGAGAACAGGATCCACAGGGCGCCGACTATCGCGTAGATGGCCGTGACGCGTCCCGCGATCTGCAGCGGTGCGTGTACCTTCCGGCGCGCTGGTTTCGGGTTCGGGTGCATGTCGTTGCCTTTCAAGGGCTGGCGAGCCTGCTCCTTCACCAGGCCGATAGCGGAAGCCTCACCGGCTGTCGTGTGTAGCGGCCCCATCGGCCGCCACCTAAGATTCTGTAGAATCTGTGATATTTTTTTCAGTACATGGGCCACATTTCGAGATGGATCGACACCGCGTCCGCGTGAATCGCACCCCTGCCAGGCACCCGGTCGCCGTGGCCACGATTGCCCGTTCAGACCTCGCGTACCAGCGGCGGAGGCGGCCAGCCGAAGATCTTTTCCGGCCGCTCAGCGTACTCGGCCGTATCGCCTGAGGCGCTCCCACACACCCTGCAGGATGCCCCGCAACGCGGGCAGGCGCGGGTCTCCGATGCGGGACATACCGCCCGTTTCAGCCACGCCGCCCCCTTGAGCACGGAAAACGCCCGAAGAATTTCAAGCCTTGGAAACGACGAAGGCGGCCGAAGCCGCCTTGACGATGGATATGGTAGCGGGGGTAGGATTTG
>CAYWKV010000316.1:0-2718 GCA_964458835.1 uncultured Gammaproteobacteria bacterium | reverse complement strand
GTGGCGATGGTGGCCTTGCGCAGGGCGCGGAACCAGAGCACGTCCAGCGGCGACACGAACACATGCACCAGGCCGACGGCGATCAGCACCACGGCGAGCGCGCCGAGGACGATCAGCCGGCGCTTGCGGCGCTGGGTGGCGATCTCGCGGTCCGAGGCGAGATAAGGAATCACGGCCAGCGGCGCGACCTGCAGGGTCGCCAGCACGCCCTTGGCGCCGCGCACGGTGCTGTCCAGGCTCTCGGCGACCGCCGCATAGCCCACGCCGGCGCCCAGCGCCAGCACCAGGCTCAGGAAGATGATGGCCGGCCGGTTGGGCTTGATCGGCTCCTCCGCCAGCACCGGCGGATCGATCAGGGTGAAGCGCTCGCCCTTACTCTCGGTCTCCAGCTGCTGGGCGATCTGGGCCTGCATCTGCTTGGCCTTGATCTCCTGGTATTTGGCCGAGGCGTTCTCCAGATCGCGGGCGAGGGTGCGGAACTGGCTCTCGACCTGCGGCATGGCCGCGAGCCGCTGTTCGTATTCAGCGCGGCGGGCCTCCAGCTGGGTGCGCTTGGTGCGCAGAGACTGGATTTCGTTTTCCGTGGCGTTGAGCTGCGCCTGCAGTGTGACATAGGCCGGATTGTCCGGGCTGCGCTGGGACTGCGACCCGCCGCCCGCCGGGGCCTCGGCCAGCGTCGCCTCGAGTCCGGCGATCTGTCGCTCCAGACGCACCACGTCCGGATGTTCGGGCGAATACTTTTCGCGCATGCCGGCCAGCTCGGTATTGAGCGCGGCGATCTGCTCCAGCAGGCTGTCACGCGGATTGACCTGGCCGGTTTCGCGCTCCAGGCTTTCGATCTCGCGTTTGAGGCGGATCACGTCCGGGTGGTCCGCGGAGTAGCGTGCGGCGAGGCTCGCGTACTCGGTGCGCAGCGCCTTGAGGCGCGCACCGGGGCTCAGGTTCACGTCCATCCCGTACGGGTCCTGCTGGCCGAGCTGGCCCTGCAGATAGAAACGCCGGTCTTCCAGCGAGCGGATCTGGGTGGCGGTGTCGGTCAGCTCACGCTCGGTGCGCTCGATCTGCTCGCGCAGCAGCGGCTGCAGTTCCGGCAGGCTGCCGGCGTTGGCCTCCTTGAATTCCGCCAGGCGCTTGTCCAGGTCGGCGATCTGGCGGTTGAGGCGGTCGGCCTCGTCGGACAGGAAGCTCAGGGTCTCCTGGGCCTTGGAAGCGCGCGTCCGGAGGTTCTCCTGCAGATAGAGCGTCGTCAGCTCGTTGGCGACCTTCTGCACCTGCTCCGGGTTCTCGCCCTCGAAGGCCAGCGAGAAGGCGATCGTGGCCGGCATGGGGCGGCCGGAGCGCGGGTCGATCACGTCGGCGCTGATCATCTGCAGCGCGATGTCCTCGCGCATGCGCTCGAGGATCTCCTCCGTCGTCTCGCGCGCGCGCTCGTCGACGTAGAGGCCGTACTTCTCGACGATGCCCATCAGGTTGCTGCGGGTCATGACGCGCTGGCTGATGGTCTCGATGCGCTGTGCGGCATAGCTGGTCACGGTGGACTGCACCAGCTCGGCGGGAATCTGCTGCTCCTCGATCAGGATGGTGGCCGCCGAGCGGTAGGTGGGCGGCCAGGCCAGCGCGATGATCGTGCCGATGCCGAAGATCAGCACGAAGGTGGCGGCGATCTGGGCACGGCGGCGCTTGAAGGCGGTGAGGTAGTCCTGCAGATTCTTGGTCTGTTCTTCGTTCATGCTGCCGCTCGTGTGAGCCCTTGTTTAGTTGATCCGTGCTGCGCTCGCAGGGTGCGTCGGCGCCGCATCGCGGTGTGGGGTGTACTAAAAAAATCTGTTTTTGGCCACGGAACTACACGGAAAGACACGGAAGAAAGCAATTGCAACATCCCAGCAAACAAACCGCGTGGCTGCTATCTGGGCTTTTATCTTCGTAATTTTCCGTGTTTTCCCGTGTGCTTCCGTGGCCGAACACAGGTTTTCCTCCTCACTCCTCACTCCTCACTCACCGCGACATCGACAGGCGCGGCCAGCTGTAGCCGAGGCTGACATACGCCATGTTGCTGTCGGCCGTATCGTCGATCGCGACGTCGCGCTTCACATGGGTGTAGGCGTAGCCGGCCCGCAGCGACAGGTCACGGTCGAGCATCCAGGTCAGGCTGGGCGCGATGCGGTAGCGGTCCTGGTCCGCGCGTGTGGTCACATCGCCCACGGTATCGGACTGGTAGTAGCTAACGGCGAGCTGTGCCCACAGTTGAGCGCTGAAGCGGCGCGTGCCGGTCAGGTCGAGGCGGGTCGTCTCGGTATCCGAGCCGGTGCTGCTGGGAACGATCGACTGGGAGGCGCTCAGCTTCAGGCTGCCGGTCTCGAACTCGCGGGTGAGGCTGGCATCGTACACCAGGCCGGTGGTTTCGCTGTCGCGGGTCTCGTAGATCCACTCGATGTAGGGGGGCGTGGAGATGAAGCGGAAGTCGGACGGCACCAGCTGCGAGGTGCTGGTGCGCCGCGTGCCCACCGAGCCGCTGACCTTCCAGACCTCGGTGATGTCGTAGGCCGCGCCCAGCTGCAGGCTGTCGGTCTTGGATTCCAGCTCGCTGGCGGTGTCGTAGTCCACCCGGGCATGGCTCAGGATGCCGAACACCTGGGTCGTGGGATTGAGCTGGTGGATGATGCGCAGGCCGGGCGTCAGATAGTCGTAGTCGAGCAGGCCGAAGCGCAGGCCGTCGTC
>CAYWKV010000315.1:0-2722 GCA_964458835.1 uncultured Gammaproteobacteria bacterium | reverse complement strand
GGCGGCCGGCACCGCGCTGCGCGTGGGGCTGGCGTTCGGCTTCGTCACGATGATCGTGCTCGCGGTCACCGCGGTGAGCGTCTCCTCGCTGGTCGTCCGCAATATCCGGCTGGTCTCCGGCTCGCTGCGCGAGATCGCCAGCGGTCGCGCCGACCTGACGCGCCGCCTCGCGGCACGCGGCAATGACGAAATCGCCGAGCTCGTACACTGGTTCAACGCCTTCGTGGAAAAGCTCGAATCCATGATCAGCGGCATCGCCGCGTCGATCACCCAGGTCGCCGTCGCGGCGGAACAGCTCTCGACCGTCGCCAACGGCACCACCGACGGCATCGAGCTGCAGCGCAGGGAGACGGAACTGGTCGCGCAGGCCATGGGCGAAATGCTGGACACCATCCGCCACGTCGCCCGCAGCACCGCGGAGGCCGACGATGCCACCGGACACGCGGACGAAGACGCGCAACGCGGCGCGGACATCGTGCGGCACATCATCGACGCCAACACCACGGTCGCCGACGAAGTCGAACGTGCGGCGGAGGTCATCGCCCGCCTGGAGGAGGACACGCGCAGCGCCGCCGTCGTCCTCGACGTCATCCGGACGGTCGCCGAGCAGACCAATCTGCTCGCCCTGAACGCTGCCATCGAAGCCGCGCGCGCCGGCGACAACGGCCGGGGATTCTCGGTGGTCGCGGACGAGGTGCGGGCGCTGGCGCTGCGCACCCAGGAATCCACCCGCAAGATACACGCGACCATCGGCCAGCTGCAGAGCAGCGTCCGGCAGGTCGTGGACGTCATGGAGATCGCCCGCAACGAATCGCGGGTCAGCGTCCGCAACGCCGACGAGGGCGGTCAGGCGCTGCAGTCTATCCGGGACCGGGTCGCGACGATCAAGGGCATGACCGCTCAGATCGCCGCCGCGACGGAAGAGCAGAGCAACGTCGCAGAAGAGATCCAGAAGAACGTCACCACCATCCAGCGCATCGCCGGAGACTCCACCGCGGGCGCGACGCAGACCGCCACCGCCAGCGACGAACTCGCCCGGCTGTCCACGCAGCTCCAGGCCATCGTCGGCGACTTCCGCACCCGCAGGCTGCCATGAGCGCACGCGACGCCTGAGGCCGACCGGAGCACCGCGCCGGCCACACCCGAGCACGACCACGAAGCGGACGCGCGCACCCGGTGCGCACCTGGCGCGCGCCCGCTTCGCCCTGCAACAGACCGTACCCTGAAGGAGGGGCGCATGAAGACGAAGTCGATCGCTGTACGGGCCGCGTTTCCGGCCCTGATTCTCGCCACCGCCATGGCCTCCGCCGAGCCGCGGATCGCCATCAACGGTTTCCTGACCGCGGCCGGCTCGGTCAGCGATTCGGAGGTCGCCTATCTGAACGGCATCACCGATCAGGCCAGCTTCGAGAACGACTCGGTGCTGGGCATCCAGCTGAGCGGCACGGTGGCGCCGGGCCTGGACATCACCGCGCAGCTGCTGGCGTCGGCCGACGACGACACCTACGACATCAGCGCCGACTGGGCCTTCCTCAGCTACGCGCTCGATGACGACCTGAAGCTGCGCGCCGGCCGCATCAAGTTCCCGCTGTTCCTGGTGTCGGATTACGTGGAGGTCGGCTACGCCTACCCCTGGATCCGTCCGCCGCAGGAGGTCTACGGCGGACTGCCGCTCAACGCCATCTCCGGCGTCGATGCGCTGGCGACCCGCGACATGGGCGCCTTCGACCTGCTGGTCCAGCCCTATTTCGGCAGCAACTCCGAGGACACCGAACCGGGCGGACTGCAGATGTCCAGCGACATGCGCGACGTCATGGGAATCAACCTGTCGGCCTCGACCGAGGTACTGACCGTGCGCGCCGGCTACATGGAGAGCAAGATCACCAGCCGGCTCACCGCGCCCGCACCGCTGCCGCCGGGGGTCGACATCGCCCTGAACGACGACCAGGCCCGCTTCTTCGGCGTCGGCGCCATGCTCGACTGGAACGACATCGTCGTCTACTCGGAATACACCGACACGAGCATCGCCAAGTCCTTCCCCGACTCCACCGCGTGGTACGTCACCGTGGGCCATCGGCACGGGAAATTCCTGCCGCACGTCACCGTCGCCGAGCGCGACACCGACGAGGCCACGCCGCTCGCCCGCAAGCAGCGCTCCACCACCCTGGGCCTGCGCTACGATCTGAACACCAGCACGGCGCTCAAGGCCGAATGGCAGCGCGCCGAGGCGCTGGACGGCACCGCCGGGCTGTTCGATGCCCCGCCCGGCGAGGACGTCAACGTGTTCAGCTTCGCCGTCGACGTGGTCTTCTGAGGAGGAAACGCATCATGGGACATCTGAATTCGAAACATGCACCGCGCCTGCTCGCGGCCCTGCTCTGTCTGGGTACCGGACTGTCCGCCGCGGAGCCCGTGCCGATCGTGCACCCCGGCAACGCCGCCTCCGCCGTCAGCGTGGAAGACCTGCGCCGGATCTATCTCGGCAAGAGCGGCACGCTCGCCGACGGAACGGCCGTGGTCCCCGTGGACCAGGCGACCGGCACGCCGTCGCGTCAGGCCTTCTATACCCGCTTCATCGACAAGTCGGAAAGCCAGGTCACGGCCTACTGGTCGCGGCTGATCTTCACCGGCAAGGGCCAGCCACCGCAGGCCGTCGGCGACGATGCCGCCGTGAAGAAATGGGTGGCCGGCCATCCCGATGCCATCGGCTACATCGACGACA
>CAYWKV010000314.1:0-2756 GCA_964458835.1 uncultured Gammaproteobacteria bacterium | reverse complement strand
AAGCGCTGATGGCGGGGTAGTTTCCGTTCTGGTGGATGAAATGAATTTTTCAACACGAAGGCGCAGAAGGCGCGCGAAAAAACCTTAACCACGGAAAACACGGGTCTGTAAATAATTTCGTGTAACCGGCACTGTCTCAGATCCCCAGCCGCTCGCCGAACAGGATCGAGAACTGGTTGAGGGCCTGCTTCCAGTTGTGCACCGGGCGCTTCCAGTTGCGGGCCACGTTGTGCAGCGCCAGATACAGCACCTTCAGGACCGCCTCGTCGTTCGGGAACGCCTTGCGCTGCTTGAGCACCTTCTGCAAGCTCGCGTTCAGCGACTCCACGGCATTGGTCGTGTAGATCACCCGTCGGATCTCGGGCGGGTAGTCGTAGAACACGGATAATCGCGCCCAGTTCGCCCGCCAGCTCGGCCCGATGCGCGGGTACTTCTCGCCCCACAGCGACTCGAACGTCGACAGCTCGCGCTCCGCGGCTTCGGCGGTCGGCGCCGTGTAGATCCGCCGCAGGGCCGCTGCCACCGCCTTGCGCTCCTTCCACGGCACGTACTGCAACGAGTGCCGTACCTGGTGCACGATGCACTGCTGTACCTGCGTCAGCGGGAACACCGCCTCGATCGCTTCGCCGAACCCCTTCAACCCGTCCACGCAGGCGATCAGCATATCCTGCACGCCCCGGTTCTTCAGCTCGGTGAGGATGCTCAACCAGAACTTCGCCCCCTCGGTCTGTGCCAGCCACAGGCCCAGCAGCTCCTTCTCGCCTTCGAGGTTCACTCCCAGCGCCACGTACACGTGCCGGGCGCTGACCGCGCCCTCCTGGCGGCTGCGCGTAACCAGGGCGTCCAGGTACACGATCGGGTACACCGGCTCCAGCGGGCGCGCCGGCCAGGCGCGCACCTCGTCAAGCACCGCATCAGTCACCTGCGAGATGAACGTCGGCGAGACCTCGATGCCGTACTGTTCCTCCAGCAGCGACTGGATGTCCCGCGTGCTCATGCCGCGGGCGTACAGGGCGATGATCTGGGTCTCGAAGTCCCCCAGCTTGCGCTGGTGCTTGCGCACGAACCGCGGCTCGAACGCCCCGTTGCGGTCGCGCGGCACCTCGATCTCGACCGTGCCGTGACTGCCCAGCACGGTCTTGCGGGAGCGCCCGTTGCGCGCATTGCCGCTGCCGCGCCCGGCCGGGTCATGCTTCTCGTAGCCCAGGTGGGCGCTCATCTCGGCTTCCAGCGCCCGCTCGGCCACCCGCTTGAACAGCTCCTTCAGGATCCCGCCTTCGGCCATCAGCTCGTCGGCGCTCTTGCCGGACTTCACCAGCTCATCGACCAGCTCGTCCAGCTTCGTCTTGTTCTTCGTCTTCATCTCGGCTTCCATCTCCTGCCCCTCCTCGGGTAGATTAGCGAAAGCCGGTTACACAGAAAAATTTACAGTCTCGAAAACACGGAAAGCACGGACAAGTACAGGGCTGCAAACACTGTTTCCGAGAGACGGTTTTCCCTCTCATACCTTTCGTGGATTTCGTGGGTTTCGTGGCAAAAAGGGTTTTGTCCGTGCTTTCCGTGTTTTCCGTGGCTAAGGTTTCCTTTCGCGCGCCTTCGTGTCGAATGGGGTTTGCGTCCATAGGCAAGGTATGAACAAAGACACCTACGACATCCTCATCAGCGGCGGCGGCCTGGTCGGGGCGAGTCTGGCCTGCGCGCTGTCGGGGCACGGCCTGCGCATCGGGCTGGTCGAGGCCGTGGCCTATGGCGATCCCCGTGTCGATCCAGGGCAGTCGGCCTACGACGACCGCGCCATCGCGCTCGCGGCGGGCACGCAGCGCATCTTCGCGGCCCTGGGGCTGTGGTCGACGCTGGCCGCGCGGGCGACGCCCATCCACCGTATCCACGTCTCCGACCGCGGCCGCTTCGGCTTCGTGCGCCTGGACCGCGCCGACGAGGGCGTGGCGGCACTGGGCTACGTGGTGCTGGCGCGCGATCTCGGAGCGGTGCTGGGCGCGCGGCTGGCCGGACTCGACGACGTCGAGCTGATCTCGCCGGCGCGCGTGACCGGTGTGGACTTCACGGACGACAACGCACGGGTCCGCATCGAAGTCGGTGCGGGCGGGCGCGAAGTCGATGCGCGCCTGCTGGTCGCCGCTGACGGCGCGCAGTCGACGCTGCGCGATCTGCTGAAGATCCCCACCGTGGTCTGGGAATACGGCCAGACGGCGGTCATCGCCAATGTCACGCCCGGGCGCCCGCACGAGCATGTCGCCTACGAACGCTTCACCGACAGTGGGCCGCTGGCGCTGCTGCCGATGAGCGAGGGCCGCTGCGCGCTGGTGTGGACGCTGCGCGACGATCAGGTCGACGCCGTCATGGCGCTGGATGACGGGGCCTTTTTGGCGCGGCTGCAGGAACGCTTCGGCCAGCGCCTCGGCCGGCTGACGCGCGTCGGCAGGCGTACGGCCTACCCGTTGCGGCTGGTGCGCGCGCGCGAGTCGGTGCGCCCGCGCCTGGCCCTGATCGGCAACGCCGCGCATACCCTGCACCCCATCGCCGGGCAGGGCTTCAACCTTGGCCTGCGCGACGTGGCCGCGCTCGCGGAGGTGCTGCTGGAGGCGCGGCGCGCGGGCCGCGATCTGGGCGCTGCCGCGGTGCTCGGGCGCTACGCCGACTGGCGCCAGGGCGATCACCGCCGCGTCGTCGCCTTCACCGACGGCCTGACGCGCCTGTTCACCAGCCCGCTGCCGCCGGTGGCCTGGGTGCGCGAT
>CAYWKV010000313.1:0-2773 GCA_964458835.1 uncultured Gammaproteobacteria bacterium | reverse complement strand
GCCGGATCGCGTCCTGAGTATCGATCAACATGTGTAGCCCGGATGAAGCGTAGCGTAATCCAGGGTTTCATTCACCCCATTCCGCTCCGGCAACGTCCATGCCCCCGTCCGCCCAGTCGAGCGGATACACCCCCAGCTGAACGTAACGGTGAAACGTCGAATACGGCCAGTCTCTGACTTTCGTAACCTGACCATGCTTGACTGGGTTAAAGTGGATGTATTCGACATGCCGTCGCAGATCTTCCTCATCGCGAATCGTGTGCTCCCAGAACCGGCGCTGCCAGAGATCGAACTCACCCTTTGGATTGCGTGCCATGCGGTGACCGCTCGTTGCCAATGATCGCGTGAACAGAGCCTTGATGGCGCGCCATCGCCCGGAATAATCATCGTCTTCGGGTGGCAGCGTCCAGATAGCGTGGAGATGCTCCGGCAAGATTACCATCGCATCTATGCGGAAGGGATGTGTGCGTTTGACCGTGCGGAATGCGGCTCGTACCAGGCCGACCCGGTCGACCAGCAAGGTGGAGTTCCGATCTCTCAGGGTAACAGTGAAGAAATACGTTGCACCGGCAACGCGATTACGGCGATAAAGAACCATAGGGCGCCTGTCCATCATCCATGACGTTCGGTTGATCCCGGATTCCGCTCCCGGCCTTGCTCCCGGATTCCGCTGCGCTTCATCCGGGCTACATCAGTTCAACAAAAGGGGGACAGATTTATTTCCAGCACGCGTAGCCCGGATGAAGCCTAGCGGAATCCGGGATTTCATTCACCCCATTCTGCCCCAGCGGCGTCCATGCCTCCGCCCGCCCAGTCGAGCGGATACATCCCCAGACGGACGTAGCGGTGAAATATCGAATACGGCCAATCGCTTACTCTGGCGACCTGACCGTGCTTGACCGGATTAAAATGAATGTACTCGACATGCCGCCGCAGGTCTTCCTCATCGCGAGTCGTGTGCTCCCAGAACCGGCGTTGCCAAAGATCGTACTCGCCGTTCGGATTGCGCGCCATGCGGTGCTCGTTCGCCGCCAGCGATCGTGTGAATAGGGCTTTGATCTGTCGCCACCGCCCGGAATAGTCGTCGTCTCCGGGCGGCAGGATCCAGATGGCGTGGAGATGCTCCGGCAATATCACCATTGCGTCGACGCAGAACGGGTGTGTGCGCTTGACCGCGCCCAGCGCAACCCGAAGCCCGTCGATCCGGTCGACCAGCACAGTGGATTTTCGATCTCTCAGGGTAACGGTGAAGAAATACGTTCCGTCGGCGACGCGGTTGCGGCGATATAGAACTATAGGGTGTCCGTCCAGCTTCCATGACCTTCGGATGATCCCGGATTCCGCTCCCGGGCTTGCTCCCGGATTCCGCTTTGCTTCATCCGGGCTACATGAATCAATACCCTTCCGTATTCTTCTCCACCCACCGCGCTTCGCCGCTATCGAGCCGCTCCTTCTTCCAGAACGGCGCGCGTGATTTGAGTTCTTCCATCAGCCAGCGGCTGGCCTCGAAGGCATCCTTGCGGTGGGCGGACCAGGCGGCGACGAGGACGATGGGATCGTTGGGATGGAGTTCGCCGACGCGGTGTACGATCAGCGTGCCGAGCAACTCCCAGCGCGCGGCGGCGTCCGCGCTGATCTTTTCGAGATACTTTTCGGTCATGCCCGGATAGTGTTCCAAGGTCATGCTCGACACGTCGTCGCCTTCATTGAAGTCGCGCAGCGTGCCGACGAACACGGCGGTGGCGCCATAGCTGCCGATGGCCAAGTATTGCGCCTGATGCGCCTGCACGCGCTGCCAGGGATCGAAGGCTTGGGCGGTGACCTCGACGGCCATGGTCAGCCTCCGGTCACCGGCGGGAAAAACGCGACTTCGTCGCCGTCGCGCACGGGCGCATCCAGGGTTGCGTAGTCCTGGTTGATCGCGATCAGAGTATTCGCCGGCAGCTCGACCTCGCCGAGCACCTCGCGCCAGACATCGGCCACGGTGGTCCCGGCACGCAGGCTGATCTGCGTATCGTCGATGCCCAGCCGTTCACGCAGGCTGGCGAAAAAGCGGACTTGTACGGTCATGGCGAGTGTTTGCGGTAATAGGTTGCGGAAACTAAGATGGACAACCTCCTGTGCTGTCGTGTGCAGTCTACCACGCCACGTCATCCGCACTCCCCACGCACTGACCGGAAACCGCACACACCATGGCAGAACTCACCCATTTCAACGCTGCCGGCGAGGCCCACATGGTTGATGTCGGCGCCAAGGACGCGACCCACCGCATCGCCATCGCCGAGGGCCGGATCCGCATGCAGCCCGGCACGCTGGCCCACATCCGCGCAGGCGGCCACAGGAAGGGCGACGTGCTGGGCATCGCACGTATCGCCGGCATCATGGCGGCGAAGAGGACAGCGGACCTCGTCCCGCTGTGCCACCCCCTGGCGCTGACCCGCGTCGACATCGACCTCGCCACCGAGGACGAACCACCCGGCATCCGCTGCCGCGCCACCGTGGAGACCCACGGCCGCACCGGCGTGGAGATGGAGGCGCTGACCGCGGTGCAGATCGCCCTGCTGACCCTCTACGACATGTGCAAGGCCGTCGACCGCGGCATGGTGATGCAGGACATCCGCCTGCTGGAAAAAACCGGTGGCAAGTCCGGCCACTGGCGGCGCGATGCCGACCCGGACGGCGGAACCTAGAAAACGTATTTCAGCGACGGATAAACCTGTTTTAGCCACGAAATCCACGAAACCCAAAATCAGCCACGGAAAACACGGAAAGC
>CAYWKV010000312.1:0-2797 GCA_964458835.1 uncultured Gammaproteobacteria bacterium | reverse complement strand
TTGCAGTTCCGCTAGGCGCGCGGCGGCCTGCGCGCGGGCCGCTTCCGCCGCGGCGACGCGGGCGCGCAGGCGCTCGCCGTCGAGCCGCAGCAACAGCTGTCCCGCTGCGACCCGGGTACCCTCCGGGGCCTCCCAGGCGAGCACCGGTTCCGCCACGCGGGCCGCCACCTCGATGCGGTCCCACTCCAGGGTGCCGACGGCGGGCGGCTCGTCCGGGCCGTTGCCACAGCCGCCGAACAGCAGCGTGGCAGGCAGCAACAGCATGCGGGCGGATTTCATGCCGGACATGGTCTGTCCTCTTCCCACATACGGGCATGCCGCGGAATCGCGGCCCGGATGCGGTTTGGAAAACATCCGGCCCAATACGTCTGGCCATGGCGCCCGGCAGGATAGCGATCGTCGTACGGTGCATCGGCGCACAGTACGTCGTGCGGCGGATATGCGCGCGCGTTCAGTAGTATCCCCGCAGCTTGAGCTCCAGTGGATCCGGGTTCATATACGTCTGCCCGGCGATATAGTCGTTCGGATGTCTGCGGAAATGATGCTTGAGCAGCGTGATGGGCGCGATGCGCGGCACGCGGTCCCGGCGGTAGTCGTCGATCAGCTCCAGCAGCTCCCCCTTGTCGTCGCGGTCGAGTTGCTGCTTGAGGTAGCCCATGACGTGCATCAGGACATTGGTGTGACGCCGCGCCGTGGCGCGCTGCCGCAGCGCCTGCATCAGCCCGGTGATGTATTCGTCCGCCAGTTCGCGGATCGGCCGCTGGCCGGCGTCGGCAATCAGGCGTCCCAGCGCACGATAGGGCTCCGTTCCGTGCGCCATGAGGGCGAGCTTGTGGCGGGTGTGGAAGTCGATCAGCGCCCTGGGCGTGAGCCGCTGCGCGGTGAGCCGCTGCCAGCGATGGTACGTGAACACGCGCTCCAGGAAATTGTCGCGCAGCAGCGGATCGCCGAGGCGACCTTCCTCCTCGACCGGAAGCAGCGGGTGGGCGCGCATGATCTCGCGCGCGTACAACCCGATGCCCTGCTTGCTGCCGCCGCCCTTCCCATCGTAGAGCTTCACGCGCTCCATCCCGCAGGACGGCGATTTGCTCTTGAAGATGTAGCCGCTCAGGTCGCCGAGCCGTCGCGCCATGCGCCGCCCGTAGGCGATCATCTGTTCGGTGACGTCGAGATCCGCGATCTTCACGCCGATCAGATGCGGTGCGTCGGGCGGGCCGACGAGATGGATGGTCGGTCGCGGCACACCCAGGCCGATGCCCACCTCCGGACACACCGGCACGAACTCGAACACCTGGCCGAGCGTGCCGCTCAGATAATGATCGTGCTTGTGATTGCCGTCGAAGCGCACCGGCTCCCCGAGCAGGCAGCTGCTGATGCCGATGCGGATGCGGGGCGTGACGGCGTCTGTCATGGGGCGGCGCTCATGAAATCTCTATGGCCACGAAATCCACGAAACCCACGAACGATGACGAAGCGGGGCGCACAGCCGATACCGATCCACTTGGTTGACGCAAAACATGACTGCCGGGGATTTCCCTATTCATATTTCGTGGGTTTCGAGGATTTCGTGGCCATCCGATTTTCACGCCCCGATCAGCGTGCGGCGCCGGCTGCCAGCGCGCGGCGCAGGCGTTCCTCGCGGTGCTGCTCGTCGGCGGCCTGGTTCCAGTCGCCGGCCTCCGGCCAGCCGCAGGCCTGCTCGCGGACGATGCGTGCCAGGGCGGTGATGTGCGCCGGGCTGTCGTTGAGCGCGGGAATGTATTCGAACCGCTTGCCGCCGGCATGCAGGAAGAATTCGCGGTTCTGTCCCGCGATCTCCTCGAGCGTTTCCAGACAGTCGGCGGAAAAGCCGGGGCAGACGACCTGTACGCGCTCCACGCCCGCCTTGCCCCAGGCCTTGAGGGTGTGGTCGGTGTAGGGCTTGAGCCACTCCTCGCGGCCGAAGCGCGACTGGAAGGCGACCTGCCAGTCGTCCTGCTGCAGCCCGAGCCGTTCGGCGACGAGGCGCGCGGTGGCGTGGCATTCGCAGTGGTAGGGGTCGCCGGCCAGCAGATAGCGCCGGGGCAGGCCGTGGAACGAGAACAGCAGCTTCGCCGGGCCGGGATCCCCGGCGCGATGCGTGCGGATACTGTCGGCCACCGCATCGAGGTAGGCCGGATGATCGTGGTAATGACTGACGAAGCGCAGTTCCGGCAGCCAGCGCCAGCGCTTCAGGACGTCGGCGACGGCATCGAAGGTCGAGGCGCCGGTGGTCGCCGAATACTGCGGATACAGCGGGAGCACCAGCAGGCGGCGCGTACCGGCGGCACGCAGCTCCTCCAGCGCACTGGCGATGGACGGGTTGCCGTAGCGCATGCCCAGCGCCACCGCTACCGGCCCTGGAAGCTGCTGGCTCAGCGCCACCTGCAGCGCCTCGGCCTGGCGGCGCGAAATCGCCAGCAGCGGCGAGCCGGCGTCGCTCCAGACGGTGGCGTAGGCGTGCGCGGCGCGGCGCGGCCGGATACGCAGGATGACGCCGTGCAGGACCAGCCACCACAGCGGTCGCGGCGTTTCCACCACGCGCGGATCCCAGAGGAATTCGGCGAGATAGCGCCGCAGCGCCTCGGGCGTCGGCGCGTCGGGGGTGCCCAGGTTGGTGATCAGAACGCCGAGGCTTTCCTGACTGTCGTGACGGAACTCGGGCGTGCCGGTGTAGCGGGTCATCGTCGGGTGCTGCGCAGCGGATGGGGTCGCCGCCAGTATAGCGGGGTTCGGCCCCGGGATTCAGCTGGCGGGATTCGGGGCTGGGGATTAGGGA
>CAYWKV010000311.1:0-2814 GCA_964458835.1 uncultured Gammaproteobacteria bacterium | reverse complement strand
CTTTGCGTCCTTTGCGGTTAAAATGGGGTTTGATGATTGTTACAGGAACGTGACATGTCCGAGCTGACCCAATGCAGTGCCTGGCGGGCATTGACGGATCATTACTACGAGATCTGCGATCGGCACATGCGCGACTGGTTCGCGCAGGACCCGGGGCGCTTCGAACGCTTCTCGGTGCGCTTCGAGGACATCCTGCTCGACTACTCGAAGAACCGCATCACCGCCGAGACCTTCGGGCTGCTGATGGATCTGGCGCGCGAGCGCGATCTGCCGGGCTGGATCGGACGGCTGTTCGCCGGCGAGAAGATCAACGTCACCGAGGGCCGCGCGGTGCTGCACACGGCGTTGCGCAACCGCTCCGGCCGCCCCGTCCTGGTTGACGGCCGCGACGTCATGCCGGACATCGATGCCGTGCTCGCCCGGATGCGCGAGTTCACCGGACGGGTGCGCGATGGCGCGTGGCGCGGGTTCAGCGGCAGGCGCATCGCCGACGTGGTGAATATCGGCATCGGTGGTTCCGACCTCGGGCCGCTGATGGTCACCGAGGCGCTCCGGCCGTACGGCTCGGATGCGCTGCGCGTGCACTTCGTGTCCAACATCGATGGCAGCCACATCGCCGAGACGCTCAAGCGCCTCGACCCGGCCACGACCCTGTTCGTCGTCGCCTCCAAGACCTTCACCACCCAGGAGACGCTGACCAACGCACAGACCGCGCGCGCCTGGCTGCTGGCCGATGCCGGCGACGAAGCCGCGGTGGCCAGGCATTTCGTCGCGCTGTCGACCAACGCCGAGGCGGTACGCGCCTTCGGCATCGACCCGGCCAACATGTTCGAATTCTGGGACTGGGTCGGCGGGCGCTATTCGCTGTGGTCGGCCATCGGTCTGTCGATCGCGCTGTACGTCGGCATGGACGCCTTCGAGGAACTGCTCGGGGGCGCGCACGCCATGGACGAGCATTTCCGCACCGCTCCGCTGGAGGGCAATCTGCCGGTGATCCTCGGTCTGCTCGGCATCTGGTACGTCAACTTCTTCGATGCCGGCAGCCATGCGATCTTCCCCTACGATCAGTATCTGCACCGCTTCCCCGCCTATTTCCAGCAGGGCGACATGGAGAGCAACGGCAAGCGGGTGACGCGCGCGGGCCATCCGGTCGACTACGCCACCGGCCCCGTCATCTGGGGCGAGCCGGGCACCAACGGCCAGCACGCCTTCTTCCAGCTGATCCATCAGGGCACGCGCCTGGTGCCAGCGGATTTCCTGGTCGCGGCCGAGAGCCACAATCCGCTCGGCGAGCACCACCGCATTCTGCTGTCGAACTTCTTCGCCCAGACCGAGGCGCTGATGCGCGGCAGGACCGAGGCCGAGGCGCGTGTCGAACTGGCGGCGGCGGGCCTGTCGGGCGAGGCGCTGGAGCGCCTGCTGCCGCACACGGTGTTTCCCGGCAACCGGCCGAGCAACTCCATCCTCTACCGCAAGCTGACCCCCCGCACCCTGGGCAGCCTCATCGCGCTCTACGAACACAAGATCTTCGTCCAGGGAATCGTCTGGGATATCAACTCGTTCGACCAGTGGGGGGTGGAGCTGGGCAAGCAGCTGGCGCGCGCCATCCTGCCCGAGCTGGCGGCCGAGGGCCCGGTCGCGGGCCACGACAGTTCCACCCGCGGCTTGATCAACTACTGCAAGAGCCTGATATCATTCGGGCTGTGATTGGGCTGCCGCGGAGCCGGCCGGGTTCCGCGGGTCAGGGAAGATGTGTCCGTTCGATTCGGGAGGTGGGGTGATGAACGATCCATGGGCTTCGATCCAGCAGGAGGTCCAGCTGCACCCGGATTTCCTCCAGGGGCGGCGCTACGTCAAGCAGGGCGACTGGGCCTCCGCGCTCGGGTGCTTCAAGGCGGCCGATCAGGCGGCCTCCGGCGTGGACGTCTACGCCAACCTCTACATATCCTATCTGGGACTCGCCCAGGTCCAGCTGAACGACGTCAGCGGTCTGAACCTGTGCCGGCGGGCGGCCGCCGAGGAACGGGTGCGCGGCGATGTGTTCGAGAACCTGGCGCGGGCGGAGCTCAAGCTCGGCCACCGCAAGCAGGCCTGCGACGCCGTGCGCCGCGGTCTTCGCATCGAGTCCGGCCATGCCGGCCTGCGCGACCTGCGCCTGCAGATGGGCATCCGCCGGCCGCCGGTACTGTCGTTCCTTGGCCGCGACAACCCACTCAACCGCTTCCTGGGCAGGCTGACCTACCGGCCCCGGCGGGGCGGTCCCCGGGGGCGCTGAGGCGCGGCCTGCGGGCGGTCGGGCCGCCCGTGCTATACTCCCGCGCTCGAGTCGGCCGGACAGTCGCGGGGGCGCATGCCTTCGAGGAAAGTCCGGGCTCCACAGGGCAGGGTGCCAGGTAACGCCTGGGGGGCGCGAGCCCACGGAAAGTGCCACAGAAAATATACCGCCGAAGTGCCACGGCACTGGTAAGGGTGAAATGGTGCGGTAAGAGCGCACCGCGCGTCTGGCAACAGACGTGGCAGGGTAAACCCCACCCGGAGCAAGACCAAATAGGGGAGCATTGGCGTGGCCCGCGCTGCTCCCGGGTAGGTCGCTACAGGTGCGCGGCGACGCGCATCGCAGATGAATGACTGTCCACGACAGAACCCGGCTTACAGGCCGACTCGTTTTGAATTGAGGGACTAGGGGCTAGGGACTGGGGACTAGCATGGTTTTTGTGTTCGCTCATGGTGTGAAGCGCGAATTTATCGCGGAACTAGGCAAACGTTCGGCTTAAGGTGTTTTTCTAGCCCCAAGCCCCCAGACCCCCCAGCCCA
>CAYWKV010000310.1:2011-2822 GCA_964458835.1 uncultured Gammaproteobacteria bacterium | reverse complement strand
TTGACCACGCCGATGGCCAGGGCCTTGTTGGCGTGCGCCCAGTCGGTGAGCGCGTCGACGTCCTCCAGCACGCCGAAGAAGTTCGGCTGCGGGATCACCAGGGCGGTAAAATCCTGGCCGGCGTACTGCCCCAGCGAATCGGGGATGATGTGGCCGCACTCGGTGCAGTACGGCAGTTCCACCAGCTCGATGCCCTGATTCGTGACGATGCTGCGCACCACCTTGCGGTACAGCGGATGCACGGTCGCCGGCATCAGGATGCGCCTGCTCTTGGACTGGCGGTTGGCGCGCACCGCCATCAGCACCGCCTCGGCCAGCGCGGAGGCGCCGTCGTACAGCGAGGCGTTGGAGACGTCCATCCCCATCAGCCGCGTCATCATGGTCTGGTATTCGTACAGCAGCTGCAGCGTGCCCTGGCTGGCCTCGGCCTGGTAGGGCGTATAGGCGCTGTAGAACTCGCCGCGCGTGGTGATCTCCCACACCGCCGCCGGGATGTGGTGCTCGTAGGCGCCGGCGCCGATGAAGCACAGGGGCGCACCGTCGCGCGCGGCGCGCCCGCGCATGACGCGCGCAATACCCTGCTCGTTCAGCGCCTCCGGAATGGCCTGCAGTCCACGGGTGCGCAGCTCGGCGGGGATCTCGTCGAACAGCGTCTCGATGGCGGGCGCGCCGATGGCGGCGAGCATGTCGCGGACGTCCTGTTCGGTGTGTGGGATGAACGGCATGAATCAATCCTGCACGAAATGGTTTGGCCCTGTAGGAGCGGCATTCCTGCCGCGATGGCCTGGGCTGCCACGCATCGCGGCAGGAA
>CAYWKV010000310.1:0-2001 GCA_964458835.1 uncultured Gammaproteobacteria bacterium | reverse complement strand
ACCAAACTGGTTCGCCCTCTGCGGCGCGGAAGCCCTCCCGGGAGGGCGGGGGCGCCCATGCATCGCGCACTCAACGCCGCTCCTACGCATATCCGATATCAATGCTCTTCCGACGCGAGGAAGGTCTCGTAGGCGGCGGCATCCATCAGGCCGGCCGTGTCGCCGGCGACCTTCATCTTCAGCAGCCAGCCGCTGCCGTAAGGATCCTGGTTCACCGATTCCGGTGCATCGGCCAGGCCGGCGTTGCCTTCCAGCACCTCGCCGGCGACCGGCGCGTACACGTCCGAGGCGGCCTTCACCGACTCGACCACGGCGCAGGCCTCACCCGCTGCGAGGCTGCGCCCGGCCTCCGGCACTTCGACGTAGACCATGTCGCCCAGCTGATCCTGGGCGTGATCGGTGATGCCGACCACGGCGGTGCCGTCGGCGTTCAGCTTCAGCCACTCGTGGCTCTTGGTGTATTTCAGGTCCGCCGGGATGTTGCTCATGCTGTTTTCCTCTCGATACCGAATGTCGAAATCTCGTTCGCAGGGCGTGTCAGGCTGCGCCTCGACACACCCTACAGGGACACCTTGATCTCGCCGTGGCGCACGAACGGCAGCCTGACGATGCGTACCGGCTCGAGGCGGCCGCGGATTTCGACCTCGCAGCGCTCGCCGGCCGCCGATGCCGGAATGCGCGCCAGCGCGATCGAACGCCCCAGGGACGGGGAAAAGCTGCCGCTGGTGATCTCGCCGGCGCCCGCCGAGGTCATGACCGCCTGATGGCCGCGCAGCACACCTTTGCCCTCCAGCAGCAGCGCCACCAGCTTCGACGGCACGCCGGCGGCGCGCTGCTGCTCCAGCGCGGCACGGCCGATGAAATCACGTTCCGCCGGCTCCCAGCCGATGGTCCAGCCCAGGCCGGACTCGAGCGGGGTCGTGGTCTCGGTCATATCGGAACCGTAGAGATTCATGCCGGCCTCCAGGCGCAGCGTGTCGCGCGCGCCCAGGCCGATGGGGCGCACGCCGCGCTCGGCCAGCCGGTCCCAGAGCTGCACCGCATCGCCGGCCGGCAGGACGACCTCGAAGCCCTCCTCGCCCGTATAGCCCGTACGGCTCACGAACCAGGCGCCGTTCTCGTCCACCGCCGTGGCGAAGAACGGCTCCAGTGCCGCCGCATTCTCGCGCAGATTCGGCTCCAGGAGTTCCAGAACATGGGGGCGGGCATTGGGTCCCTGCACCGCGATCATGGCCAGATCGGCTCGCGCCCGCACATGGACGTCGAAAGCCCTGGCCTGCTGCTCGAGCCAGGCGAGATCCTTGTCGCGGGTGCCGGCGTTGACCACCATGCGGAAGAAGTCCTCGCGCATGAAATAGACGATCAGATCGTCGATGACGCCGCCGTGCGCGTTGAGCATGCAGCTGTACAGCGCCTTGCCCTGCGCCTGCACGCGGTCGATGTTGTTGGCGAGCAGCTTGCGCAGGAAGGCGCGGGTGTTGGTGCCGGTCAGGTCGACCACGCACATGTGCGAGACATCGAACATGCCGGCATCGCGGCGGACCGTGTGATGCTCCTCGATCTGGGAACCGTAGTTGATGGGCATCTCCCAGCCGGCAAAATCGACGATCTTGCCGCCCATGCGGACATGCCGGTCGTACAGCGGGGTGCGTTGGCCCATGGTGCTGACTCTCCAAAGCTTTGGTCTGCGGACAACGCCGCGCATTGGCACGGGTGACGCCGGACACACGTGTCGTCGTCGCCCCTCTGTCCGCAAACCTGAGAGTATTGACGCCGGCAGGCAGCAGATGCCGCCGGCGTACTGGCCCCTTCGGTGGGCCGGCGCAGGGCCGGCCGCTCTCCAGAGTCAACGTACCGCCGTGGTCCTTTTGCCTGAGCGTTTCCGGGCGAGTTGCGCCTTCGGCGTCCCGGAACCGCGATCCCGGGCCCTCTCCCACGACGGCCTGCGTTGAGGGTGCCGACTATACCCCAGGTGCCGGGCGAGGGGCTAGGTAGCGGAGG
>CAYWKV010000309.1:0-2835 GCA_964458835.1 uncultured Gammaproteobacteria bacterium | reverse complement strand
ATCATTCCCAAAGAATCGCTCGACAGTATCGAAAACTGGACGCTGCCCGACGTGCAGGCGGGCGGCGCGGCACCGGTGGCGCGGCCGCTGACGGCGCGGCAGATCGAGGAGCTGCATGCGCAGGCGCGCGAAGAGGGGTTTGCCCAGGGCCGGCGCGAGGGTCTGGAGGCGGGCCGCAAGGACATCCTGGCCCGCATGCACGAACTGGAGGGCCTCATGCAGGCGCTTGCGCGGCCACTCGAGCAGGTCGACGATCAGGTGGAGCAGGAGCTGGTGCATCTGGCGCTGGCCGTGGCGCGCCAGCTGGTGCGGCGGGAGATCAAGACCGATCCCGGCCAGGTGCTGGCCGTGGTGCGCGAGGCGATGACGGTGCTGCCGATTGCGGCGCGCAACGTGCGCCTGCATCTGCACCCCGAGGATGCGGCGCTGATCCGCGATACACTCTCGCTCGGCGAACTGGAACAGGGCTGGAAGGTCGTCGAGGACCCGCTGCTGACACGCGGCGGCTGCAAGGTGAGCAGCGACAGCTCGCAGATCGACGCGACGGTGGAACGCCGGCTGCAGGCCGTCATCGCCAGGACACTGGGCGGCGAGCGGCACAGTGATGTCGAATAGGACCTTGACGCATGCCGACGATCAACACCCGGCCTGAGGCGCAGCGCGCAGCGCACTGGCGCGGGCGCATCGCGGCCTACCGCGTGCGTGCCGAGCAACCGGTGGGCCTGGATGTCGAGGGCCGGCTGACGCGCATGGTGGGCCTGACGCTCGAGGCCATCGGTTGCCCGGCTGCGATCGGCGGCCGGTGCATGGTGGTCAATCCCGACGGTTCGCGCGTCGAGGCCGAGGTCGTCGGGTTCTCCGGCGAAAAACTCTTTCTCATGCCGATCGGCGACCTGCAGGGACTGGCGCCCAATGCGCGCGTCATCCCGACGCACCGGGTATGCGAGGCGCCGGCCGGACCGGGGCTGCTGGGCCGCGTGCTCGACGGAGCCGGCCAGCCGCTGGACGGCAAGGGCCCTCTGGACATCGAGGCGCACGTACCGTTGAGCGGCCGGCCGATCAATCCGCTGGGCCGCAGCCCCATTCGTGAGCCGCTGGACGTGGGTGTGCGCGCCATCAACGCCCTGCTCAGCGTCGGCCGCGGCCAGCGTATGGGGCTGTTCGCCGGCAGCGGTGTGGGTAAGAGCGTCCTGCTGGGGATGATGACGCGCTACACCAACGCGGACGTGATCGTTGTGGGACTGATCGGCGAGCGTGGCCGTGAGGTGGTGGAATTCGTGCAGAACATCCTCGGCGAGGACGGCATGGCGCGCGCGGTGGTGGTCGCCACGCCCGCCGACAATTCGCCGCTGATGCGCATGCACGGTGCGATGCTCGCCACCAGCATCGCCGAGTATTTCCGTGACCAGGGCCTGCAGGTGCTGCTGCTGATGGACTCGCTGACGCGCTTCGCCCAGGCGCAGCGCGAGATCGCGCTGGCCATCGGCGAGCCGCCGGCGACCAAGGGCTATCCGCCGTCGGTGTTCGCCAAGCTGCCCCAGCTGGTCGAGCGTGCCGGCAACGGCGACATCAACGGCGGTTCGATTACGGCGTTCTACACCGTACTCGCCGAGGGCGACGATCAGAACGACCCCATCGCGGATGCCGCCCGTGCGATACTGGACGGGCACATCGTCCTGTCGCGTGAATTGGCGGAATCCGGTCATTATCCGGCCATCGATATCGAGGCCTCCATCAGCCGCGCCATGACGGAGATCACCGACGCGGCGCATATGCAGGCGGCACGGCGCTTCAAACAGCTGTACTCGACCTATCGCCGGCATCGCGATCTCATCAGCGTCGGGGCCTACCAGAAGGGCGCGGATCCACGCATCGACGAGGCGGTTGCCTACCATCCGCGGCTGGTGGAGTTCCTCCAGCAGAATCTGCGCGAATCCGTGCCGCTGGTCGACAGCCTGGACGACCTGGACCGGCTGATCGGCAAGGCGTCCGAGGTGACGGCCAAGACGCCGCAGAAAGGCATGGCGGTACGGCGATGAGGGCTAAAGCGTAGTTGCGACGGATGCACACAGAACACCACGGACAAAACCCTTTTCGCCACGAAACCCACGAAATCCATGAAAGGCGTCAAAGGCGAAACCCGGCCACGGAAAACACGGAAAGCACGGACACGTGAGAGGGTGGCACCCCCGTTTCCGGAAGAGGGTTTTCCCTCCCATACATTTCGTGGATTTCGTGGCGAAAAGGGTTTTGTCCATGGTTTCCGTGGCTGAGACAAAGAGGCATAGCCCATGACCCGCAGCAAGCGCATGCAACCGGTGGCGGATGTCGCCGTGCGCCGCGAGCGCGAGGCGGCGGCGCGCCTGGGCGAATGCCAGCAGCGCGAACAGGCCTGCGTGCAGCGGCTCGAGGAACTGCAGCGCTACCGCGACGAATACACGCGGCGGTTTGCCGATGGCGGCAGCCTCAGTGCCGCGCGGCTGTGCGATTACCGCACGTTTCTGGAGCGTCTGAACCAGGCCATCGAACAGCAGGGAGACCTGCTGGCGCGCGCCCGCCGCGACTGCGAGGCCCAGCGCCGCCGCTGGCTGGATCTGCACGGCCGTGCGGAGGCGCTCGGCAAAGTGGTATCCCGCTACCGCGGCGAGGAACGCGCAGGCCAAGAACGCCGGGAGCAGCAGGAACTCGACCAGCGCACACAGTCGACGCGGCGCCCCGACGGCGAGACGTGAGCCTGAAAAAAGCCTTTTAGCCACGAAGCCCACGAAATCCACGAAAGACGTCAAAGGCGAAACCCGGCCACGGAAAACACGGAAAGCACGGACACGTGAGAGG
>CAYWKV010000308.1:0-2840 GCA_964458835.1 uncultured Gammaproteobacteria bacterium | reverse complement strand
CCGCCGTCCGTGGTGCGCGCCACGCACAGGCCGCCGGCCAGCGCCATGCGCGCCGAATCCGCGCGCGCCGGCACGACCCACGCGGTGCGGCCGTCGCGCGCATCGGCCGCGATGGGGAAGCCGAAATGCACGCCGGCCTCGGGCCGGCTGACCTTGCTCCAGGTCTGTGCGCCGTCGCTGCTGTAGAACACGCCGCAATGATTCTGCTGCCAGAGATGCTCCGGCTGCCCGGGACAGCCGGTCACGCAGTGCGGGTCGTGGCCCCACTCCGCTTCCGGATTGGGCAGATAGTCCATCAGCATGCCTCGGTTGCGGCCGTGCCAGGTCAGACCGCCGTCGCGCGTCTCCAGCACACCGGCCGACGACACGGCGACATACAGATGCTGCGCATCGCGCGGGTCGACGACGATCGAATGGATGCCGGGTTCGAACACGCCGTAGTCGATGCTCGCCGGCGTGCCGCCCCAGCGGTTCTCGCTGGTCGCATCATTGGCGAACAGATCGCCGCCGCGGCTGTCGTGGTTCCACAGCGGCCGGTTGAGCTCCCAGCTGTCGCCGCCGTCGTCGCTGACGAACAGGCCGCCGGGGATCGTGCCGGCATACATCCGGCCGGGCTGATCGGCATGGCCGAAGGCGAGGTTCCAGATCTTGTACACGGTCGCATCCTGGTACTCCGGCCGGCCGACCGGCGCTTCCGGATCGAAATCCGGCGTCGGCAGGTATTTGACGATGTAGCGCGCGCCCGCCGGATACTTCAGCGACGACAGGTCCTCCCAGCTCGCGCCGCCGTCGCGCGAACGCGAGAGCTTCGGCCCCCAGTGGCCATGGTCCAGGGATGCCCACAAGGTACCGTCGCGCGGATCGCGCGCCGCGTAGCACACGGGGATGCCCGCATGCGCGATGGGGCGCGGATACCAGGCGCCATTCGTGCGCGCGAAGATCACGGTACCTTTCCGCGTGCCCAGCAGAATCATGTCCGACATGAGATCGACCTCCCTATCTGCATGGCAGCAAGTTTCCGGCCGTTTCGGGCAGGAAACGCTGTCGCTGTGCCGGATTCAACAGCAGTTGCGACGCAGCTGTCAATTTCGCCGCCGCCGGCGCCTGCCCCCGAACCACCGCGTCCTCAGCGCCCGACGACCTGCCTGTCGGCGCCGAATGACTAGGGCGAAATTTCTCCGGCCCTAACGTTGCTGGTTCTACGGCATATTCCTACAGACATTCCTCTGTTCTCAGGTTATATTTCGCCAAGGCCTCGAGCCATAAATACAAAAAATCAATATGGGATCAGGGGGTTAATATGCACTCAACAAAGCGATGCGCAATCGCCGGCCTGTTCTGTCTGCTGCCAGCCACTTCAGCTCACGCGCAATTCATTATTTCGAACATTCTCGACCTGGGCGTTTCGGGATCCCATACCTTTGCCTACGGCATCAACGATGACGGCACTGTCGTTGGCCTGGCGAAAACCGGTACGACAAACCGTGCCGTCATCTGGTCCGGAACCCAGATGCAGGATCTCGGCCTGGCTTACAACGGTTCCGCAGGGCATATCAGCAATACCGGGTACATCACCGGTCAGGTGCTCAATGGCACGAGCTATGGAGCTTTCGTCTGGAGCCCAGTCACCGGGCCGCTTTTCGGCGCCGACATACTGGGTTTCGGAACGCAGTACACGAACTCTGCAAAAAGCGTCAACGATAATGGCGACGTGATCGGACGCATCAACAATAGCAATTTCATCCGTGACCACCAAACGGGTATCGGCTTGTTGGACCTGGGCGGATTATCGACTTCTCCTGAAGACATCAACAATGCCGGGCAAATCGTCGGCTACCACGAGAACCTCAGTGGTCAGAATCGCGCCATCCTGAAGAACGGCGACAACGTCGTTGAATTGGGAGACCTGGGCGGAGGATCGAGCGCAGCCTTTGCCATCAATGAACAGGGCTGGATTGTTGGCAACTCGGCAACGACGGGCGGCGTGTCCCATGCCTTCATCTGGCAAGATGGCGTGATGCAGGACATGGGCAGTCTGTACGGCGGACTCAGCACAGCCGAGGATATCAATGAGGACGGCATCGCTGTCGGCTATATGCGCATCCCCGACGGTCCCACGCGTGCATTTGCATGGAGCGCCACCGATGGGATGATCGATTTGAATTCATTGTTACCGGAAAATTCCGGATGGGAACTCCTGTTCGCCGCGTCAATCAACAACTCGAATGAAATCGTCGGCTACGGCATCAACGGTGATGAACATTACCGCGCATTCCGCCTCACACTGACCGAAGTTCCCGTGCCGGCATCGGTATGGCTACTCGGTTCCGGACTGGTGATGCTGTACAGCACACAGCGATCCAGGAAACGTCAGAATAAAGTCTGACCAGGCGCATGCGCCCGGCGATTCGACTGCATCACATGCTCGACTTCAATTGAAGGTGGCCATGTCCACCACGAACCGGTACTTCACGTCGCTCTTGAGCATCCGCTCGTAGGCGATGTTGATGTAGTCCATGCGGATGAGTTCGATGTCCGAGACGATTCCGCGCTCGGCGCAGAAATCCAGCAACTCCTGGGTCTCGCGGATACCGCCGATCAGAGAGCCGGCCAGCCGGCGGCGTTTGAGGATCAGATTGAATACCGCCGGCGACGGGTGCGGCTCGGCCGGGGCGCCGACCAGGGTCATGGTGCCGTCGCGCTTCAGAAGTTGCAGGTAGGCATCCAGGTCGTGCGGGGCGGCGACGGTGTTCAGGATGAAGTCCAGCGAGTTGGAGAAGAATAAGGGACAGACCCTGAGGTTTCCCCATAAAGTATCTTTGCACATCAATATGATGTGG
>CAYWKV010000307.1:0-2877 GCA_964458835.1 uncultured Gammaproteobacteria bacterium | reverse complement strand
CATACGAAGAACCCGGCCTCGGCCGGGTTTTTTGTTGCATGAATCGACTTCTACCGCAAAGGACGCAAAGGCGCGCGAAGAACATCGAAAACATGATGGCCACGAAATCCACGAAACCCACGAAAAGGATTTATGTTTACACCCATTAGCTTTCGTGGGTTTCGTGGATTTCGTGGCTATATTAGGTTTTCCTTCGCGCGGCTTTGCGTCCTTTGCGGTAAAAGTACGGGTTTCACACCCACGCCGCCGGCACGCTGTAGCCGCGCAGGCGGCGCGCGAAATCCTCCAGGGCCTGGATGCCGGTGGCCTCGGCGCGCTGGCACCAGTCGGCCAGGGCCTGACGCAGCTGCTCGTGGCTCTCGGCGCGCCGGCTCCACACCAGCTGCAGCTGTTCGCGGAACTGATACACCAGTTTCAGCCGCTGATGCATGTCGAGCACGCACTGCAGGCGCTGCAGCGCCGGCGCGTCCATCAGGCTCGACTCGCGCACCAGCAGCCAGCGGGTCCGGCGGAACAGACCCCGGCATGAACCGTCCGCGCAGCGCCACTCCTCGCGCAGCACCGGCAGGGTCACGGCGCGCGCGTAGTGCGCCATGACGTGCAGCGGATTCAGGATCACGGCGCGCACCGTATCCATGTCCACGCGCTGCTTGCCGGCGACGATCATCGGGCGGCGGCTGACCTTCTTCACGCGCGCCAGCCGCAGCAGTTCCAGCAGGCGGATGTAGAACCAGCCGATGTCGAACTCCCACCAGCGCGCCGACAGCTTGGCCGAGCCCGGGAAGGCGTGATGATTGTTGTGCAGCTCCTCGCCGCCGATCAGAATGCCGAGCGGCGCGATGTTGGTGGACATGTCGCGGCTCTCGAAATTGCGGTAGCCCCACCAGTGACCCAGACCGTTGATCACGCCGGCGGCAAAGAAGGGGATCCACACCATCTGCACCGCCCAGACGCTCAGCCCCAGCACACCGAACAGCGCCACGTCGACCAGCGCCATGAGGGCGATGCCCAGGCCGGGGTGCGCGCTGTAGAGCCTGCGCTCGATCCAGTCGTCGGGCGTGCCGTGGCGATACTGTTCCACCAGTCCGCGGTCGGCCGCGGCCTTGCGGTAGAGTTCCGCGCCCTGCCACAGCACTGTACCGATGCCGAGGATCTTCGGGCTGTGCGGATCCTCCCCCGTCTCGCAGCGCGCATGGTGCCTGCGGTGGATGGACACCCACTCGGCGGTGACCATGCCGGTCGTCAGCCACAGCCAGAAGCGGAAGAAGTGGCTCACGGCCGGATGCAGCTCCAGCGCCCGGTGCGCCTGATGCCGGTGCAGGAACACCGTCACACTGACGATGGTGACGTGGGTCAGGGCCAGGACGACGGCGACGTAGCCCCACCAGGGCAACGGGACCAGGCCTTGCCCGGTGAAGGACAGCAGGGAATCGATCATGGAGGTGCAGCTCGCGGCAGACGGCCGGGGGGACGCGCGACGGTCATCACTCTAGCACAGCCGCCAGGCCCGTCGGGCCGGCATTCAGGTAAAGAGGGGTGCCGCCGATAAGCGCTGAGGACCGCCGAACGATCTTGGAAGATCAATTGTTTCAGTAACATGACATTCCGAGGCCGTGACCGCGGACGCGCCAGCATGCAGGACATCTACATCGGGCGACAGCCCATCTTCGACCGCGACCTCGAGGTCTACGCCTACGAGCTGCTGTTCCGCAGCGGCAGCCTGAACCAGGCCGCCGACGCCAACGCCCCCTTCGACGGCGATCGCGCGACGTCCCAGGTCATCGTCAACGCCTTCATCGAGATCGGCCTGGACCAGATCGTCGGCAACCGGCGCGCCTTCATCAATCTGACGCGCAGTTTCGTCACCGCCGCGACGCCCCTGCCCTTCCCGCAGGACCGGGTGGTGCTCGAGATCCTCGAAGACATCGAACCCGACGCCGAGGTCCTGGCCGGACTCCGCACCCTCGCCGGTCAGGGCTACCAGATGGCCCTCGACGATTTCGTCTTCCAGGAGGATCGGCAAGCGCTGCTGGAGGTGGCGCACATCGTCAAGATCGATCTCATGGCGGTCCCGCGCGAGACACTGCAGGCCGAGGTGGCGCGGCTGCGCCGCCACGATGTCCGGCTGATCGCCGAGAAGGTCGAGACGCACGAGGATTTCGAGCAGTGCCGGGAGCTCGGCTTCGATTACTTCCAGGGTTACTTCCTGTCCAGGCCGAACATCGTCCAGGGCCGGCAGCTGCCGCCGAACCGGCTCGCCGTGCTGCAGCTGCTCGCCCGCCTGCAGGATCCGCAGGCCGACGCCGGCGACATCGAACGGCTCGTCGCCCAGGACGTGGCCCTGAGCTACAAGCTGCTGCGCTACATCAATTCGGCGTTCTTCGCCCTGCCGAAGAAGATCGAATCCATCCGCCAGGCGGTCATCTATCTGGGTACCCGCGCCATCCGCACCTGGGTGAGCCTGCTGGTGGTCGCCGGCCTGGACGACAAGCCCGCCGCGCTGGTCGCCCAGGCCATGCAACGTGCCCGGATGTGCGAACTGCTCGCGCAGCGCGCGCGGCGCCCGCAGCCCGACGCCTATTTCACCGTCGGTCTGTTCTCGCTGCTGGAGGCGCTGCTCGACGCGCCGCTGGAGAGCATCCTCGACACCCTGCCGTTCAGCGACGGCATCCGCGACGCCCTGCTCAGGCAGGAGGGTCCCTACGGCGAGGCGCTCGCCTGCGTCATTGCCTACGAGCACGGCCACTTTCTGAAGGCGCGCTTCGACCGGCTGGGCGCGACCGAGATGACCGACACCTACCTCGCGGCGACGCACTGGGCGGACCAGTCGGCGAGCGCCTCGCCCCCGTTGCACAGGTGGTTCACCAGCGTGAGTAT
>CAYWKV010000306.1:0-2924 GCA_964458835.1 uncultured Gammaproteobacteria bacterium | reverse complement strand
GCGCGCGGCCTCGCGGACGGCATCGGACAGGCCGCGGCCCGGCGCCTCGCGGCGCGGTTCGACGGCGCGCTGCCGGTCCGGGTCGGGACGTTGATCCCGGTAACGCGGTTCGTAAGGGTCCGCGCTGTCGCCGGGGGCGCGGCGTTCCTCGTAGCGGGGCGCGCGCTGCCGGTCGTCGCGGCGCTCCTCGTAGCGGGGCGCGCGCCGCCGGTCGTCGCGGCCGGCCGGTGCCTCGTAGCGGCCGCGGCCGTTGCGCGCGTCGTTGCCGTCGTCATCGGGGCGCTTGGCCTGCGCCGCCGGCCATGCCAGCAGCAGCGCCGCGGCGAGCAGCAAGCCCTGTACCAGCCCGTTCGGTTTCATCTGCGGTTCACCTGCCTCGTTGCCGGCCGATGGTACGGCCCGCGCCCGCCCCTGCCAAGCGAGCGTCTCACCAGGCCGGCTCGACGGCCACGCGCACCCGGATACGGTCACCGGGGTCGTGGGGCATGCGGGTGACGTAGTCCTGGCCCTGATAACGGTAGGTGACGTCGTAGCCCTCGATGCGTTCCTCTTCGCGGTAGTCCGCGACCTGCCGGCAACGTGTCTCGACCACGGTGCTGTAACCGTCCGGCGGGCTGTTCCGATAGCCGACGTCGCGACCGATGGAGCCGCCCAGCACGGTGCCGGCGACGGTGGCAACATCGTTGCCGCGGCCCTTGCCGACCTGATTGCCGAGCACGCCGCCGATGATACCGCCGAGGATCATGGGCGTGGCCGAGCGGTAGCCGCTGTGATAGACGGGCACCTCTTCGTCCCAGCATTCCTCGCGCGGCACAGTGACGCGCACGTGGCGGACGATGGGCTGGACCCGCACGACCTTGGCGTAGTCGTAGTAATCGCCGGTCTCGCGGTAGCCGCGGTCGCCGGCCTGGGCGGTGGGGTCGAAGGCCAGCGCCGTGAGCACCAGGCCGAGCGCCATGAGAGGTTTGTGTGCCGGTATGTTCATCGTTCGGTCTCCCTGCCGGGCGCCCTGGGGCGCGGTTCGCCTGTGACGGTTTCAGGCTAGCCGCACGGGCCTGAATGCCGACTGAACGGTCGACGGGATTCCGTTCAGGCCGCATTCAGGGCGCCGGGCGTAGCCTGAGACTGCACCCCCGGACGGGAGCGGAACTGAAGGAGACAGGCTATGAAGACCTCGAAACTGACCCTGGCAGGCGTGGCCGGCGTGGTGCTGGCCGTCGCGGCGCTGGCGGGGCCGGCGCCCGGTTATGCCGGAGAAGGCTACCGCTCCGACGGGACCGTCGCCGTGCATTACCGCGACCGCAATCATTACCGCGATGACTATCGCTACCGCGATCACCGCCGCTACGACCGGGGCCGCGCGTACGGGCGCCATTACGTCGCGCCGCCGCACCGCTACTACCGGCCGTACCACTACGGCCCGCGCTACTACGCGCCACGCTATTACGACGACGGGCGCGGCGTCTGGGACTTCACGCTGCGCTATCATTTCTACGACTGAAGCGCAGGGTGGGACGGCAGCACCCCGGTGCGCCATGGCGGCCCGCCGGGGTGGGTCGCGCTACAGCATGCGCCCGAGCACGTCCGCGTCGGCGCGGTCGAACAGCCGATGCTTCAGGGCCCCGGCGACGTGCAGCACGACCAGCGCCAGCAGCGTGAAGGCGAACACCTCGTGCACTTCCCCGGCTGTCTCGGCCATCGCCTTGCTGGGCGCGAACAGCGTCGGCAGCTGCAGCTTGCCGAACAGCGCCACCGGCTTGTCCGCGAAATTGCTCATGGCGTAGCCGGCGAAGGGCGTCGCGATCATGAGCACATAGAGCCCGAGCTTCGTGATCTTCGCGAGCGCGATCTCCCAGCCCTGCAGCACGGCGGGCAGCGCAGGCGGCTTCGCGACGTGGCTCCAGCCCAGGCGCAGCCACACCAGCACGAACACGATCACGCCGAAGGTCTTGTGGAAGGTATAGAAGTGCAGCCGGTTGGGTGCGTCGTCCGGCAGTTCGTGCATGTAGACGCCGACCGCGATCAGCCCCAGGATCAGCAGCGCCATGAACCAGTGCAGGAAGCGCGACAGGGGATGATAGCGGCGCGTGACGGCGTTCATGCGGATATCCTTCTGCGGAGTAGGGGAGGCGCCACTATAAACCCAACAAATCTGTTGAGTCACGAAATCCACGAGACCTAAAAAGCGGCCACGGAAAAAACACGGAAAGCACGGACGATGCCAATGCCGTTGAGGTATGGCATGGTCATCGACGGCGTGCTGATGCCGGTGCCGCTTGGCATCTGCCAGCATTCAAAGTCGGCTCTTCAGCTTTAGGAGCCTCTGATCAATCCGTCATTACGAGGATGCCTAGACCCGGAGGGTGAGGTACCCATGATGAAGCCCGCAGGGCTTCTATGGGCGCAGCGACGCGGCACCAGCGAGCTTGCGAGCGCAGAACGCCCGCAGGGCGGCCCCGTAGGGGTGAGCGCAGCGAATAATCTCCAGGCTGTTGATCTGTCGTCGAAGGAGATCGCTTTACCGAAGGGTATCCTTTAGGGCGCTTCGCTCGCGATGACAGTACGACGAATTATTCAGAGGCTCCTTTACATGATGTAGGAGCGGCCTGAAGGTGAGGCGCACAGCGCCGAGAGGCCGCCCTGGGGCATTGGCCGCGAACCGGTCCGGGTGGCGCCGTTCGCGGCCTCAGAGGTTCCTTAAGCCTGTCTCTCCACTCGCATGCATTCGACTTTCGTGGATTTCGCGGGTTTCGTGGCCATCATCGATGTTGTCCGTGTTTTCCGTGGCCGCGTTTGGTTTTCTGTGGGTCGCGCTCAGGGGCGTGGTGCACTCATCTGGCGGTAATACTCGCCGGCGCACACGGCGAAGGCGACGGAGACGTTCAGACTCTCCACCGCGCCGGTGCCGGGGATGCGCAGGGTGC
>CAYWKV010000305.1:0-2940 GCA_964458835.1 uncultured Gammaproteobacteria bacterium | reverse complement strand
TCAGCAAATACAGATAAATCTCCTGCACCGCCTCCATCGGCTGCATGCCCGAGGTGTCGATGCGCAGCTCCGGATGCTCCGGCACCTCGTAGGGATCGCTGATGCCGGTGAACTCCGGGATCAGGCCCTGCCGCGCCTTGGCGTACAGGCCCTTGCGGTCGCGTGCCTCGCACACTTCCAGCGGCGTGGCGACGTGGATCTCGATGAAGGCGCCGTGGGCCTCGATCATATCGCGCACGGCCTGGCGCGTTTTGTGATAGGGCGCAATGGGGGCGCAGATAGCGATGCCGCCGTTCTTGGTGATCTCGCTTGCCACGAAGCCGATGCGGCGGATGTTCAGGTCGCGGTGTTCCTTCGAGAATCCCAGTTCGCTCGACAGGTGCTGGCGCACGATGTCGCCGTCGAGCAGCGATACGGGGCGGCCGCCGGCCTCCAGGAGTTTCGCGTAGATGATCTTCGCCAGCGTGGACTTGCCCGAGCCGGAGAAGCCGGTGAAGAACAGCGTCAGGCCCTGGCGACTGCGCGGCGGATAGACGCGGCGCAGCTCGCGCACCACCTCGGGGTAGCTGAACCACTCGGGGATGTCCTCGCCGAGCGCCAGGTCCTTCTTGAGCTGGGCGTCGGTGTATTCGCTGCAGTCGAGCTGCTGCGCCTTGATCTTCGACACCGGCAGATAACGGTCCTTGCTGGGCACGTAGCACTGCGCCTCAATGGGCAGGATCCGGATGTTCAGCTCGCCCTGGTATTGCTTGAGCAGTTCATGGGCGGCGTAGGGGGCGTAGAAGTTTTCGTCGCCCTCGCCCTGGCCATCATCGCCGTTGCGGCCGTTGCGGCCATCACCCGGGGGCGGATAGGCGTGCTTGGGGCCGACGATCATGTGCGAGCAGCCGTAATTCTGGTGCACGAGGGCGTGCCACAGCGCCTCGCGCGGGCCGGCCATGCGCATGGCCAGCGGCAGCAGCGACAGCGCGGCGAGGTTGTGCGGGAAGTGGCGGCGGATCGCCTGGTAGCAGTGCACGCGCGCGTAGTAGTGCAGGTCGCCGGGTTTGGTCATGCCGACGGTCGGGTGCAGCAGGATGTGGCCGCCGATGTCCTTGGCGGCCTGCAGGGTGATGTCGCGTTGCAGGCGGTGCATGGGCTTGCTGGTCTGGAAGGCGACGACGCGGCGCCAGCCCATCTTCTTGAACAGGGCGCGCAGCTCGGCCGGCGTGTCCCAGAGATTCTCGAAATCGTGGTGGACCGGCAGCTGGATGCCCTCGAGGGTCCCATATATATAGGTATCCCGGACCTGCTCGTAGAGATGCCGCACACCCGGGTGCCGGTCGGACTCGGTGCCGTAGACGGCCCGGGCCTCGCGGCGCTGGTCGGGCCGCCAGGCGCCCTCGAAGGTGAGCACGGCCGGCATGAAGCCCTCGGCGTCGCGCAGGGCGATCGGGGTGCCGGGCTGGAGTTTGTCGGCGAACCGGGCCGGCACATCGAGGATGATCGGGATCGGCCACAGCGTCCCGTCGGGCAGGCGCAGGCGCTCGACCACGCCGTCGTAGGCCGCCGGGTCCATGAAGCCGCGCAGCGGCGCGAAGCCGCCGTTCATCAGCAGCTCGAGGTCGCAGACCTGGCGCTGGCTCAGGGTCAGGGAGGGGAAATCGCGGGAGGCCTGCTTGAGCGCCTCGGCGCGCTCCGCATCGACCCGCAGATCGACCGGCGCGCCGCCGTGCGGCTGAATCTGAAACTCCATCCTGATCAGTCTCTTATTGTAGGATTACCCCCGCCTTCTCCGGGAACGGGGTGGTGCCTGCTGCGGGACTTTGGAGTCCTCTCTTACTCCCCACGGCCCCAGGGCACGCGGTCGAACGATATTAGGGGTTCTATGTGACAGGGTAAAGAAGGTTCAATGGGGTCAGACTCGAATGGCACTTATTTAAGCCGACGCCTTGAAAAAAATGGCCACGGAACCCACGGAATAACACGGAAAAAGCTTATTGTAAAAACCCGAAGACCCGGCCAGGGAGGGATGATCCTGGGTTTACGCAATGAACATTTTCCGTGTTGTTCCGTGAGTTCCGTGGCCAAGAAGGATTTAAGTAAGTGCCATTCGAGTCTGGCCCCATTGAACCCTGCAGACGCCGGAATCCTAATCATACGTTGTACGTATCGCATACTGCTGTTACGATGTTGGCATGATTCAGGGATTCAACTGCAAGGATACGCAGAAGCTTTATGAGGGGCACAGGGTGCGCCGATTCGATGGCATTCGCTCACAAGCGGAGCGGAGGCTGGACCGCCTGGATCAGGCCACCACATTGGCCGATCTCGCCGGCATCCCCAGCAACCGCCTCGAACGACTACACGGCGACCGAAACGGACAATACAGCATTCGCATCAATGACCAGTGGCGGATCTGTTTTACGTGGCATGACGATGGCCCTCACGATGTCGAAATCGTGGATTATCACTGACGAGGAAGCTTGGCCATGGCCAACAAGATGCGCCCCATCCATCCGGGGGAACAACTGAAGGAAGAACTGGACGAAATCGGCATCAGCGCCGCCGCATTCGCAGAGGCACTCGGTGTCCCGGCCAACCGCGTCACCGAGATACTGCGCCACAAGCGCGGCATCACGGCGGACACCGCATTGCGACTGGCGCGCTACTTCGGGACTACTGCCGATTATTGGATGAATCTCCAGAAGGCCTATGAGTTGCGACTGGCCGAACAGACAGTCGGCAAGGAAATCCGGGAGACGGTCAAGCCGCGTGCCGCATGATCTTGCGCTGGACACAGCCAGTATTGTCCTGAACATCTTAGCCACGGAAGCACACGGAAATACCCAGAAGAGGTTCAATGGGGTCAGACTTCAGTCCGTAGGGTGCGTCGGCGCCGGGGGCGCGGCCTAGGAGTCCCAAAACCTTCTTGGCCCAGGCAACCACAGAGACACCCGG
>CAYWKV010000304.1:0-2947 GCA_964458835.1 uncultured Gammaproteobacteria bacterium | reverse complement strand
CTTTGCGTCCTGTGCGGTAAAAATCGTTTTCAGATATCCCCGCCGCCGTTGTTCAGCCATTCCAGGTACAGCGCCACGCCCTCTTCGACGGTCTTGAAGGGCTGGTCGTAGCCGGCGGCGCGCAGGGCGGAGACGTCGGCCTCGGTGAAGCTCTGGTAGCGGCCGCGCAGGTGGTCCGGGAACGGGATGTACTCGACCTCGCCATGACCGTGCCAGGCGATGACCGCGCGGGCGATGTCGTTGAAGGGCTGGCTGCGGCCGGTGCCGACATTGAAGATACCGGACTTGCCGGGATGATCCAGAAACCACAGATTCACGTCCACGGCGTCGCCGACGTAGATGAAGTCACGGCGCTGTTCGCCGTCGCCGTAGCCGTCGCAGCCCGCGAACAACTTCACCTTGCCGGTATCGTGCAGCTGATTGTTCAGATGGAAGGCGACGCTGGCCATGCCGCCCTTGTGCTGCTCGCGCGGCCCGTAGACGTTGAAATAACGGAAGCCGACGATCTGGCTCTGCGCGGTCGGGAGGATGCGGCGCACGTACTGATCGAACAGGAACTTGGAGTAGCCGTAGACGTTGAGCGGCTCCTCGTGCGCGCGGATCTCCTTGAACACGCGGCCGGCGCCGTACACCGAGGCCGACGACGCGTAGACGTACGCGGCCTTGCGCGCCAGGCACCAGTGCAGCAGCGCCTTGGAGTATTCGTAGTTGTTGCGCATCATGTAGCGCCCGTCCCACTCCGTGGTGGACGAGCAGGCGCCCTCGTGGAACACCGCCTCGACCTTGCCACCTATCTCGCCGCCGGCCTGCACCCGGGCGATGAAGTCCTCCTTGTCCATGTAGTCGGCGATCTCGCAGTCGGCGAGGTTCTTGAACTTCACGCCGTTGCTCAGATTGTCGACGACCAGGATGTCCGTACGCCCGCGCCCGTTGAGCGCCTTGACGATGTTCGAGCCGATGAAGCCGGCCCCGCCGGTGACGATGATCATCTGATACCTCGCGCCACTTGTATGAACCGCCAGGGCGCCAAGGGCGCCCAGAAAGAATTATTTGAACCGCCAAGGCGCCAAGGCGCCAAGATAATGAATGTGGTCGGCTGCGTTGGTGCAGCGCGCATTCGATCACGTCGATCCTTCGCAATATCGAATCCAACAAAAAGCCTCAACAAGATTTTCTTGGCGCCTTGGCGCCTTGGCGGTTCAAACAGGTCTTTCTTGGCGCCCTTGGCGTCTTGGCGGTTCATAGCATTCTTCACTGTTCATCCCGCGCGCGGATCGCGTCGATGATGCGCGAGGTCGATACGCCTGCTTCGAAACCGAGCACTTTGACTTCGCCGCCGGCGGCTTTGACGCAGTCGTGGCCGGCGATCTGCTCGGGGCGGTAGTCGCCGCCCTTGACCAGCACCTGTGGCTGCACGGCGCAGATCAGGCGCTCGGGCGTGTCCTCGGAGAACGGCACCACCCAGTCGACGCTCTCCAGTGCGGCCAGCACCGTCATGCGCCGGTCGACGGGGTTGACCGGCCGGCCCTCGCCCTTCAGGCGCCGCACGGAGTCGTCGTCGTTGACGGCGACGATCAGGCGGTCGCCGAGCCGCCGCGCCTCGGCGAGATAGCCCACGTGCCCGGCGTGCAGGATGTCGAAGCAGCCGTTGGTCATGACGAGGCGCTCACCCTGGGCGCGCGCCTCCTCGACGGCGACCAGCAGCTGCTCCTCGCTCAGCACGCCGTAGCCCGCCTCGCGCCGGCCGGCCAGGACGCGGCGGATCTCGGGGACCGAGGCGGTCGCGGTGCCGAGCTTGCCGACCACGATGCCGGCGGCGATGTTGGCGAAGGCGGTCGCCTCGGCCAGTCCTTCGCCCGCGGCGAGCGCAGCGGCCAGCACGCCGATCACCGTGTCGCCGGCACCGGTCACATCGAACACCTCGCGGGCCTGCGTCGGCAGGTGCAGCTCCGGCTGGCCGGCGCGCAGCAGCGTCATGCCGTGTTCGCCACGCGTCACCAGCAGCGCACCGAGCTCGTGGCGGCGGATCAGCTCCAGCCCCTTGTCGACCAGCTCCGCCTCGCTGCGGCACGGGCCGACCACGGCCTCGAATTCGTTCAGGTTGGGCGTGATCAGGCTGGCGCCGGCATACGGCGCAAAGTCGGTGCGCTTGGGATCGACCAGCACCGGCCTGCCGGCGGCGCGCGCGGCGTCGATGAGTTCGCGCAGCGGCCTGAGGGTGCCCTTGCCGTAGTCGGAGATCACCACTGCGCCGCACGAGCTCAGCGCCGCCCGGTAGTCGCGCAGCAGCGCGGCCGTGTCGAAGTCCTCGAAGCCGTCCTCGAAGTCCAGGCGGATCAGCTGCTGATGGCGGCTGATGATGCGCAGCTTGGTGATGGTCGGCACGCCCGCCAGGCGCTGGAAGCGGCATTGCACACCGGCCGCCTCGAGGCCGCGCGCGAGACTGTCGGCGGGCTCGTCGTCGCCGGTCAGGCCGATGACGGTGCTGCGCGCCTGCAGCGCGGCGATGTTCAGCGCGACGTTGCCGGCGCCGCCGGGGCGCTCCTCGTTGTGGCGCACGTGCACCACCGGCACCGGCGCCTCGGGCGAGATGCGCGAGGTGGCCCCGTGCCAGTAGCGGTCGAGCATGACGTCGCCGACCACCAGGACATGGGCCTTCTCGAAGGCGGGTATATGCAGCTTCATCGGTCACCGGGCCAGGAAATCCGGGGCAGATGATAGCACGACGCCCGGGGACAGATTTCAATCTGCCCCCTTCGCGCCGCAGCATGCTGAACCGCCAGGACGCCAAGGCCGCCACGAAACCCTGAGCGGACCGCCAAGGCGCCAAGAAAATCGTGTTGAGGCTGTTTGTTGGACTCGACATTGCGAAGAATCGACGGGATCGAAAGCCCGCTGTACCAACGCTGCCGACTACATTCATTATCTGGGCGTCTTGGCGCCTTGG
>CAYWKV010000303.1:1231-2956 GCA_964458835.1 uncultured Gammaproteobacteria bacterium | reverse complement strand
CGCATCTGCCGCGCCCGTTCGCGGTAATCCGCGGGCAGGCGGCCGGCGTACTTTCTGCGCCAGATCTCGTCGATGCGGGGGGTGTCGGCGGCGGGTTGTGCGGCAAAGGCCTGGTCGATCTGTTCGGCCGTGATGCCGCGCTCGCGCAGCTCGGCGCGGATGCGCTGCGGGCCGTAGCCGCGCCCGCAGCGGGCGCGGACGTAGGCCTCGGCGAAGCGGCTGTCCGATTGCAGCCGCTGCGCCGCCAGCCGGTCGAGCAGCGGTTCGATATCCACCGGCGCGAAGCCGCGTGCCGTCAGTTTCTGCGCCAGCTCGGCCCGGCTGTGCTCCCGCCGCGCCAGCAGCCCGACCGCGATCCGCTCCAGCTCGTGCGGATCGACGGTCTCCGACCCGCCCTCACGCCTCTTCGAGCTCTTCTTCACGCTCGTCGTCGCCCGCGATCACCGGCTGCACCATCAGCTCGGCGCGGATGCGGCTCTCGATCTCCTGCATGACGGCCGGGTTATCCTTGAGGAACTGGCGGGCGTTGTCCTTGCCCTGGCCGATGCGGTCGCCGTTGTAGCTGTACCAGGCGCCGGACTTGTCGACGATGCTGGCCTTCACACCCAGATCGATGATCTCGCCGGCGCGGGAGATGCCCTCGCCGTAGAGGATCTCGAACTCGGCCTGCTTGAACGGCGGGGCCACCTTGTTCTTGACCACCTTGACGCGGGTCTCGTTGCCGATCACCTCATCGCCCTTCTTGATGGCGCCGGTGCGGCGGATGTCCATGCGCACCGAGGCGTAGAACTTGAGCGCATTGCCGCCGGTGGTGGTCTCGGGGTTGCCGAACATGACGCCGATCTTCATGCGGATCTGGTTGATGAAGATGACCAGGGTATTGGAGCGTTTGATGTTGGCGGTGAGCTTGCGCAGCGCCTGCGACATCAGGCGTGCGTGCAGGCCCATATGCGAGTCGCCCATCTCGCCCTCGATTTCCGCCTTCGGCGTCAGCGCGGCGACCGAGTCGACCACCACCACGTCGACGGCGCCGGAGCGCACCAGCATGTCGGTGATCTCCAGGGCCTGCTCGCCGGTGTCCGGCTGTGAGACCAGCAGGTCGTCGACGTTCACGCCGAGTTTCTGCGCGTAAGTCGGGTCGAGGGCGTGCTCGGCATCGACGAAGGCGGCGGTGCCGCCCTTCTTCTGCGCCTCGGCGATGACCTGCAGGGTCAGGGTGGTCTTGCCGGAGGACTCCGGTCCGTAGATCTCGATGATGCGGCCGCGCGGCAGGCCGCCGATGCCGAGCGCCAGGTCCAGGCTCAGCGAGCCGGTGGAGATCACGTCGATGTCGCGCACCGGGCCGACGTCGCCCATGCGCATCACAGCGCCCTTGCCGAACTGCTTTTCGATCTGGCTCAGTGCAGCGCCCAAGGCCTTACGCTTGTTGTCGTCCATTGTCCTCTCTCCCCTGCTGGCTGTGTGTACGCGACCCGTCCGTGGCCGCCGGTCGAAGATTCGGGTGGTGGCGGATTATCCCACGCGCCCCACCGCGCGAACCACCGTGACAACCTGCGCGTGCCGGGACGTTGGACCCCTGAACTCAGAGAAAACAGAGAGTTGAGAGCATCGCCGGCCCGCGCGGGTGGCTGCCGCGGCGGATACTGTGTATTTATACAGTGTTCGCCCAAGGACCGCAAGCACTCGGTAAGGAGCGACCTGAAGGTGAGGCGCTCGGGCCTCACC
>CAYWKV010000303.1:0-1221 GCA_964458835.1 uncultured Gammaproteobacteria bacterium | reverse complement strand
CGCCCCCCCCCTCCCCGCTCGGCCCCCCGTGCCGGGCGCGGCGCTGGGCCCCACCTTTCAGGTCGCTCCTACAGGCCGCGCAGCGGCCAGGCGGCGAGCACCCGATAGATGCTGCCGTGTTCCGCGCTGGCTGATTCGATCAGGCAAAAACTGTTGACCGGCCAGGTGATGGGCGGGATCGTGCCACACCTTGGCGGTGCCCGCCCCTTGCGGGCCAGGGTGACGTGGGCCTGATAGGGACGTTGCTCAGGCTGGTGGCCGCAGCCGCTGAGCCCACGGTTGAGGCGTGCGACCAGATCGATCAGCGCCGGCGGGGTGACGCGGGCCCCGGCCCAGACGATGCGCGGCCGCGGCCAGTAGCCGAGCCGGTCCAGGGTCACCGTGAAGGGTGCGGCCTCGCCCGCGGCGGCCGCCGCCTCCATGCAGGCGTGCTGCTCCGCCGTCACATGGCCGACGAAGGCCAGCGTCATGTGCAGATTGCCGTCCGGTACGCGCCGGCCGGTGCAGGGCGGTTCGCCCTCCAGCAGTCCCGCCAGGGCTTCGCGCACCGCCCCGTCCGGCCACAGGGCGAAGAACAGACGCCGGGCCGCGGCAACCTCAGCCGGTGGCATCGATCAACCCCCGCAGGGCGTGTGCGACCGCCTGACGGCGCACGGCCTCGCGGTCCCCGGCGAAGACCCGGCGCTCGCTGCGCACGGTACCGCCACGCACCGCCCAGGCGAACCAGACCAGCCCGACGGGCTTGTCCGGCGTCGCTCCGCCCGGCCCGGCGATGCCGCTGATCGCGCAACTGAGTTGCGCCCGGCTACGCGCCAACGCCCCGCGCGCCATCGCCGCGACCGTCGCCGCACTGACCGCCCCCTCGGCCGCGAGCACCTCGGCGGGCACGCCCAGCAACTCCTGCTTGGATTCGTTCGTATAGGTGACGAAACCGCGCTCGAACCAGCGCGAACTGCCGGCGACGTCGGTGACCACCTTCGCCACCCAGCCGCCGGTGCAGGATTCCGCCGTTGCGACCATCCGCCCCGCCGCACGCAGCCGCTCGCCCAGCAGCCCGGCCAGGTTCGCCAAGTCTTCGTCGCCGTATCCCTGCAGATGCATCCGCCCTCCCCCCTCGCACCGGAACCGTCCAGGCCCGACGGCCGCCGCCCTATTGCGCCTTGGTATCAAAGCGGCGCAGCGGCTGCAAGCCGCACCACCGTGGATGACGGCGCGGCACTC
>CAYWKV010000302.1:0-2965 GCA_964458835.1 uncultured Gammaproteobacteria bacterium | reverse complement strand
CCGTGATCGCCGACAACGTGGGCGACAACGTCGGCGACTGCGCCGGCATGGCCGCTGACCTGTTCGAGACCTACGCGGTCACCATCATCGCCACCATGCTGCTCGGTGGCCTGATGGTCGCCGGCGACACCAATGCGGTGCTGTATCCGCTGGTGCTGGGCGGCGCGTCCATCATCGCCTCGATCATCGGCACCTTCTTCGTGAAGGCGCGCGAGGGCGGCAAGATCATGAACGCCCTGTACCGCGGCCTGATGGTGGCCGGCGTGCTGGCGATACCGGCGTTCTGGTACATCACCACCACGATGTTCCCCGCGGGTCTGGTGATCGGCGACACCACCGTGCCGGCCATGAACCTGTTCTACACCGCGCTGATCGGCTTAGGCCTGACCGCCGCGATGGTGGTCATCACCGAGTACTACACCGCGACGGAATATGCCCCGGTGAAGCACATCGCGCAGGCCTCCACCACCGGTCACGGCACCAACGTGATCGCCGGCCTGGGCGTGTCCATGAAGTCCACCGCCGCGCCGGTGCTCGCCGTGTGCCTCGCGATCTGGGCTTCGTATGAACTGGGCGGCCTGTACGGCATCGCCATCGCCGCGACCTCAATGCTGTCGATGACCGGCATCATCGTGGCGCTGGACGCCTACGGCCCGATCACCGACAACGCCGGCGGCATCGCCGAAATGGCCGAGCTCGACGAGAAGATCCGCAACATCACCGACCCGCTCGACGCCGTGGGCAACACCACCAAGGCGGTGACCAAGGGCTACGCCATCGGCTCGGCGGGTCTGGCCGCGCTGGTGCTGTTCGCCGATTACACCCACGCACTCGAAGCCAAGACCGGCGGCGTGACGCTGTTCGACCTGTCCGACCACATGGTCATTATCGGCCTGTTCATCGGCGGCATGGTGCCCTACCTGTTCGGCGCCATGGGCATGGAGGCGGTGGGCCGCGCCGCCGGCTCGGTGGTGGTCGAGGTGCGCCGCCAGTTCCGCGAGATCCCCGGCATCATGGAAGGCAAGGCCAAGCCCGAGTACGGCACCTGCGTGGACATGCTGACCAAGGCCGCGATCAAGGAAATGATGATTCCCTCGCTGCTGCCGGTCGCCGTGCCCGTGATCGTCGGCCTGGTGCTGGGCCCAAAGGCGCTGGGCGGCGTGCTGCTCGGCACCATCATCACCGGCATCTTCGTCGCCATCTCCATGACCACCGGCGGCGGCGCCTGGGACAACGCCAAGAAGTACATCGAGGAAGGCCACCACGGCGGCAAGGGCTCCGAGGCCCACAAGGCCGCGGTGACCGGCGACACCGTGGGCGACCCCTACAAGGATACGGCCGGCCCGGCGGTCAACCCGCTGATCAAGATCATCAATATCGTGGCGCTCTTGATCGTGCCGTTGCTGTAATTTGGCACCTGTAGGAGCGGGCTTGCCCGCGAACGGTTCGGAGACCGGCCCGTTCGCGGCCAGAGGCCGCTCCTACAAAATCAGCCCCACTAATAAAGGGCCGGTATATACTACCGGCCCTTTTTCTTTGTGCGGAGGCCGCCGCCATGACCCTGGACGCCGTCGATTCGGGCCGCGATGTGCCCAACGATATCAATGTGATCATCGAGATCCCCGCGCACAGCGACCCGGTGAAATACGAAGTCGACAAGGCCTCCGGCGCCATGTACGTCGACCGGTTCATGAACACCGCCATGCACTACCCGTGCAACTATGGCTACGTCCCGCACACCCTGTCGGCCGACGGCGACCCGGTGGACGTGCTGGTGCTGACGCCGGTACCGCTGATCACCGGCTCGGTGGTGCGCTGCCGCCCGGTGGGCGTGCTGAAGATGACCGACGAGTCCGGCGACGACGCCAAGGTGCTGGCCGTGCCGGTCGACAAGCTGTGCAACTTGTACCGCAGGGTGAAGGACTTCCGCGACCTGCCCGAGATGATCCTGGAACAGATCGCGCACTTCTTCGAGCACTACAAGGATCTCGACGAAGGCAAATGGGTGCGCGTCGAAGGCTGGGCCGGCATCGAGGAGGCCAAAAAGGAGATCCTGGCCAGCGTGCAGATGTACACGGACGCGCCCGAGAAACCGAATTTCTGATTAACCCCGTTATAGCCACGAAACCCACTAAATCCACGAAAGGTTTTCACATTATTCACGTTCGTGGGTTTCGTGGATTTAGTGGCAAAAAGGTCTTTTCAATGAAACTCGCCATCGTCTCCGACAGCCACGACAACCGCGCCCTGCTCCAGGCCGCCGTGACCGATGCCAAGTCACGCGGTGCCGAGGCCGTGCTGCACTGCGGCGACGTGGTCGCGCCGAGCACGCTCAACGTGCTGCAACCGCTCGGCCTGCCCGTGCACGTCATCCACGGCAACAACGCGGGCGACCTGTACATGATGGCGCGCATCGCCTCGAAGCCGTCCAGCGTGGTGAAGTTCTACGGTCAGGATGCCGGCATCCAACTCGCCGGCAAACGCATCTTCCTCGTGCACTACCCGCACTACGCGCAGGCGCTCGCCACTACCGGCGACTGGGACATCGTCTGCTGCGGCCATGATCATTGCGCGGCCGTGACGCGCGTGGCGAACATCAAGGGTGGCGAGACGCTGATGGTGAATCCCGGCACCGTCGGCGGCGTCGCGGCGCCGGCGACGTATATCTTTGCGGATCTGGAGAGGATGACGTTTGAGATTCTCGGCGTAGAGGCCGAGGCTCGCGCAGCGGGTTGAAGACCGGCAATCAAGGGGTCAGAGTACTTGAAACCCTCTCATCGGCCCATGCTTCTCGATTACCCAGGATTCCGCTGTGCTGCAGCCAGACTACGTTTACTCACCCAGCCATCACTTGGCGTCCCTGCGGTTCGGGAATCGGGTCGCCATGCTCGGTGGCGACATCGCGCCACAGCCGGATCGCGTCCTGAGTATCGATCAACATGTGTAGCCCGGATGAAGCGTAGCG
>CAYWKV010000301.1:0-2988 GCA_964458835.1 uncultured Gammaproteobacteria bacterium | reverse complement strand
GTGGAAAACCTGTGGCGGGGGGCTTAAAGATCGGCTGCCCGGGGCCGCTAGCGTGTCCGGAGGCGGTGAATGTCTGGCCCACCGGGACGAGACATATCCGCCATGTATAAGACCTGCTTCCCGTCCACTCCCAGCAGGGGCGGGATCAAGGAGAAGAATCATGGCACTTGTCATCAACAGCAACATCGCGTCGCTGAATTCGCAGCGTAATCTGACCGGTTCCCAGGGTTCCCTGGAGACCTCGCTGCAGCGCCTGTCCTCGGGCCTGCGCATCAACAGCGCCAAGGACGACGCGGCCGGCCTGGCTATCTCCGAACGCTTCACCACCCAGATCCGCGGCCTGAACCAGGCGGCCCGCAACGCCAACGACGGCATCTCCCTGGCCCAGACCGCCGAAGGCGCGCTGGGCGGCGTCACCACCCTGCTGCAGCGCGTGCGCGAGCTGGCCGTGCAGTCGGCCAACGCCACCAACAGCGCCTCGGATCGCGCGGCCCTGCAGGGCGAGGTCGAACAATTGGTGGAGGAGATCAACCGCGTCGCCCAGACCACCTCTTTCAACAACGTCAAACTGTTGGATGGCAGCTTCACATCCCAGTCCTTTCAGGTCGGAGCGAATGCGGGGCAGACTATCACTATCGATAGCATCGCCAGTGCTCGCGCATCCTCGCTGGGTCAATTCAATGGTTTTCAGCTGACCAACCAGTCGATCGGAACCGCGAGTGATACGGCTGGCGCAAAATCGATTACTGTCGGCGGTTCAACCTACGACCTGGGTGTCATTGCTAACGATGCGAAGGTGCTCGCGAATGCCATGAATGCGGCCGGTATTTCGGGCCTGACTGCCAGTGCGAACGAGACCACCGTTGCTGCTGGAACCAGCGCCGGTGCGCCTTCTGCCGCTGGAAACTCGACGGTCCAAATTAATGGGCTCACAATCACTATCGCCGGCACGACCAATTTGGCGACCAATCGCACCAATGCGGTGGAGGCGATCAATGCACAGTCGGCTACCACAGGCGTTGTGGCCACGGATACCGGTACCGGTGTCAGCCTGACCGCTGCTGACGGTCGAAACATCACCGTTGCGAATTTTGCTGTAGGCGGCGCAACTGGTGCGACAATCGCCAGTTACGGCCTCGCTGCCGAAGCCACGACTGGTGCCACGATCGACCTGACCTACAAGGCTCCGGATGATGTGACTGGTGTCATGGAGTTCACGGGGGCGTTCGACCCGGGTGACCAGTCGATCACGGCCACTGGCACGGCTATCAGCGCCATCGACATTTCGACGGCGGGAGGCGCCGAGACTGCCATGAATGCGGTGGATGCCGCACTGGACAGGATCAACTCCAGCCGCGCCGACCTCGGCGCCCTGCAGAACCGCTTCGAGGCGGTGGTCAGCAACATCGGCATCACGGCCGAGAACCTCACCGCAGCACGCAGCCGGATCATGGATGCGGACTTCGCGGCCGAGACCGCCGAGATGACCCGCGCGCAGATCCTGCAGCAGGCCGGCGTGGCCATGGTGTCGCAGGCCAACAGCCTGCCGCTGCTGGCCGTGTCGCTCCTGCAGTATGGGATCGGGTGTGCCGGCGCCCCGGAGATTCTGGAAGATCCCAGGATATCCAGGGCGGGAGATCCGGGGCGCCGGCCGCCCTCCACCTGCACTGACGGTGCCCGCCCAGGCGGTGCCCGCCCGCGAGGTGATCCGACATGAGCAGCCATCCGACCAGCCCGCTCAATACCCTGACCACCGGCCTGTTGCCGCCACAGACGCGGCCGGCCGTGGAGCGTGTCGAGCGTGCCGCACCGTCAGCGGACCGGCAAACGCCGGCCGTCGATGGAACGAATCTGCCGCCCGTCGGTGCCACCGCCGACGGCCGTTCCAATCACAGCGAAGAGCTTGCCCAGGCCGTGAAAGACATCGACAGCTACGTGCAGACGGTTCGACGCGAACTCCAGTTCAGCGTCGATGAGACGCTGGGACGCACCATCATCACAGTCGTGGACGGCGACACCCGGGAGGTCGTGCGTCAGATCCCGGCCGAGGAGGTGCTGGCATTGGCCCGCCATCTGCGGCAACTGGACGACAAGCAGGTCGACGGTCTGTTCCTGCAGGCGCATGCCTGATTAGGCTGGCCTTGATCTTGCATTTTTGCACGCAGGGGTTCGACCGAGGGGATATCGCGGCAGGAATGCCGCTCCTACGGGGTGGCGATGCCCCGTGTCGGTATCTTGTAGGAGCGCCATTCCTGGCGCGATCCGTTCCCGGCAGATGTGAGTGAGGGGAGACAGACATGGCTTCAATCGTGGCGCCGGGCGTCGGCTCGGGGATCGATATCAACGGTCTGGTCGACAAACTGGTCGCCGCCGAACGCGAACCCGCCGAGCTGCGCCTTGCCACCCGCGAAACCCGCTATCAGGCCGAGATCTCCGCCTACGGCGGCATCAAGAGTGCCCTGGAGCAATTCCGCGCCACGCTCAGCCCGTTGAGCCGGGCGAGCACCTTCGATGCCCTGACCGCCACCAGCAGCGACCCGGGCATCCTGGGCGCGCGGGCCGGCAGCACGGCCGCGGCCGGCAACTACCGCATCAGCGTCGACGCCCTGGCCCAGACGCACACCCTGGTCATGGCAGGCGTGGACGACCTCAACGCCGTGGTCGGCACGGGTACCCTGACGTTCAAGTCCGGCACCACCGACTACGACGCCGACACCGATACCTACAACGGCTTCACCCTGAATCCGGAGCAGTCCACCCGCACGCTCACGGTGGATTCATCCAACAACACCCTCGCCGGCCTGCGCGATGCCATCAACGCCGCGGATCTCGGCGTGCGCGCGGGGATCATCTACGACGGCAGTCAGTATCGCCTGACGCTGAGCGCCGTCGATTCCGGCGCCGCCAACAGCCTGCAGATCGAGGTCGATGACAGCGACGGCAACCACACCGACATGAACGGCCTGTCGCGGCTGGCCTTCAACGCGA
>CAYWKV010000300.1:0-2999 GCA_964458835.1 uncultured Gammaproteobacteria bacterium | reverse complement strand
ATCGGCATCGACCCAGATGTGCATAGGGGGTTCCACCAAAAGAATAGCGCCACGAAATCCACGAAACCCACGAAAGATATTGAGGCCGCGGGGGCGTATCGATCACCTCATCCCGGGATGCTGGCTGGGCGGCCTGGTGATCGGTTTTGTCCCTCACGCCATTTCGTGGGTTTCGTGGATTTCGTGGCTATACGGATTTCACTTGTCCTTGAGCAGGTCCTTCAGCGCGGCGAAAGGGTTGTGCACGGCGGTGGGGCCGGACTGGGTGCTCGCCTGGGTCTTGCCGAGGCCGGCGGCCTCGAGCTGGCGCTGGTGCTCGTTGTCGTGGCAGTACAGGCACAGCAGCTCCCAGTTGCTGCCGTCGAGCGGATTGTTGTCGTGGTTGTGGTCGCGGTGGTGGACGGTGAGTTCGCTCAGATTCGCGCGCGTGAACTCGCGTCCGCAGCGGCCGCAGACCCAGGGGTAGAGCTTCAGCGCGCGTTCGCGATAATCCTTTTCGCGCGCGTCGCGCTGACGGTGGGCTTCGGCGACGATCCTGTCGAGCTTGTCGGTGTCGGAGCTGCGGGTGGCCATGGTCGATCGCTGCGGGAGAGTTGGGCCGCAATGTACCCGATCGTCCGGTTTCAGTCCACGGAGCCGGTGCGCCGCGCTGGCACGGTGCCGAGATTCGACGCTACGAACGGCCAGTTGACCAGCGCCCAGAAGCCCTGCAGGTAATCGGGGCGGGCATTGCGGTAGTCGATGTAATAGGCATGTTCCCATACGTCGCATACCAGCAGCGGCGTGCGGCCGGTGGTGAGCGGATTGCCCGCGTTGCCCGTGTTCTCCACCGACAGACGTCCTTCGACATCCTGCACCAGCCAGGTCCAGCCGGAGCCGAACAGGCCGGCGGCCGCGGTCATGAAGGCCTCGCGCAGGCCGTCCACGGACCCGAAGTCGCGTTCGATTGCGGCGAGCAGCGCGTGTTCGGGCTTGCCACCGCTGCCGGCCGGGCTCAGGCATTGCCAGTAGAACGCGTGGTTCCACGCCTGCGCCGCATTGTTGTAGATCGCGCCGTCGGCCGCGCACACGATCTCTTCCAGCGTCATCCTGGCATAGGGCGTGTTCCCGATCAGTTCGTTGAGTTTGCGGATGTAGCCGGCATGGTGCTTGCCGTGATGGAAGTTCAGCGTCTCTTCCGAGATGTGCGGTGCGAGTGCGGTGGGCGGATAGGGCAATGCGGGAAGCTCGAACGCCATGATGTGTCTCCTTGTGCCTGGGTGACGGGGTGGATGTGTGCTCAAGGGATAGCAGAGCGGCGCCCGCTTTGCCATTTCCGCCACGGCGTCTGGGTGCATTGTCGGCGCGAATAACCTTCGCGACGTCGCGGATTATTGATCCGCGAGCTCACCTCCGGCCCGCTCCCGCAGGGGCTCGCGATACAGATTTATGGAACCTCTGATTAATTCATCGTACCGTCATTGCGAGCGAAGCGCCCTAAAGGATACCCTTCGGTAAAGCAATCTCCCCCTACAGTAGATCAATAGTTTGGAGATTGCCGCGTCGCTGCGCTCCTCGCAATGACGAAAAAATCAGAGGTTCCTTATTTCAGTGTCGTCCGTGTGCTTCCGTGGCAAATTCGGTTTCTGGATTTATGGGACAGCCGTGGGTCAGCAGCACGAGAGAAGGCGGCACAGCGCCGCGACCGTGCCGCGGCCATCGCGACCGCGGTGGGTTCACGCTGCATCCGTGGGCTAGCGTTCGTACGGCGTGGCATCGGGGTAGTGCCGAGGGCCCGGCTTGTACCGGACCGGAGGATCGCCGCGCCGGCCGTCGTCGTGCGGGCGGTCGAGCGTGGTGCGGCTCCGTGGCTGCGACTGCTCCTGGCGGAGTTCACGCTCGCGCGCGGCGTTCTCCCGCTTCGCCGGCGCCGCGGCGGCGGGTGGTCGCTCGCCGTCCGGCATCTGCCGGTTGCGTACCGGCGGCATGCGCCGGTCGTCCTGATTCGAATCGCGGTAATCGCGCGGCGCGGGCGTGCTGTCCGGCCTGCGGTCGTCGTCGCGCACGCCTGCGGGCGGCCGGCGGTGCGGGTCGCGGGCATCCTGGTGCCGCCTGTCGTCGTAGCGCGGGGATGGTTCGCGGCGCGGCGGACCCAGCCAGACATCCCCGTTGCGGTCGTACGGGGCGGCGTCCCGGTACCGCTCCGGTTCGTATCGCTCACGATGCCGATGATGTTCCTCGTACGGACGGTCGTGCGGCGCGCGGACGGTCACGTGCGCTCCGAGGTGCGGTCGCAGATGGGGTGGCAATGCCCGCGCGCGCAGCCAGCGGTCGCGTTCGTAATAGAGATAGACGCGCGCATGCGGGTCGTAATAGCAGCCGATCGCCGGGTAGTACCAGTAGTCGTGATAGGTCACGCCCGACCGGTAGTAGGGCGCGGGCGTGGAGTAATGATCGTCCCGGCCGTGGGCACAGGCGGTGAGGGTCAGTGCGGCCGCGGCCAGGATCGCGATGCGCGCAGAATTCGAAAGGGGAGGTATGCTCATGGCTGTGGTTCCGCGGACTGCCGGTGATGGCTGACGATCACAGTCTGGGCCTGCGGGATGAACGGCCGCTGAACGGCCGTCGAAGGATGCCGCAACAGTCCGTTACGGCAGCAGCTTTCCCCGCGTCCGCTCCACCGGCCGCAGCCGCAGGTGCAGTGCGGCCTTGGCCAGCATGTGCGCGCTCACCGGCGCCGTGATGAACAGGAACAGGGTGATGAGCAGCTCGTGCAGACTGAGACCGTCGCCGCGGGTGGAGAAGTACAGCGCCGAACCGATGATCATGCCGCCGACACCGAGGGTGGTGGCCTTGGTCGGGCCGTGCAGGCGCATATAGAAATCCGGCAGACGCGCGAGACCCAGCGAGCCGATGAAGGCGAAGCCGGCACCGGCAAGCACGCACAGTGCCACGAGTGCTTCGATCACGGTTTCGAACATGGTCGTCCCTCCCTATTCGATGATGTCGCCGCGCAGCAG
>CAYWKV010000299.1:0-3002 GCA_964458835.1 uncultured Gammaproteobacteria bacterium | reverse complement strand
CACCGGGGTGAGCTGGAGGTGGTCCACGCCGAAAAGGACAGGCCTGCGGCCGAGTGCAGCACCGGCGAGCAAAAAGCGCTGATTTTGAACCTTGTTTTGGCCCAGGCGGCCCGTCTTTCAGGTGCAGAATCAGCCCCAGACCCTATATTGTTGTTGGACGAAGTCGCAGCGCATCTGGACCGCCGTCGGCGGGGCGCGTTGTTCGACGAAATTCTGGCGCTCGGGCTTCAGGCCTTCCTCACCGGCACGGACGAGCACCTGTTCGAAGACTTGAAAGGGCGAGCTCTGGGCGTCCGCGTGGAAGCCTCGGGACTGGCGATTCTGGATCACGAATGACCGACGAGACCAACGGTAACGGCAACGGCGCGGCCGAGTACGGCGCAGAGTCGATCAAGGTCCTCAAGGGCCTCGACGCCGTGCGCAAGCGGCCGGGCATGTACATCGGCGACACCGACGACGGCTCGGGCCTGCACCACATGGTCTACGAGGTGGTGGACAACGCCATCGACGAGGCGCTGGCCGGCCACTGCCACGAGGTCACCGTTACCATCCACAGCGACGAATCGGTCACGGTGACCGACGACGGCCGCGGGATACCGGTCGATATCCACCCCGAGGAGCAACGCTCTGCCGCCGAGGTGATCCTCACCGTGCTGCACGCGGGCGGCAAATTCGACGACAACTCATATAAGGTATCGGGCGGCCTGCACGGCGTGGGCGTGTCCGTGGTCAACGCCCTGTCCGAACAGTTGAAGCTCACCATCCGCCGCGACGGCAAGCTCTGGTACCAGGAATACCGCTTGGGCGAGCCGGTCGCCCCGCTCGCTCCGATCGGCACCAGCGATGCCACCGGCACGGAAATCCGCTTCAAGCCGAGCTCGCAGATCTTCACCAACATCGAGTTCCACTACGACCTGCTGGCCAAGCGCCTGCGCGAGCTGTCGTTCCTGAACTCCGGCGTGCGCATCGTCCTCAGGGACGAGCGCACCGACAAGTCGGATCAGTTCGAGTACCAGGGCGGTATCCGCGCCTTCGTCGAGCACTTGAACCGCAACAAGACCCCGCTGCACCCGACGGTGTGCTATTTCAACACCGAGCGCGACGGCATCGGCGTCGAGGTGGCGTTCCAGTGGAACGACTCCTACCAGGAAAACATCTTCTGCTTTACCAACAACATCCCGCAGCGCGACGGCGGTACCCACCTGGCCGGCTTCCGCGCCGCGCTGACCCGCACCCTCAACCAGTACATGGAGAACGAGGGCATTGCGAAGAAGGCCAAGGTGGTCCCCACCGGCGATGATGCCCGCGAAGGCCTGACGGCGGTGCTGTCGGTGAAGGTCCCGGACCCCAAGTTCTCATCCCAGACCAAGGACAAGCTGGTGTCCTCCGAGGTGAAGGCCGTGGTGGAATCGGCCGTGGCCGAGAAGCTGCAGGAGTACCTGCTGGAGAATCCGAACGAGGCCAAGGGCATCACCGCCAAGATCGTCGAGGCCGCCCGGGCCCGCGAGGCCGCCCGCAAGGCGCGCGAGATGACCCGCCGCAAGGGGGCCCTCGACATCGCCGGGCTGCCGGGCAAGCTGGCCGACTGCCAGGAGCGCGACCCGGCCCTGTCCGAGCTGTTCCTGGTCGAGGGCGACTCCGCCGGCGGCTCGGCCAAGCAGGGCCGGGACCGCCGTACCCAGGCCATCCTGCCCCTCAAGGGCAAGATCCTGAACGTCGAAAAAGCCAGGTTCGACAAGATGTTGTCGTCTGCCGAGGTGGGCACGCTCATCACCGCCCTGGGCTGCGGCATCGGCCGTGAGGAATTCAACCCCGACAAGCTGCGCTACCACCGCATCATCATCATGACCGACGCGGACGTGGACGGCTCGCACATCCGCACCCTGCTGCTGACCTTCTTCTACCGGCAGATGCCCGAGCTGATCGAGCGCGGGCATGTGTACATCGCCCAGCCGCCGCTCTACAAGGTAAAAAAAGGCAAGCAAGAACAATATGTTAAGGATGATGCGGCACTGAACGCCCACCTCCTCAGCAGTGCCCTGGACGACGCCCGGCTGCACATCGGTCCGGACGCACCGCCCATCGCCGGCACGGCGCTCGAGGCCCTGGCCGACCGCTACATGACGGTCATGGCGTCCATCCGCCGGCTGGCGCGCCGCTATGACCCGCTGCTGCTGGAGAAGATGGTCTACATGCCGCCGCTGGACGAGGCGGTCCTGCGCGATGCGGCACGTGTCGCCGACTGGTTCGCCGAGCTGGAGCAGCGCGCCAACGCCGCCCTGCCGCCGGGGCAGACGTTCGAGATCCTGGTGGGCCTGCAGTCCGAGCAGGAAGGTTTCAGCGTCAGCCTGATCAAGCGCACCCACGGCATCATCGCCCAGGAGCAGCGGCTGACCAGCGACTTCTTCGCGACGGCCGAGTACCAGCGCATGGCCGAGCTCGGCCGCCAGCTGGAAGGCCTCATCGGCCCCGGTGCCTACGTCATGCGCGGCGAGCGCCGGCAGGAGGTCTCCGGCTTCAAGCAGGTCATGGAGTGGCTCCTCGACCAGGCGCGCCGCGGCCAGCACATCCAGCGCTACAAGGGCCTGGGCGAGATGAATCCCGAGCAGCTCTGGGACACCACCATGAACATGGAGACCCGCCGCCTGCTGCAGGTGCAGATCGAAGACGCCGTCGCCGCCGATCAGATCTTCACCACCCTGATGGGCGATCAGGTCGAACCGCGCCGCGACTTCATCGAGACCAACGCGCTGGCGGTCGCGAATCTGGACGTGTGAGGCTGGCCTCCGCAGTCATTCGACATGCGGTTGTGCCGCTCGGGCATTTTCGAGTGGCAGCGAATCGGGTGGTCATTGCGAAGTCATTCAACTTCCGCGTCGGGTCGGAAGCGGGCCTGGAGCGAAATCCGGTGCTGGGATTTCACGACAGCTGAGAACGGCCAGGGGCAGTCGAAAATATCCTCGTCATTGCGAGGAGCGCAGCGACGCGGCAATCTCGTTCAG
>CAYWKV010000298.1:0-3024 GCA_964458835.1 uncultured Gammaproteobacteria bacterium | reverse complement strand
ACGTGCAGCAGTACGGCTACGAGGCCGACGGGCAGGGCCTGGCGCTGCGCCGTCTCGCGCGCCTCGACGCTGCGGTCTGCCACCGGCACCCGCGCCTCGAACAGCGGATCGGCCGCCAGCGCCGGCAGCGCGGCCAGCGCGAGCAGCCAGGCCAGCAGCAGGCGCGCGGGCAGGACCGTGAATGTCATGCGCAGCATGGATACTCCCAGAATTGAGTCGGGACTGATTCCGGCCCACCGACCGGGGGATCGCGCCGGCCGCCGTGCCGGACCCGGCGCCCGCGGCACCAAACAATTCCGCAACGGCGGCGACATCCGCGGTAAAATAGCACAGAACGTCGGCCAATCGCCCGACACGACGATCCCAACCAGCTGCCCGGAGCCCCGAGTGAACCACAAGCCGCCCGCCCCGTCCCGCGCCTCTTTGAGTTATCGCGACGCCGGTGTCGACATCGATGCCGGCAACGCCCTGGTCGAACGCATCAAGCCCGCCGTGGCCCGCACCAAGCGCCCCGGCGTGCTCGGCGGACTGGGCGGCTTCGGCGCGCTGTTCGAGGTGCCGGTCGACCGCTACAAGCAACCCGTGCTGGTGTCCGGCACCGACGGCGTGGGCACCAAGCTCAAGCTCGCCATCGACCTCGGCCGCCACGACACCATCGGCATCGACCTGGTCGCGATGTGCGTGAACGACATCCTGGTGACCGGCGCCGAACCGCTGTTCTTCCTCGATTACTACGCCACCGGCAGGCTGGACGTGGAGGTCGGCGCCAGCGTCATCGCCGGCATCGCCGCCGGCTGCGAGCAGGCCGGCTGCGCGCTGGTCGGCGGCGAGACCGCCGAGATGCCCGGCCTGTACGGCGAGGGCGACTACGACCTGGCCGGCTTCTGCGTCGGCGTGGTGGAAAAGGACCGCATCATCGACGGCAGCGCGGTGAAGGCGGGCGACGTGCTCATCGGCATCGGCTCCAGCGGCCCGCATTCCAACGGCTATTCGCTGGTGCGCAAGATCGTCGAGGTGAGCGGCGCCGACCTGGGCATGCCCTTCGACGGTGCGACCCTGGGCGAGCGTCTGCTGGCGCCGACGCGCATCTACGTCAAGCCGATCCTCGAACTCATGAAGACCGTCGACGTGCACGCGCTCGCGCACATCACCGGTGGCGGCCTGCTGGAGAACATCCCGCGCGTACTGCCGGCGCACACCCGCGCGGTGATCTCGGCGTCTTCCTGGCGGCGCCCGGCCGTGTTCGACTGGCTGCAGGCGCAGGGCAACGTCGTCGACAGCGAGATGCACCGCACCTTCAACTGCGGCATCGGCATGGTGCTGGTGGTCGACGCGGGGCAGGCCGACGCGGTCGTGCGGCAACTCGCCGCCGCCGGGGAATCCGCCTGGCGCATCGGCAGCGTCGAGGCGGGCGACGGCAAACCGTACGTGGAAATGACAGGGACGAGGGGCTAGGGACGAGGGGCTAGAAAAATCCTATGCTCACCCGCCCTAGTACCTAGCACCTAGTCCCTAGCCCCTGATCTTTATGACCAAACTCCCCCTCGTCATCCTGATCTCCGGACGCGGCAGCAACATGCAGGCGATCCTGGAGCTGGCCGCGAACGGCGCGCTGCCGGTCGACATCCGCGCGGTGATCAGCAACCGGCCGGAGGCGTCCGGCCTGGAGACCGCGCGCGCCGCGGGCCTCCACACCGAGACCGTCGATCACCGCGACTACCCCAGTCGCGAGGACTACGACCGCGCGCTGCAGGCCGCCATCGACCGCCACGCGCCGGAACTGGTGGTGCTGGCCGGCTTCATGCGCATCCTCACGCCGGGCTTCGTGCGTCATTTCCAGGGCCGGCTGCTCAACATCCATCCGTCGCTGCTGCCGGCCTTCCGCGGCCTGCACACCCACCGCCGCGCGCTCGAGGCCGGCGTCGCCGAGCACGGCGCCAGCGTGCATTTCGTCACCGAGGAACTGGACGGGGGGCCGGTGATCGCGCAGATCCCCGTGCCGGTACGGCCCGGTGACACCGAGGCCGACCTGGCCCGGCGCGTCCTGGCACAGGAACACCGTCTCTATCCGACGGTGATCGGCTGGTTCGCGACCGGCCGCCTGCGTTATCGTGACGGTGCCGCCTGGCTGGACGGGCGGCCGCTGCCGGAGCCGCAGCGCCTGGACACGGTCACGGCGGAGGCCTGACGGATGACCCTGATCACACGCGCGCTCGCCGCATCGCTGGCGGGCCTCCTGAGTCTGGCCGCACGGGCGGGCGTGCCCGGGGATTTCGCGGCCGTCTACGAACTCAGTCTGAACCGCTTCGGCATCGGCGAGGCGCGCGTCGCCCTCAGCGCGCAGCCGGACGGGCGCTACGATTACCGCTCCCACACCCGCCCGATCGGGCTGGCGAAGCTGTTCCGCGCGGACCAGGTGCAGGAATCCAGCCTGTTCACGCTGCACAAGGACCGCATCCGGCCGCTGGAATACCGCTTCGATCACACTGGCAGCAAAAAAGGCCGGCACGCCTATCTCCGGTTCGACTGGCAGGCGGGCGAGGTCTCCAACACCGTCGAGGGCCACACCTGGCAGATGGATATCCCCGAAGGTGCCCTGGACAAGCTGGTGGTGCAGGTCGCGGTGATGATGGATCTGAGCGCGGGCAAGGAGAAGCTCACCTACGCCATCGCCGACGGCGGCAAGCTCAAGGAATATCATTTCGCGGTGATCGGCGAGGAGACCATCCGGGTCCCGGCCGGCGAATTCCGGACGTTCAAGATCGAGCGCGTGCGCAAGGACTTCGACCGCACCACCCACCTCTGGTGCGCGCCCGCGCTCGGCTACCTGCCGGTGCGCATCGAACAGATCGAGCATGAGGACGGGGTGACGTATCTGAGCGAGCTGAAGCAGACGACGCTGGGGGGTGAGGAGTTAGGAGTTAGGAGTGAGGAGTGAGGAGTTAGGAGTGAGGAGTGAGGAGTGAGGGGCTAAAGGCAAAACCTCATTAGCCACGGAAGCACACGGAAATACACGGAAGAATT
>CAYWKV010000297.1:0-3038 GCA_964458835.1 uncultured Gammaproteobacteria bacterium | reverse complement strand
GGAACCTCTGATTTATTCGTCATTGCGAGGAGCGTAGCGACGCGGCAATCTCCAACCTATTGATCTACCGTAGAAGGAGATTGCTTCGCTTCGCTCGCAATGACGGTGTAACGATTAATCAGAGGTCCCCTAGAGCAGCCCCCACAGCGTCTCGAAGTTGTCCCGCGTAGCGGCGTCCGTCGCCGTGCCGCCGTGCAGCGGGCGGAACTGGAATTGTGCGAAGATGCCGGTGTTCTCCACCAGCTTGGTGAGTTCGACCCGCAGTTCCTTGCCGTGGCTGTTGACCAGCAGGTGATCGCCCGCCCGATAGGGCAGGGCGGCGGTGAGCAGCGTGGCCGGCTGGCCGAGCGCCTTGATGGCCGGCAGCAGCAGGCTGCGGGTGTACTCGCCGCCCGCGCGCTTCTTGGTGCCCACCGCCACGGCGCCGGGGGACAGCATCTCCACGCCGAGTTCCAAGCCCTCTTCGGCGACCTTCATCCAGCGCACGACGCCGATACCGAGGTGGAAGCTGTCGGGATCGGTGCTCTCGCGCAGCCCCAGCAGTTCGCCGACGTGCGCCTGCGAGGACGCGCTGCTGTCCCACAGCAGCCGGTAGCCCGCGGCGCTGACATTCACCATCTTCCAGTCGTGGGTGCGGAAAGCGGGTCCGACGGGTGTTCTGGCGGTCGCCCCCGTTGCCGTCTTCGGCGCCAGCCGATCGAAGTCGATGTACTGTTCGGTCGCGGCGCCGGCATGGGGTTCGTGCAGCGGCCGTGCGCCGCCGAGTTCCCACACGTCCCGCGACGGCCGCGCTGCGGCCGGTTCCCGCGCATCGAACCGCGCCGGCTTGTCGAACAGGCCCGGATTCGCCGCGTCGCCGGCGAACGCGGCCTCGCCGCCGATGAAGTAGTGCGCCGCGCTCAGGCCCATCGCCACCACCGCGGTCGAGTGCCGCTGGCGACGCGAGAAGCGGCGCTTGGGCAGGACGCCCCAGGCCAGCATCAGGCGCTGCAGCACCTGTTCGTTCACCCGTCGGCCCGTCTGGCCGTCGCGGCGCAGGCGGCCGAGGTGGTCGCGGACGACGTCGGCCAGGCGCGTTGCGTTCAGAATGCGGCAGGTGTCGTCGCGGTAGTCGGTCGCGTGCAGCACCAGGTAGACGGGCGGGCCGTCCGACTGGAAGTCGACGACGAAGCGACCGGTGGGATTGCGCGGTTCCGCCAGGCGCTCGAGTGTGGCATGGCGGCACCAGTCGGCCAGCCAGGCATGGATCTGCTCCACTTCCCCGGGGCGCAGGCGGTAGGGACAGGCCAGGGCGAGCAGGAGAATGCGCTTGTAGCGCTCCTCGATGGTGCTCTCGACCTCGGGCTGCTCCGCATCCCGAACGGCGATCCCGGCGCTGCCGTCTGCCTCGGCGGCCCGGTACAGGGCATGGATTTCACGCCAGACGCCGGCGGGATAGGGGGCGTAGGCCTGGTAGGCGCGCAGCAGCACCGTGCCGAGGCAGCCCAGCGCGCGGTGCGTTGCGACAGCGCGGGTGCGGCGGTCGCCGAACCGGTTGCGGCCCTTGGCGCCGTCTTCCGCCGCGATGCGGTAGCCGAGCGCCATCTGCCGGGCGAGGGCCTGTGCCAGTTCGGCGATCTGCCGGCTCTTATCCGCCAGCGGCAGGGGCTGGCCGACGAAATGCTTCGTCATGGCGTCGGCGACCGTCCGCAGCGGCGCGCGCAGCCGTTCCAGCATGGCGAGGCGCTGCTCGGCCGGCAGATCGGTCTGGTTGGTCTCGGTGAGCGCGCGGTAGAGGCGCCGGCCGGTCTCGCCCAGATTGACGAGCGGCAGTGCGGCGATCCATTTCTCGACCTGGGCCGGTCGGATATCGAAGGAATCCGCAGTGGGTGCCCTGCGGGCGGGCGTGCGCTGGTCCATGGCATGTCCGGGTGTTGAACTGCCGCGGTCGCCGGTCGGCCGCGGCGCTCCCAGTGTTGCGGCCGCCGGCCCGCTTTCTATAGACGCATCTTCACTGCCGCCCCATTGGTTTTACCTCGAAAACACGGATTTCAGCCACGGAGGCACACGGAAAAACCCGGACCGGATCATGTGGCTTCACATCGCGGCCCACGTCACCTGTCAGGGGTCGAGCCGGCACCTCCCGACGCGGATTTATTCCAGTGTCTTCCGTGTGCTTCCGTGGCAAATCCGGTTTTTGGGTTTATGGGACAGCCGTGATGCACCTTATAGATGCGTGGCGCTCCCTGCGTCGAGGGGCGTCTTGGCGGGGGCGCCCGCCGTTTCGCGCACCAGGCGGGGGACCAGGTAGCCGGGCAGGCGCACGCGCAGTTCCGCCGCCAGGGCGATCGCCTCGGCATCGGGGACCTCGAAATGCGCGGCCCCCTGGACCCGGTCGAGCTGATGCAGGTAGTACGGCAGCGCGCCGGCCTCGAACAGCGCCTCGGACAAGGCGCAGAGGGTGTCGGCGCGGTCGTTGACGCCGCGCAGCAGCACGGTCTGGTTGAGCACCGGTACGCCCGCCGCCGTGGTCCGGCGCAGGGCCTGGCGCACCGCGGTGTCGATCTCGTTGGGGTGGTTGGCGTGGACGACGAGCACGGCGTGGAGCCGGCTGCCACTCAGCGTCTCCAGGAGTTCCGCGGTGATGCGCGCCGGCAGCACGACCGGCAGGCGGCTGTGGATGCGCAGCCGCCGCAGGTGCGGGATGGCGGCGAGGTCCGCGGACAGCGTGTCGCACCGGGCGGCGGCCAGCGGCCCATCCTCCCGGCACAGACCGCCGGCGTGGGCGCGAACGCGCTCTACACCTTCACCATCGTTCCTCTCGGCGGACTCTTCGAGCCCGTGGCCAACGGACGCTTGGCAAACGAGTTCGAGATCCTGATCGGCAATGAACCAGTCGCCCGTGTCCATACGAGCTGCTCGGTGCCGATCTACCGCGGCATGATCGTCGGCGGCCTTTTCGAACTCGTCGACATGGCCTCCGTCGGTGACGGCGGCAGCGGCGGCGGTGACAACGGCGGCAACAACGATGACGCGGAGGATGGTGGGAAGGGGAAGGG
>CAYWKV010000296.1:0-3073 GCA_964458835.1 uncultured Gammaproteobacteria bacterium | reverse complement strand
ACCGGCCCCCCCGCAACCCGTGCCCCACAGCCGCTCCGATCCGGGCGGCCCTGCACCAAGCCACTGATCGAAAAATCATTCCCGTCGGCCTCGCCGACTCCATCCGGAGACTGGCACGGCATTCGCTATGACTGATCCAACGTCATGCACAGGCGCACCGCGGCGCCGGGGGATGCCGACATGCCACCCATACAGACCATCCTCGACCACAGCGCCGATGCTGTGTTCGGCATCGATCAGAACCGCCGGATCGGCTACACCAATCCGGCCTTCCAGCAGCTCATGGGGCGGACCGGGGGCGATCTGCACGGTCGCCCCTGCCGCGAGGTACTGTGCGCCGACGACCTCGCCAGCCGGCGCGTCTGCAGCCGCGACTGCCCCATCGCCCAAGAGGCGCTGCGGCGGCGCCCCATGCCGAACTTCGATCTGGTCGTGCCGCTGCCCGGCGGCGCGCGCTGCTGGGTCAACGTCGGCGTGTATACGGTGCCCGCGACGTTGTCCGATCCGGACCACCCGCAGATCTACTTCGCGCTGCGCCGGATGAACGGCCACCGCCTGATCCAGCGCCTGGCCAGCGAACTGCCCCGACCCGGCCGGCGGCCGTGCGATCCGGCCCTCACCCGGCGCGAGCTGCAGATCCTGGAGCTGGCCGCCCGCGGCGAGGACACCACCGGCATCGGCACGGCCCTGACGATTGCGCCACAGACGGTGCGGAACCACTTCAAGAACATCTTCGCCAAGCTCGAGGTACGCAGCCGCGCCCAGGCGGTCGCGCTCGCCCTGCAGCGGCAACTGGTGTGAGGTCCGACGGTGAGGAAAGACGGTGTTTGGAATGCGCGGGGCGCGGCCGGCAACCCGGGGCCCCGCGCGCACGTCTCAGAAATCCGGATCCATGATCATTTCGGCCCAGAAGACCTTTTCGGGTTCCCTGGCCTGCAGCTCCGCGGCCTTCCGACGGGCTTCCCCGTAGGTCATCTCCTCAGGAAAATGCCCCTTCTGGAAGCCGTATTTCAGCTTCCAGGCCACCCGGTACCCGGCATCCGACTCCCGCCTGAACATGGAATCCGCACGATTGACATAAGCGCCTGCCATACGCGTGCCCTCCTCGATCCGACCGTCACGATCAGCGCGGCGGCGCCCGGCCCGAGCCGGTGACCAGCCGCCGCACCCATTGAGTGTATCCGGGCGGCCGGAAAAATCGAGAAGTCCGGGGAGGTCCGCCGTCCCCGCTGTCGGCCGGTGAAGGAGCGGAGAATGGCGGCGCAGCGGTGACCGTCCGGCCCTGGCGGGGGCTCCCGCCAGGCGAATCGAAAAGTATTCGTATTTTGCCAGACCTTGGGCTAGACTTGGGCGCATTGCAAGTTAGCTAGGTTATTTCAGAAGTTTCCTTGCGGTATCTCCTGTAAGTTACCTTAGCCCTCTGCAATACCAAACACCGTTCTAGTTTTACCGAGGTAAGTTACATGGCAACAGGTACCGTCAAGTGGTTCAACGAGACCAAGGGCTTCGGCTTCATCGCACCGTCGGATGGCGGCGCTGACGTTTTCGTCCACTTCTCCGCAATCGAAGGCAGCGGCTTCAAGACCCTGGCCGAAGGCCAGACCGTGACCTTCGAGGTCGAAAAGGGCCCCAAAGGCCTGCAGGCCACGCGCGTTTCGGTTCAGAGCTGAACCCAGGCGCAACGTACGAAAGGCCCCGCAGCGATCCTGCGGGGCCTTTTGTTTTGCCGCCGCCGCAGATCGGTGGCGGCGTCCTCAATCCCGCCGTGCATCCATGGCGTTCACCGCCGATGCGATCAGCCGCAGCTTCTCGTCGCGCCGCAGTTTCTTGATCGCCGCTTCGCGCCGGCTGGCGCTGCTGCGTGTGTGCCCGGTCTCGAGATAGACCACCGGCCCGGGCGCGCGGCCCTTGAAGAACTTCGCCCCCTGCCCCGCCGCATGCCGCGCCAGCCGCCGCTCGAGGTCGTTGGTGATGCCGGTGTACAGCGACGCGTCCGAGCACAGGATCATGTACACCTGCCAAACGGCCGGTGCCGTGGTCATCGCCGCTCCCGGGCGTCGGTCACCCCGACATCCGCCCCGGCCTCGCCGGCGAACCGCAGCTCGCAGCGGCAGCTCCGGCAGACGTAGCGCGCCTCGCCGCGGCACACCGCACCGTGGCGGCGCGTGCTCAGCCGATGTTCACCGCAGCCGCAGCGATAGGCGAAACGCCGCTGCACGCGCAGCGGCACGCCGTCGAGATCATAGCGTCCGGTGGCGCGCGGTTCGGCCCCCAGACGGCACATGACCGCCTGCCATTCACGCCCGTGCGGCCGCACCCGCCGCAGGCCGTAGAGCAGATCGGTGACGTAATGCGCCACTTCGTGCGGCACGGTCTGGCTCAGGCCGTCCGCGAAATGCTTGGCAAAGATGTAGGGGTTGTAACGGATGCAGCGCACGCCGCCGCGCACGCGGTACATGCCGGCGCTGCGGCCACGCAGATCGAAGACGACGGGTATGAGGGGAAAGCGGCGCCCGAACAATGCTTCGGCGCGCACCAGACAGTCCTCGGTGGCGCGCAGGACCTGCTCGCGCTGACGGCTGTCGATCGGCTCAATGAATGACATCACTGCTGCCCGTATACCCGAAAACCACGTTGGCCACGGAAGCGTAGCTTAAGGGACTGTAGCTTAGGGGACCATAGCCAAGGGGGACAGATTGAAATCTGTCCCCTTCGGGCATTTGGCTTAAGGGGACAGATTTTAATCTGTCCCCTTCGGCCGCTAAACGATACTCATTTCAGCCACCGAAGCGCACGGAATGCAAAGCCCGCCGCATCCCCGCCGTGCGTGCCTTCCGTGTCTTTCCGTGTGTTTCCGTGGCGAACGCGGTTTTGGGGGATGGACGCGCGCGCTCATCGGCTGCCGCCGACGCGGATCTCACCAGTCGATCGAGGTCTGCGAACGGTAGTGCGGGCGCTTGGCCTTGAGCGTCGCGCGCGGGCGGTCGCTGCGCTGCTCGCGCTGCGGGGCCGCCGCACGGTCGCCGGCCGCGCGATTGCCATTGGCGTAGTTGCCGGGCGCACGGCCGTCACG
>CAYWKV010000295.1:0-3108 GCA_964458835.1 uncultured Gammaproteobacteria bacterium | reverse complement strand
GGGCTAGGGGCTATGGACTAGGGGCTAGGGATTGATCGGGTGTGCTAGTCCCCAGCCCCTAGTCCCTCGTCCCTAGCCCCTGATCCTTCTAAACAAGGAACCACAATGAACTTCGATTTTCCGCTGATACTCGTACTCGCCAGCGCCATCACCGGCCTCGTCTGGCTGGCCGATGCGCTGCTGTGGGGACGCGGGCGCTCCAAGGATGCCAAGGAGCCGGTCCTGGTCGAGTATTCGAAGGCCTTCTTCCCGGTCATCTTCGCGGTGCTCGTCCTGCGCTCGTTCGTCGCCGAGCCCTTCCGCATCCCCTCCGGCTCCATGATGCCGACGCTGCTGGTCGGCGACTTCATCCTGGTGAACAAGTTCGCCTACGGCCTCCGGCTGCCGGTGCTGAACAACAAAGTCGTGGAGGTGGGCGAACCGCAGCGCGGCGACGTGGTGGTGTTCCGCTATCCGGAGGACCCCAGCATCGACTACATCAAGCGTGTGGTCGGGGTGCCCGGCGACCGTGTTGCCTATCGGGACAAAATCCTCTATATCAACGGAGCAGCGATGTCCCAGGCCGAGATCGGCAGCTATGTCGGCACCGGTTCGGGGGTGTCCAGTTCCGGGGCGAGCCTGCGCGAGGAGCGGCTCGGCGACGTGAATCATCAGATTCTGGTGCGGCCGGGCGCCGGCGGTCTCGAGGGCGAGGTCGAGATACCCCCGGGTCACTATTTCATGATGGGCGACAACCGCGACAACAGTAAGGACAGCCGCTATTTCGGCCCGGTGCCGGAAGCCAATCTGGTGGGCAAGGCCTTCATGATCTGGATGAACTGGGACAGCGCCGGCGGCGGCGTGGAATGGGGCCGTCTCGGCCAGACCATTCACTGACAATCTGACGACTCGAAAGGGGGAGGGGGGTATGCAGACGCTGGAATCGCAACGCGGCATGACGGCGATCGGCTGGATCATCGTGCTGGGCCTGATCGGCTTCTTCGTGCTGCTGGCCCTGCGCCTGACGCCGGGCTACCTGGAATATTTCAGCGTCGCAAGCGCCATCGAGTCGCTGGAGAACGAGCCGGAGGTCGGCTCGAAATCGGTCGCCGAGATCCGCAGCATGCTGGACAAGCGCTTCAGCGTGAACGACGTCAAGTCCATCTCAGGCCGCGACGTGAAGATCGAGAATCAGAGCGGCCGGCTGCGGGTGTGGGTGGAGTACGAGAAGCGCGTGCCGGTGCTGGGCAACGTCGATGCGGTCTCCACCTTCAAAAAGGAAATCGAGGTGGTGCGGCGTTGATCGCCTCCGAGGACGCACTGCTGCGGCAATTGGCCTACCGCTTCCGCGAGCCGGCGCTCCTGGTCAACGCCCTCACCCACCGCAGCGCGGGTGGCCGCAACAACGAACGGCTGGAGTTCCTCGGCGACGCCGTCCTGGGCATGGTGATCGCCGAGGCGCTGTATCGGCGCTATCCCGAGGCCAGCGAGGGCGAACTCAGCCGGCTGCGCGCCGCCCTGGTGCGCAAGCAGACGCTGGCGGAGCTGGCGCGCGATCTGGGGCTGGGCGAACATCTGCGCCTCGGCTCCGGCGAGCTCAAAAGCGGCGGCTACCGGCGCGAATCCATTCTCGCCGACACCCTCGAGGCGGTTCTCGGGGCGGTCTATCTCGACGGCGGCTTCCCGGCCTGCGTCGCGGTGATCCAATCGCTGTACGCGGCGCGGCTTGCCGCGCTGCCGGCGGAGCCCGTCGCCGTCAAGGATTTCAAGACCCGCCTGCAGGAATACCTGCAGGCCCGGCATCTGGACCTCCCCGAGTACGGCGTCGTTTCGATCCGTGGCGGTGCTCACGACCAGGTCTTCGAGGTGGAATGCCGCCTGACGGGCCTCAGCCACAGCGCCCGCGGCAAGGGTCGCAGCCGCCGCCACGCCGAGCAGCAGGCCGCGCAGCACATGCTGGATGTGCTCGGTGCGGAGTCCGGCTGATCATCTCCGGTGGCTGCGCAAGGTCCGCAAACCACGACGGGCACGAAGACTTATTCCGTCCGGAATATCTTCGGAGCGCGACGTCACGGAGGTCGTGGTGGGTCGCGGTTTGCGGAGCCCCGCATCTTTCATGAGTGATGTTTTCGTGTCCTTCGCGTCCTTTGTGGTTATAAGCGGATCAGAGTACTGCGCATGAGCGAAGAAACCTTCCGTTGCGGTTACGTGGCGCTGGTGGGGCGGCCCAACGTCGGCAAATCGACCCTGCTGAACGGCCTGCTCGGCCAGAAGATCAGCATCACCTCGCACCGGCCGCAGACGACCCGTCATCGCATCCTCGGCATCAAGACGCTCGAGATGGCGCAGATCGTCTACGTGGACACGCCGGGCCTGCACCAGGGCGACCGCAAGGCCCTGAACCGCGCCATCAACAAGACGGCGATGGCCGTGCTGCACGGCGTCGACGTCGTCGCCTTCGTGGTAGAGGCCACGCAGTGGGATGCCGAGGACCAATGGATCCTGGACATGCTCAAGGACGTGAAGGTGCCGGTCATCCTGGTCGTGAACAAGGTCGATACCGTGGGGGACAAGGCGCGGCTGCTGCCGCATCTGCAGAAGCTCGCGGCGCTGCATGCCTTCGCCGACGTGGTACCGCTGTCGGCGCGCGAACGCGACAACCTGGACAGCTTCGAGGCCTGCGTGGTGCGGCATCTGCCCGCGGCGGCGCCGATGTACCCCGAGGACCAGATCACCGACCGCAGCGAGCGGTTCCTTGCCGCCGAGCTGGTGCGCGAGAAGCTGTTCCGCAAACTCGGTCAGGAAGTGCCGTACGGGCTGGCCGTGGAGATCGAACAGTTCAAGCAGGAGGGCAATCTGCGCCGCATCCACGCGCTGATCTGGGTGGAACGCGAATCCCACAAGGCCATCGTGATCGGCAAGGGCGGCGCACTGCTCAAGGAGATCGGCAGCGAGGCGCGCCGCGACATGGAGCGGCTGTTCGACGGCAAGGTGTTCCTGCAGCTGTGGGTCAAGGTGAAGGAGGGCTGGGCGGACGACGAACGCGCCCTGCGCAGCCTGGGGTATGGGAGTGAGGAGTGAGGAGTGAGGAGTGAGGAGTGAGGAGTGAGGAGTGAGGAGTGAGGAGTG
>CAYWKV010000294.1:1597-3110 GCA_964458835.1 uncultured Gammaproteobacteria bacterium | reverse complement strand
GGGTTCATTACGGGTACCTTATCCTGCGGATCAAGGCATCCTCGCAATGACGAATTAATCAGAGGTTCCTTAAACGCCTTTCGTTGGAGAATAAATCTGCCTCCAGCTTCCGGCATTCATCCATTGCCTGTTTCCGCTCATGACGCGCCACCTCCACGCGCGATCTCGATCAGCGCATTCAAGGCGTCGGTGACCGTGAAGATCCCCAGAAACTGGCCGTTCTCGTCGTTGACGATCACGCTGCCGATCTTCTGTTCGGACATGGCGTACGCCACTTCATCCAGCGGCGTGGCGGCACTCACGGTCAACGGATCGGGCGCCATGATGTCCGCGGCCCGCACCTGAAGTTTCTGCTCGAAATCCAGTCCCGCGACGAGACGTGCATCCCGGTCGCTGATCACCCCCACGACCGTCCCGCCCCGGACGATGGGGAGGTGGCGGATGCCATGCTCCTCCATCAGCCGCCGCAGATCGTCGATCAGCATGTCTTCGCGCGCGGTGACGGGATTGGGGGTGGTGTATTCCTCCACCGGCAGATTCAGTGGCAGCATGGCAGGCCTCCCGTGATCATCCGCCGGAAGCCGGCGTGACGTGCATATTCCCTGCAAGGATTATGGTCTGCCGATGCTGCTTGTACAAGGCGCCGACTGCTGCGCGGTGCGCGCGGAATCGAAGCGGATCGGCACAGCTGCAGATCAAGTGCTCTGACCCCTTAAGGCTTCCTAATCGCAGCGGCGCACATCGCCCATGCAGCCGGCTGGAAGGTGACGATCAGCCACTGAGGGCCGCTTCCAGTTCAATGACGATCGGCTCCAGAATCGGCCGGTTGATCCGGTTGAGTTCCGCATTCATGGCCTTGCCATCCGCGATGGCACCGGCAAAGACATCCGCAAAGGCTGGAATGTCCCTGAGCGGCCCGGACGCCGCCGGCGTGGCGCGCAGGTTGTTGTCCCAGTTCCTGCCGAGAGCCGCCGGGTCGGGATGGTCGTCCCTGAAACCCACGAGACCGACCACCGTCCGGCCCCGGGAACTGAACCGGAGAACCAGCGCGCCCGGGAACACCTCCCGGAAGGTCCGGGCGACCACTGCAAATGATGCCTCGTCATATTGCCACATGGGAAACCACTGGCAGAAGATCCCGCCGGCCTTGAGTTTCTTTCTGACGTTCTGAAAATGCTCGATGCTGTACAGCCTGGAAACGCCCCGACACCAGGAAAAAAACAGATCCCCCGTTATCACGTCGAATCGTCGTTCGGTACTGGCCGCATAGTGAACCCCGTCCGCCTCGATAATGGAGACTCTCGGGTCCTCGTGTGAATTCCCGGTAAACTGTCCGAAATGCTTCTGCGCCAGTTCGATGACCAGCGGACTGGTCTCGCACACGGTGATCGAATTCACCGCGTCATGCGCCACCGCCGCCGAGGAGGTCAAGCCCGTGGCGAAGCCGATATACAGGATATCCTCCGGGGCCGGATGCAACAGCAGCGGAATATGCCCCATGCGCAGATTCAGC
>CAYWKV010000294.1:0-1497 GCA_964458835.1 uncultured Gammaproteobacteria bacterium | reverse complement strand
ATCCTCCGGGGCCGGATGCAACAGCAGCGGAATATGCCCCATGCGCAGATTCAGCTCTTCCGAGTTCGTGGTCGACAGGTAATAGTAATTGTTGTGGCTCAGGGTCCAGACGTCGTTCCGGTCTTTCTTTACAGCGACGATGCCCTCCGGACCGGTGCGCAACTCGACCAGCGTTTCTCCCGCACGCACGGACGTCAGCGGAAGGGTATTCGTGAATCGGAGACCGATCGCCGCGAGCGCGATGGCCGACAGAACAACCACCAGCGGCCTGTATCCGGAAACCCGCATGGGAAGGTTCTTCGCGACAAGAACCGCGGTCACCAGCGGAAACGTCGCTATCACCGCGGCCGAATACCACAAGCTCAGGAAGGGGAGCAGCACAAATTGCGTCAGCAGGACCCCGGATACCGCCCCCAGGGTATTGAGGCCGAGCAGCAGACCCAGCGCCCGCTCGTTATTGCCCGTCTCCTGCGCGACCACCTCCATGCATTTCGGGAACACGAAGCCCGCGACAAGAAGAAACGGGCCGGCGCTCAGCGCGCCGACCATCATCAGATTGCGCAGGTACTCGCCAAGGCCGCCGCTCGCCGAGGAGACGAAGCTCAGGCCGTCGGTGATCCTGAAGAACAACTCGGGAAAGAGCGCCGCCAGCGGCGACGCGACCAGCAGGGCCAGCATGACGAAGGCGGTCCTGCCTTTGCTTATCGGGGCCGACAGGATCGGGGCAATCCCCAGAAAGACGATCACCAGCACGAGCATCGCGCTGAACGACCAGGAACTGTTCTGGCCGACCTGTCCGTAGGCGTTGAGAAGCACGATCTCGAACGTGAAAATCGTCAGCCCGGACGTGAACGATGCGATATAGGGCCAGTACGGGCCGCTCCTGGCGTTCGAACCCGTTGCGATGGGAATCGGCCTGCGTAGCGACCAGCGCCTGCCCATCATCAGCGCGACCGCCGCGACCGAGAGGTTTATGGTCATAAAGACTATGACGCTCTCCCGGACACCGAGGTGATAGATGGAATAAAAACCGGCGACGAGTATCCCGGCGGCACCGCCCAGGGTATTGACGCCATAGAGCAGAGACACCCGACCCTGGGTGTCCTGCACCGACGCATTGATCAGCGCCAGCAAGGTGCCGCCCATAAGGAGGCCCGGCATCCCGATGAGCGGGATGGCGAGAGACAGCTCCATCAATGATCTGATGACGGGACTGGCGTCAGGGGTGTCGAGGGTGAAACCGTTGTAGGAAAGCGCCAGGGTCGGAACGAGGGACAGCCCGATACCGATTTCCAGCAGCGCAAACAACGTCCAGGGCGCATCCCTCAGGAGTCTGTGTTTGCGGAACAAGATCGCGCCGCCGGACAGGGCGCAGAAGAACACGGTAATGACAATGATCGACGCGGAATTAACCGATCCGAGGATGTCCGTTAATATTCTTTGCCAGAGCGTCTCATAGGCCAGCGCCGAGAATCCCGACAGAAATGCCAGCAGCAG
>CAYWKV010000293.1:0-3117 GCA_964458835.1 uncultured Gammaproteobacteria bacterium | reverse complement strand
GTGGTGGATATCCCGCTCACAGACGACACCTCGATCTACTCAACCTCGGTCACTGGTAACTACAGGGCGTCAGATTTATATTCTGTCAGACGAGTTGCGGGTGGCGGTTTGCGGCGAGCCCTGGTGCGGGCCGATCTGTCCGGACTGGCCGACCTGGCAATCTCCCGCGCCAGCCTGTTCCTCTACCACCAGGATTTCGAAGAGACCACGCGTGACAGTACGGTCGTGGCGCACCGCATTTTACCCGGCAACTCCGGATGGGTAGAAGGCACTAAGGCATCGCAGGACGCAACCGGCACCGATCCAAGCTGGGCCAAGAAATCGCAAACTCCGGACATTCCCTGGGCCGGGAGCGTCGGCCTGGGCACACCCGACACCGACTATGCAGCGACAATCGCCGGTTCGCTGTACGTCAAGGACGGTGTAACCGGATGGCATGAGCTGGTGCTGGATACGTCCGAGTTTCGCTCGCTCGTGGCGGCCAATAACGGTCTCTTACTCAAGGAGCCGAGCGGAAGCTCGGATGGCGCGGTGGCCTATTTCGCGTCGTCCGAGGCGGCCAACGCCGCCAAACGGCCTTTCTTCCGAGTTGCCTACGGCGAAACCGAGCAGGCGACCAGGGTGCTCCTGCTTCCCAGCGCGACCGGCTGCACCTGGTCGTATGATGGCGAGGCCGACACGAGCGACGCACCGGTGCCCTCGGGCGGCATCGAGCTGCCGCTCATGGCAGACGGTTTCCCCCGCCTGGCGGTCTACGTGCCAGTGGGTGTCACGCTCTGGGTCGCAAAGCTCGGGGTATAGCATGGTTTTAGGCATAGGACAAAACACACTGCTGATCCAGCGCGGGGTCAAGCTCTTCGGTGAGTCGCAGATCGCACCGCCGCCTGAGCCGGTGGTTGATTTGACCGCTGGACTGCTTGCCTATTGGAAGCTGGACGAGGTGAGCGACGGGTCAAGTCTGGTGGCCCGGGAAGATAGTTACGGTTCGCACCACCTGTACGATACCGGGAGCGTGCCGAGCACTACCGGCGTGGTGGGTAATGCGGCGTTCATGAACCGGGACGTAGGTCACAACCTGGGGCACCAATCCACACCGGACCTGAACCTGGCCGGGACCAGCTTCAACATTTCGGGGCGCTTCCTGCTCCGGTCGAAGCCGGCTGCCGATATGGTAGCGCTGTCCAAATATTACATTGGCACCAACCAGCGGGGCTACCGCCTGGCTTACGAGCATGACATTGACCGCATGGTATTCCGCATGTCGAATAACGGCGTTAACACCGTTGCCTGCATTGCCCACGCCCTGGGAAGTCCGGCGCTCAACACCTGGTACTACTTCGACATTACTTACAACCTGTCAACCGGACAGATATCTTTCGAGGTGGACCGCGGGCCGGCAGACCGGGCAAAACTCCAGGGGGGCGCCTTCCAGGGTACCGGTCGCTTTTATTTGGGCCGGCAGGACAGCTCGCCGTCAACCTACTGGGACGGGGCTTTGGACGACATCGCTATCCACACCCGGATTCTGAACGAAGCCGAGAAGAATTTCCGTTACAACAATGGATCAGGCCAGGAAATTCCTAACCTACCCACGAACCGGGGCATCATCCACATTGCCGGCTCGGGCAAGCTCGGCTTCACCGCGGCCCGCGTGCCTTTCCAACGTAACTGCTTCCACCATCTCGGGCGCTACTGGTTGTTCTACGGTGTGTACGACAACGATACCGGCCCGATTGGCGTGTACTACATCACCTCGACCGACGGCGTGACCTGGGAAGATCCAATCTACGTGACCGACACGCCTAAATATGACGCTGAATGGACGGTGGTACTGGATGCTGCCAGAGACCATGTGCATGTGGGGAGCTGTATCGAGGAAGGCCATACCGGGCTCAAGTACCGGCGCGGCGAGCTCCAGGCGGATGGATCAATCGTCTGGGATGCGGACTGGCAAGTCCCCTGGGCGCCGCCCCGGACGATGAACGACTTTTCAATGTGCGTTACAAGCGACGGGCACGTCTGGGTATCGTTTGGATGGGAAGGGCTGACGGTACTACGCAACGACGCCACGGACGGCACCTGGAGTGAGACGGCCGGCTTCCCGCTCGACTTGTACCATCACGGGTCAAGCTGGTGCGGGATCGTGACGCCGCTGGGCGCAGACAGCGTGTATGTGACTTCGTACAAGTATGGCCTGGACGATGTACGGGCGCGGGGCTATGCGGTCGAGGCTGACGGAACGTTTGTGGATGACGGGGAGATCTCGGAAATCGAGGTCGAATCGAAGTCGGGAGAGAAGGCTAGAGTGGGGCGGATTGAAGGCTGCGGGCTGGGAGACGGTCAGGTGCACATCGTTTACCAGTCGATCAACCACGACATCCGCTATCTGCTCCGCAATACGGACGGCACTTTCGAGCCAGAAGTGGTACTTTCCGACAGCAGCCGGGTGGTACCCGCTGTAAGCTCCCCTCGCATTTCATTCGATGCGACCGGGAACCTGTATATCATGTGGACCGATACCGCCAGCCGTGCAGCCTGGCTGACCACGAACGCCGGGGGGACGTGGTCTGTGCCTGTAAAGGCGATTGAGGATAACTTCGAGCAGTGGTATGAGCACCTGATGCCGGCGGAGCGGTTGAACGGCTCGATCCTGCCACTCACCTACCTGGACGATGGTTTTGCGCTGAAATGGCGTGCGCTCGATATTTCGTAACGCCAGACGCGTCGCGGCCTGGGACGCGACCCCAGGCCGAAACGGTGGGTATACCCTGCTCCGGTGGCGGTGTCGGGCGGCCTGATGCGGTTCGGGCTGAGCTCGATATTCAAGTAAAAGATGCGGTAAACAAAAAGCCCCCGGACATCACCGCCGGAGGCTTTATCATTTGGCGAGCGGGTTTACTCAGCGGGCCAGCCGATGTTGTAACGGACCGCGGCCGGCTCCGGGCAGGTTGCGCATACCTGCTCGATCTTTACCCGCGCCGGGGACGACCACCGAACATTCCTCCCGCAACATCTTTGAAAATTAGAACGTTTGTGCTAATATAGAAATAACAAAAAAGTTAGGTTTGTCCGCACAAAACGTAATTTTTTTGCCACCAGAACGTTTTTTCAGACAAG
>CAYWKV010000292.1:0-3142 GCA_964458835.1 uncultured Gammaproteobacteria bacterium | reverse complement strand
GTGTTGATCAACGCGATGCCGGGTACGCCGATCTCGGCGAGGCGGTCCAGGCTCATACGGAAGCCGTCCGACCGGAGTCCCCGGGCGTCGAGGAAACGTTTCATATCGAGCATGGAGAAACCTTCCTGGCGGATCTTCTCCTGATCGCCTGTCCGGAACATGAACTCGAAGGCGTCCGCTTCGTTCACTGGGCGCTCATAGTGGTAGGTGAGCAGCGTGGCGACGGCCGCCGAGCCGCAGCTGAAATCGTATTGTTGACGGATTACGGTCTGGAGGCGCGCCTCCTTCAGGCTCGTCACCGGCACGGAAAAGGAACCGCCGGCTCCCTGAATGCGCAGAGGGCCGGCGTTGGCGCAGGGCATATTCGCTGAGAAGCACATCAGAAGAAACAGCATGCCGCCGGTCAGCATGATCAACGGGCTGGGGTGGACGGCTGACTGTGCGTTGCGTGTGTCCATGTTTCCTCCGGCGGGAGCGTCATTGCAGGTTGAATGTGATGCCTATGCCCGCATTGACGGCGTTGTTGTTGCCGGTCACGATGTTGAACAGGCCGACACCGCTGAAATTGTCCAGGGCATGCTCGCCGATGCTCACGTCGCCGCTGTTGAGTGCGCCGACATTGAACGTGCTGCCGGTGACCGACGCGCTGAGATCCTGGTTGCTCTGTACCGTGATCTGGGTATTGCCCGCCTGGCCGCGCAGGCCATCGAGTTCTTCTGACTGACTGACCATCACACCGGTGAATTCATCCTGTTCCTGGGCATGGGGGCTGCCCACCGCCAACAGGCACAGACCGAATGCCATGACGGACGGTATCAGCAATGCCTGCACGCCATTCTGCGAAGGTGCCATGGCTTTGTACCTCCTGATGCCGGTTTTTGCGGGGGGCCACTGGCGGGCCGTGAATGGCCCGCCAGTGGAATTGCTGCATTGGCCGGCATCGCCAGGATGCCGGTGTCCCACCTCAATTACCGATGCTGATGCCCGAATGGGCCGCAATCGAGACACCGCCCAGGGTCGAGTTGTACAGGCCCGAGGAGATGTTGAGATTGCTGATGCCACCGAAGGTGCCGGCGCCGACTGCGACATTGACGTTGCCGGTGGTCAGACTGCCGCCATAGGCATCGCCGCCATCGCCGCCATTGCCGCCATTCGCGTAGCCGCCGGCCCCGCCGTAGCCGCCATTGCCGCCGGTCGCGACATTGTGGCCGGTGTCGGCATCACCACCGTTGCCGCCATCACCGGTATCGCCGCCGGAAGCGGTGTTGCTGCCGTTGCTGGTGGATCCGCCGTCGCCGCCATTGCCGCCGGCAGCCGTGTTGTAGCCGTTGCTGGCCGAGCCACCGGTGCCGCCGTTGCCGCCGTTGCCGGCGACAGCCTGGTTGGCGCCGTTGCTGGTGGATCCGCCGGTGCCGCCGTCGCCGCCGTCGCCGCTCATGGCGGTGTTGCTGCCATTGGAGGTATCGCCGCCCGTGCCGCCGCTGCCGCCCGCACCGCCGTCGGCGGTGTTCGCGCCATTGGACGTGGAGCCGGAACCTCCGGTCGCATCGCCGCCATTGGCCTGGTTATAGTCATTTCCGTCACTGCCGTCCTTGCCTCCATCCTCAGACGTGAGGGGGACGGCGCCATCGGTGCAGCAACCGCTGTTGCCGGCATTGCCGCCCGAACCGGACGAGGCATATCCGCCTTCGGCATCACCGGCGCCGAGGGCGCCCGCATGGCCGCCGTCGTCACCGTCGGCGTCGCCGCCGTCACCGGCGCCGAGGGCACCCGCATGCCCGCTATCGCCGCTGTTGTCGCTGTCGCCGGCATCACCGGCACCCAATGCTCCGGCATGGCCGCCATCGTCGCCGTTGGCGTTACCGCCGTCACCGGCACCGACCGCTAACGCATGGCCACCGTCATCACCGTTGCCGCCATCGCCGTCGCCGTAGGCGGACGCGCTTCCGCCCGTTGCGGTATAGGCGCCACTGCCGGTGCTGGCGCTGGTGGAGACATCCGCATCCCCGCCGTCGTCGCCATCGCCACCGTTGGCATAACCGCCATAACCGCCGTTGCCACCACTCCCTGCATTGCCGCCGTTGATGGTGATCGGCGCGCCGGTGACGTGCGACTCCATGACCTGATAGGAAACCACTTCGATGGTGCTGTTGAAGGATTCGGCATACGCCTCTGCGGTACCACCGTTACCACCCAGTGACGTGCCGCCGACCCCGCCAGTGGAGTTTCCGGCCGTCCCGCCGGCACCGCCATCGCCGCCCGCACCGCCGGTGCCTGCGTCGCCTGAGGCTTGTCCGCCCGAGCCGCCGGAAGCCGAGTTGTCCGAGTTCTGATTGGCCTCGAAGCCGGTCTCGCCGGGGTCATTCATGGTTTGGCTGCTGCTGTTGCTGGCGCTGCCGCCAGCTCCGCCATTGATGTCTTCCGCATCTGCGCTGCCACCATCGTCACCATTGCCGCCGTCGCCACCGTATGGGCTGCCGCCATCACCGCCATTGGCGTAGCCACCGCTGCCGCCGTCGGCGCTGGCCGAGGCGGATGCGTTCACGGTGACGCTGTTGTCATCGGAGAACATGAGACTCGGATTGGCTTGAGCGCCTGTCGCGGCGGCCATGGCCACTACGAGGGTGGAAAGACTTACCAGCAGTTTGTTGTTCATGGTGTACCTCCTGTGTCGTGATGGCTGTATCTCGAGATAGGTCGTGCTTCCTGCGAAACCTGAATGTATGCACATGGAAAAAAGTCTGTCCGAATATCGCCTGTTCGACCGGGCCGCACGGTCAGCGCACGCCGACCGTATGGACCGGGGTTGCGGGCTGCAGCGCCTTATGCAGTTAGCAAGGGACATGCCGTGGTCGGGATGCACTTGTAACGCGTTGTATTGTTTGTGCAATTTAACCGGGTATGCGGTCTCGGCCGGGGTTGGGTGATGTCCGTTGACAGGACGCTGTTACAGTTCAGCGCGACCTGATGAGAGAGGCCTTGGGCGTTTCGACATCCATGCGCGCAGCGCGCTGCCATGCCAGGGTGGTGCGGGATGTGGAAATGGCTTTGAGAAAGGGTTTTACGCGCGATCTATGGCCTATGTGCCGGAAAACACCCCGGTAACCTATTGCTCATACGGTGTGATGAGGCACTGGGAGCG
>CAYWKV010000291.1:0-3173 GCA_964458835.1 uncultured Gammaproteobacteria bacterium | reverse complement strand
CATTACGGTTTCTGCAATCGCATTTTTCCGTGTTGTTCCGTGGATTCCGTGGCCATAATGGATTTTGCGCCTCACTCCTCACTCCTCACGCCTCACTCCTCACGCCTCACTCCTCACTACCACGTCCCCTGCGTGCGCGCCAGCGTCACCAGCTGATCGGCGTTGCGCTGCACGATGCTGTACACCTGGGCGCGGGCGGTGCCGACGCGGACGTCGGAGCGCACCAGGAAGAACTGGCTGACCACCGTGAGTCCGCCGTCGTCCAGCTCCTTGCCGGCGAAGATCTCGTCCTGCAGCAGCAGATCGACGCTCGCGTAACCGTCGGCCGGACGCTTTTCCACCAGCTGTTCGCCGTCCTGCGTGGCCAGCCCCTCGGCGATGGCCTGCAGCAGCGGCGCCGCCGCGGTGTTGATGTTGATGGCAGTGCGTCCCGGCAGCGCAGTGACGAAGGGCGCCAGCCGCTGCCAGGTCTCGGCGTCCACGCCGCGGATCAGGCGCAGTTCGCTGACGCTCTGCAGCGGCCGGTTGGCGGCACGGTAGGGCGTCGGGGTCGACAGGTAGAAATCGTCCTCGGCACCGGCCGGAAAGCGCGTGTCGAAATCGGCGTCGAGCCAGTCGAGGATCGCCAGCGCCAGCTGGTCGTCGATCCCCAGCGCCCGCAGCAGGCGCTGGAAGTACGCGAAATCGGCCGTGCTGACCTGGCCGTCCGCGCCGACCAGGTTGTTGAGGTTGAAGCGCCCCTGCAGATCGGCGACGTAGCCGTCGATCTGCCCGCCGGCCACGCCGATCGGCGGCAGCCGCTGGGCCCAGACCTCGTCGAGGTGATCGGTCTGGTTGTCGCGCGCGTCGCGGGCCAGGATCATGCGCGCCCAGCCTTCGACCGCCAGCGCGTAGGCGTAGGCCTGATCGCTGTCGAGCAGGTTGGCGGTGCGGCGCACGTCCAGCTGCTGGCGCGACGCCATGGCGGCGGCCGCGATCGTCGCCAGGGCGACCACCATGATGGCCATGATGAGGGCCACGCCGGCCTGCCGCCGCGGATTGCGGGCGGGATCCGGGCGCGGCCTCAGGCGGGCAGCAGGAACAGCCATCGCAGCTCCCCCCAGCGTTCGGTGATCAGCACCACCTCGACGGCGCGCGGCAGGATCTCGGCGGTCGGCTGTCCCGGCGCGACGGTCTGGCCGGCCGGCGGCCAGCGCTCCTGCCACTGGTCGGCCTGGTCGAGGAAGCGCAGGCGCACCTCGTCGACGTCCTCCAGCAATGTCTGTTCGCGCGGCTTGGCGTCCGGCGCGCGGTCGAGCGTCGGCCACTGGTAGCGCAGCAGGGCATTGTCCCGCACCGTGTAGGCGACGCGCTGCTGGGTGCTGCGCGGCTGCTCCGCCGGATTGCGCCAGCCGCCGCGGGTGAGCTCGAAGGCGGCATCGATCCGCTGGCCGGCGCGCAGCGAGGCCTCGCTCTCGCCGAACTCGTTGCGGACCGGGCGCGGCACCCACTGTTCGATGTCGCGCCCGAGGATGCGATAGGTCATCTGCAGCCGGTGCAGCTCCTCGGCGCGCTCCTCGGTGGCGGCGCGGGTGTTCATCAGCCCGTTCAGGCCGCCGTAGGCGAGCAGCGCCAGCACCGCGAAGATGGCCAGCGCGACCAGCAGCTCCAGCAGCGTGAAGGCCCGCTGACATCTCATTCGCGCCGCTCCACGAAGCCGCTCAACCCGGCCAGCGGCTCGCCCTCGGCCTTGCTGCCGTGCCACACCGACACGTCGATGCGGCGCAGATCCTCGTCCGGGCTCTGTTCGATCTTGGCCTGCCACTCCCACTCCTGGCCGGCCATCTCCACACTGCCGCTGCGCTCGCCGGTGCCGGGCCAGCGCGGCTCCAGCTGCAGTTCGACGAGCGCATTGCGTGCCACCCAGTGCGCCAGCGTGCGTTCCTGGAGGTAGACCTGGTTGCCGACGTAGGCGCCGCCGCCGCGGATGGCCGCGGCCAGCGCCAGCGCCAGCACGGCGAGCGCGACCAGCACCTCGATGAGGGTGAAGCCGCGGCTGCGCGACGGGGATGTATGGAACGCGCTCACCAGGGTTCCAGCGCCTCCCAGCGGATGTCGCCGAACAGATCGGCCTGTACCTGGTAGCGGTACTCGGTGGCGGAGGCGGCGAACTCGGCGGTGAACGGACTCACCTCGCCGCTCGACAGCAGCAGCAGCGTGGGCTTGATCTCGCCGCTGCTCTCCAGGACGAGGTCGCGACCCTCCAGTTCGATGTCCAGTTCGGTGTCCGGCGCGAGTGCGCGCGTGCGGAACAGGTCGTCGTCCTCGCGCAGCGCCCAGCCGTCGTCGCGGTAGATGAGGAAGCGGTAGTCGTCCGCGCGGATCTGCACGCCCCATTCCTCGCCGCGCAGCACGGCCTGCTCGCTGGCCAGGCGCAGCAGTTCGGCGAAGCGGCGGGACTCCTCGGACAGTTCCTCGGCGCGCCGGTCGCCGCCGAGGTTCAGGACGGCGAACGTCAGGATGATGCCGATGACCGCCACCACCACCAGCATCTCCAGCAGGGTGAAGCCGGTCGCCGTGCGCTGGCCGCCCCTCATGGCGTCGGGCCGGTTACTGCAGCGTCCAGTTGCCGATGTCGTCATCCGTGCCGGACTGGCCGTCGGGGCCGGCCGAGTAGATGTCGATCGCACCGTGCGAACCGGGGCTCAGGTACTGGTAGGGCCGCTGCCAGGGATCCATGGGCAGGCGGTCGACGTAGCCGCCCTCCTTCCAGCGCGGCGGCTCCGGCGAGGTCGGCCGCTGCACCAGCGCCTCCAGACCCTGGTCGGTGGTCGGGTAGGTGTAGTTGTCCAGGCGATACAGATTCAGTGCGGACTCCAGGGTGCGGATGTCCTGGCGGGCCTTGGTGATGCGCGCCTCGTCCGGCCGGTCCATGATGCGCGGCACGACGATGGCGGCGAGGATGCCGAGGATGACCACCACCACCATCACCTCGATGAGGGTGAAGCCGGAATGGCGGCGTTTGCTGTGAGCGGTTCGATGCATGGGTGTTGGGTCCGTAAGGTAGGTGTCGGTGATTATAAGGGACTAGGGGCTAGGGACTAGGGGCTAGTTAAGGCCCGCATGTATCTGCTAGTCCCTAGTCCCTAGTCCCTAGTCCCTAGTCCCTAGTCCCTAGTCCCTAGTCCCTAGTC
>CAYWKV010000290.1:0-3202 GCA_964458835.1 uncultured Gammaproteobacteria bacterium | reverse complement strand
GCCCCTAGCCCCTAGCCCCGAATCCCAGCGTCCGTGTTTTCCGTGGCCAAGATGCCGTCATTTTCCTTCGCGCGCCTTCTGCGCCTTGGCGTTGAAGGCTCTTATAACTGCGCGGCGCGTTCCGGGTAGTTGAGCTGCAGCACGCGCTCGGCGTCGGCGGCCAGGTCCTGGAGGTCGAGTTTGCGGTAGGCCCGTACGAGAACCTCCAGCGCCTCGGGCACGGCGGGCGTTCCCTGGTAGCTCTCGATGACCTGCTTGGCGCGGTTGGCGGCGGCCACGTAGGCGCCGCGGCGCATATAGTAGTCGGCCACGTGCATTTCGTATTGCGCCAGATTCCCGCGCAGGAACACCATGCGCTGGCCGGCATCCGGGGCGTAGCGGCTGTCCGGAAACTGCTTCACCAGCTCGCCGAAATCGAAGAAGGCCTGGCGGGCCGCGCCGGCGTCGCGCTCCGCCGGGTCGCGCGGCAGGATGCGGTCGACGAAGGTGTCGCCGCGGTGGAAATTCACCAGTCCGCGCAGATAGTAGGCATAATCCGTATGCGGGTGCCGCGGATAGGTCTTCAGGAAGCGGTCGATGGCGGCGATGGCCGATTCCGGCTCGTCGAACTTGTAGTAGGCGTAGGCCGACTCCAGCAGCGCCTGCTGGGCGTAACGGCCGAAGGGATAGCGCGCCTCGAGCTTTTCGAACAGGCCGATCGCCTTTTCCCAGTCGGCGTCGCTCATGGCCTCCTTGGCGGCCGAATAGAGGCGCTGGGCGGACCAGTCCCTGGTTTCGTCGATCTGCTCGGGAAGCAATCCGCAGCCGCCGAGCAGGCCGACCAGGATCAACACAATCGTAGCGAGACGCATGCAGTTGCCTTGTGATGCCATGACAGTCGTGTACGCCGCCGTCGCGGGCGGGCGCGGGCAGTATACCTCAAACCGCCGGATGGGCCGATGAGCCGCCGCGTCGAGCTGCAGGCCCGCGTGCCCGCGGACGCCGCTGGCCAGCGCTTGGACCAGGTGCTCGCCGAGCTGTTCCCGGATTATTCCCGCAGCCGCCTGCAGCAGTGGATACGCGACGGCGGCGTGCGGGTCGACGGGCAGGCACGCAAGCCCAAGGACCGGATGCTCGGCGGCGAGCAGGTGACGGTAGCGGCGGAGCTGGAGGAGGACACGCGCTGCGAACCGCAGGCCATCGCACTGCGGATCGTCCACGAGGATGACGATCTGCTGGTCATCGACAAGCCGGCCGGTCTGGTGGTGCACCCGGCCGCCGGCAACCGGGACGGCACGCTGCAGAACGCACTGCTGTATCACGATTCCGCGCTCGCCACCGTGCCGCGCGCCGGTATCGTGCACCGGCTGGACAAGGACACCAGCGGCCTGCTGGTGGTGGCGCGCAATCTGACGGCGCACCAGGCGCTGGTGGCGCAGCTGCAGGCACGCAGCGTCAGCCGCGAATACCTCGCCATCGTCTGGGGGCTGCTGGTCGCCGGCGGCACGGTCGATGCCCCCATCGGCCGGCATGCCACCGACCGCAAGCGCATGGCCGTGACCAGTTTCGGCAAGCCGGCCGTCACCCACTACCGGATCGAGGCGCGTTATCGCGCCCATACGCTGGTGCGCGTCAATCTCGAGACCGGCCGCACCCACCAGATCCGCGTGCACATGGCGCATATCCGCCACCCGCTGCTCGGCGATCCGGTCTACGGCGGCCGGCCCCGCCCACCGGCCGGCATGTCCGCGGCCGCGCGCGCCGCCGTCCTGGCCTTTCCGCGCCAGGCGCTGCACGCTACGCGGCTGGCGCTGCGCCACCCGGCGAGCGGCGAGGTGCTCGAGTGGTATTCGCCCCTGCCCGAGGACATGCTGGAACTGATCCGCGCCCTGGAGTCGGATCTGGAAGCGGCGGAATGAGACAGGCCACGGGCAAAACCTTCATGGCCACGAAACCCACGAAATCCACGAAAACCAACATCAGCCACGGAAAACACGGAAAGCACGGACGACATCAAGGTTGTCGGGGTATGGCGTCCGCACTGACTGCGTGGTGGTGCGGGTGTCGGTGGGCATCCGCCATACCCAGCATTGACCATGTCCGTGCTTTCCGTGTTTTCCGTGGCTACAAGGGTTTTTCCAGAAAGAGTTTTCGTGGTTTTCGTGGGTTTCGTGGCCATGAAGGTTTTGTCCCGCCCCTGGCGCTTTCCATGCCGCTGCGGGGTTAAACTACGGCCGCTATGAACGCGAACGATTGGATCACTCCCGACTGGCCGGCACCTTCCTGGGTGCGGGCGGTGACGACGACGCGCGCCGGCGGCGTGAGCGAGGGGCCCTATGCGTCGCTCAATCTCGCCGCGCATGTGGAGGACGCCCCGGCGGTCGTGGCCGAGAACCGGCGCCGGCTGCGCACCGTCCTGGCGTTGCCGGCCGAGCCCTTGTGGCTGACCCAGGTGCACGGCCGGGGCATCGTCGAGGCGGGTGGGGCGTCGCCGGACGCCGAAGGGGACGGGGCGGTCGGCCGCGCGGCCGGGCAGGTGTGCGCGGTGCTGACGGCGGACTGTCTGCCGGTGCTGCTGTGCGACCGTGCCGGCACCTGCGTGGCGGCCGTGCACGCCGGCTGGCGCGGCCTGGCCGCCGGCGTGGTCGAGGCTGCGGTGCAGGCGATGGGCCTGCCCGGCAGCAGCCTGATCGCCTGGCTGGGGCCGGCCATCGGCCCACACGCCTTCGAGGTCGGCGGCGACGTGCGCGACGCCTTCGTCTCCCGCGATCCGATGGCCGCCGAGGCGTTCCAGCCGCACGGCGGGCGCTGGCATGCCGACCTATATCAACTCGCGCGCCGCCAGCTGGCCTGCCTGGACATCGCCGCCGTATCCGGCGGTGAGTGGTGCACCCACACCGATGCCGAACGCTTCTATTCCTTCCGGCGTGACGGCCGCACCGGCCGCATGGCGACCCTGATCTGGCTGGAAGGGTAGGTGATGGGGTGTTGGGATTTTGGACCAGAGACCAGGGACCAGGGATTAGGGACCAGGGATTAGGGACCAGGGATTATCGAGGCGGGGCTGTCGCGCCTGCGAGCGCGAACCTATGCACCTGTAGGAGCGGGCTTGCCCGCGAACGGTTCGGAGAGTTGCCGGTTCGCGGCCAAGGCCGCTCCTACAGGGGACCGGCTTGACACCTGAACGGTGACGCCCACACTCCCTCCCGAATCCCGAATCCCG
>CAYWKV010000289.1:0-3206 GCA_964458835.1 uncultured Gammaproteobacteria bacterium | reverse complement strand
CGAGGTGGTTGCCGTGCGCATGCGCGCGCAGGCTGTCGATGCGCAGCGGCGCGGCGGCGCCGTGGCAGGCGATGTCCTGCAGACGCGCGGCCGGCGGCGGCACGGATTTGCGGCTGGGCAGCGGACAGGCCGCCGTCAGCAGGGCGAGCACGGACGCCTCCAGCACCGCCCCGGCGGCGACGCCCGGCGCGGCCATCACGGCGATGCGCGTGGGCGCCGTGGCCAGCAGGCGCTGCGCCCACTCGCGCGCGGCGCTCAGGCGTTCGAAGCCGCCGGCCCCGGCCTGGGCGTGCACCACCAGCACGCGAGTGCCGCGCGGATTGGGCAGTTCCGTCTCCCAGTCCTTCGCCGCGCCGTCCGTGCCGCGGCGCTGTTTCGCGCGCGCCGCGAGGAATTCCGCGTGCGGCAGCCCGCGCCAGGGCGTGCGTCCGGCGGCCTCGGGCAGTATCAGCAGCAGCGCGTCGCGGCTCGCCAGCTCGCGCGCGGTCGCGGGTTTTGCGTGTTGATTTATGGTGATTTTTTCGGCGTGCGGGTAGGGGATGGACATGCCGTTTTCCTTGACCTGTCTGGCCAAAACACAGATCATATCGCGCTTGTTCATCCCCGGGTACCGTGGCCGCAGCCTGTTCAGACGCTCGGTGCGCGCGGCTCACCGACCCGCAACTGCCTGTCCGGCTACGAATCCGTCGGGATTTTGAGACGGGGCCGCGCCGCCACGGCGACGCCCCGCCGTGGCGGACGGCCGGCACATATATAGTAAGGAGCTGCATGAACGCCGCGGACAAAAAACGGTTGTTGCGCGAGATGCTGTTCGCGCGCCGCTTCGAGGAGCGCTGCTACGAGGCCTACGTCGAACGCAAGATCGGCGGATTCCTGCATCTGTATCCCGGCCAGGAGGCCTGCGCCCATGGCGTGCTGGAGGCGGCCCGCCCCGGCCACGACTATGTGATCACCGGTTACCGCGATCACGTCCATGCCATGAAGTGCGGCTCCGACCCCAAGGAGGTCATGGCCGAGCTGTTCGGCAAGGAGACCGGTTCGTCCAAGGGCCGCGGCGGTTCCATGCACATCTTCGACGTCAAGCACCGCTTCATGGGCGGCTACGCGCTGGTCGGCGGCCCGTTCCCGCTGGCGGCCGGCATGGCCAAGGCGATCCAGATGAAGGGCGGCGACGAGATCGCCATCTGCTTCCTCGGCGACGCCGCCAACAACCAGGGCACCTTCCACGAGTCGCTGAACATGGCCGCGCTGTGGAAGCTGCCGGTGCTGTACGTCTGCGAGAACAATCTGTACGGCATCGGCACGCGCATCGACCGCTCCACCGCGGTCATCGACCAGTACAAGCGCGTCGCCGCCTACAACATCCCGTCGGCGCAGGAGGACGGCCAGGACATCGAGAAGGTGTTCAAGGCCGCGCAGAAGGCGGTCAAGCACGTGCGCTCCGGCAAGGGGCCGTACTTCCTGGAGCTGATGACCTACCGCTACCGCGGCCATTCGATGTCCGATTCCAACGCCTACCGCGCCAAGGACGAGGAGCGCATGTGGTCCAAGCGCGACCCGATCATCATGCTGCGCGATCGCCTGATCGAGGCCGGCGAGCTGACCAAGGAGAAGTACAAGGCCATGGACACCGAGATCCTCGACCAGATCGAAAACGAGATCATCGCCTTCGCCGAGTCCTCGCCCGAGCCGCGGGTCGAGGAGGTGGGCAAGTACGTATTGGCGGAAAACGATCCCTGGGTGCATGGCGGGGTTCGCGGAGGCGTTAAGTAATGGCACAGATCATGTTCTGGGAGGCGGTGCGCCGCGCCCACGATGAGGAAATGGCGAACGACCCGCTGGTCATCTGCATGGGCGAGGACATCGGCGTCGCCGGCGGCACCTACAAGGCCACCAACGGCCTGTATGCCAAATACGGCCCCGAGCGCGTCATCGACACGCCGATCTCCGAAAACGGCTTCACCGGCCTGGCGGTCGGCGCGTCGTTTCTGGGCGTGCGGCCGATCGTCGAGATCATGTCGGTGAACTTCGCCTGGTTGGCGCTGGACCAGCTGTTCAACTCGGCGGCCAAGGTGCGCTACATGTCCGGCGGCCAGCTGACCGCGCCGGTGGTCGTGCGCTCGCCCGGCGGCACCGCGCACCAGCTCGGCGCGCAGCACTCGGCGCGCATGGAGAAGGTGTTCATGGGCATCGCCGGCCTGCGCGTGGTCACGCCCTCCAATCCGCGCCAGGCCTACGGCCTGCTGAAGTCCGCGGTGCGCTGCAACGACCCGGTGTTCATCAACGAACACGAGCTCATGTACAACATGAAGGGCGAGGTGCCGGACGAGGAGTTCTTCCACCCGCTGGAGGGCTCCGAGGTCGCGCGCGAGGGCCGCGACGTGACCCTGTTCGGCTACAACATCTCCGTGCACTGGTGCCTGGCGGCGGCGGAGACGCTGGCCAAGCAGTTCGGCATCGAGGCCGAGGTGGTCGACCTGTATTCACTCAGTCCGTTGGATCGTGAGGGCATCCGCAAGTCGGTGAGCAAGACCCACCGCGCCGTGATCGTCGAGGAGGCCGAGGCCCCGGTCGGCGTCGGCGCCGAGGTGATGGGCATCATCAACGAGGAATGCTTCTTCGAACTCGACGCCGCCCCGGTGCGCGTGTCGGCGCTGAACGTGCCGATCCCGTACAACCACACCCTGGAAAAGGCGGTCATCCCCAACGCCAACGACGTGGTCGCCGCGGTGCGGAAGATGTTCGGGAAATAATCTGTTTCAACCGCCAAAACGCCAAAGATGCCAAGAAAAGATTTTTTGAACCGCCAAGGCGCCAAGGCGCCAAGAAAGAATTGATGTAAAGACGTTTTGTTTTTTCATTAAGCATTCTTGGCGCCTTGGCGCCTTGGCGGTTCCAATAACTTGGCGCCTTGGCGGTTCAACTTTTCGGGATTCGAAAAACGCATGGCTGAACCCTACGCAATCAAAATGCCGCAGCTCTCGGACACCATGACCGAGGGCGTCATCGTCACCTGGGAAAAGCAGGTCGGCGACAAGATCAAGCGCGGCGACATCGTCGCCACCGTCGAGACCGACAAGGCGGTGATGGACGTCGAGGTGTTCCGCGACGGCTACCTGTCCGGACCCGTGGCACCGGTCGATGCGACCGTTGCCGTCGGGGATGCCATCGGCTATATCGTCGAGTCCGCCGCCGAGGTGTCGCAG
>CAYWKV010000288.1:0-3220 GCA_964458835.1 uncultured Gammaproteobacteria bacterium | reverse complement strand
CATGGCTATACCGTGAATTTCAGGCCCACGAAGAATTCCTCCTTCTTGGGCATGTTGTAGACCGCATAGCCGGTGACGCGCTCGATCTCGCGGATCACGGCGGCGATGCGCCGGGGTGTCTCGGTGGCGAGCACGAACCACATGTTGAGTTCGTGATCGCGCGCGTAGTTGTGCGCGACTTCGGGGAAGGCGTTGACCTGTCCGGCGACGCGCTCGAAGTCGGCCGGGGCGACCGCCATCGCGGCCAGCGTCAGCCCGCCGCCAAGGCGCTCGGCATGGTACATGGGCCCGAAGCGGCTGAGGATGCCGGCATCCAGGAGCGCCTGCAGCCGCGCGATCAGCGTCGCCTCGTCGGTGCCGAGTTCCGCGGCGACCGCCGCGTAGGGACGCTCGCTGACGGGGAAGCCGTCCTGCAGCCGGTTGACGATGCGCCGGTCGAGCGCGTCCAGCCCGATCGTGGCATCGAGTGCGGAGGCGGCGTTCATGAAATCACCGTCTCGCGCCGCGCGGCGTCGTGGTAGTGGGCACCGCGCTGCTTGAAGCGGCGGCGGCTGAACAGGAGGGCGTGCGGAACCGACTCCAGCCGGCAGCACTGCACCAGCTGGCGCACCTTGCCCTCGACCGCTTCGCGGTCACGGCCGTGGATCATGCAGAACAGGTTGTAGGGCCATTCCGCGCCCTGGCGCGGACGGCGATAGCACAGCGTGATGAATTCGAAGCGGCTCAGGCAGCGGCCGAGTTCGCCGACCTGATCGTCGGGCACGTCCCAGACGACCATGGCGTTGGCGCCGTAGCCGAGCTCGCGGTGGCGCACCACCGCGCCCATGCGCTTGATGACGCCGCGCTCCAGCAGGGACCGCAGCCGCCCGATCACCGCCTCTTCGGACTCGCCGGTCTGCGCGGCGAGCTGCGCGAACGGCCGCGGCACCAGCGGCAGGCCGCCCTGGATGGCGCCGATCAGGGCGAAGTCGGCCTCGCTCAGGGGCACGCGCAGCTCGGTCCGGCCGAAACGCTGTTGAGGGCTGTTCATGTCCATCGCAACTCGAATCCCAGGTCGATGTGATAATCCTCCAGCATCGGCAATGGCATAACCTTGATATCGGTCAATTCTTCGATGCGTGCCAGAATGCCGGCCAGCTCGGCGTCGGTCGCGGCGGTCGCCACGAACCAGAGGTTGAAGCGGTGCTCGCGTTCGTAGTTGTGGTTCACCGCCGCGAAGCTGTTGACGATGTCCGCGACCTCCTGCAGCCGCGCCTCCGGCACGGCCATGGCCGCCAGCGTCGACACCCCCACCGCGTGGGTGCGGAACACCGGCCCGACCCGGCTGACGACCCCGAGCCGCTGCAGCCGCTCGAGCGCCGCCAGCACGGCGTCCTCGGTGCTGCCCAGCGCCGCCGCCATGTCCGCGTAAGGCGTCGGCGACAGCGGCAGCCCCTGCTGGTAGCGGTCCAGCAGGCGGCGTTCCAGGTCGGTCAGTTCGGCGCGTTTGTCCATGGTCCGGCTGTTCAAAACCCTTTCAACACGAAGGCGCCGCAGGCGCGCGAAGAAAAACCAAAAATCTTTTCGCCACGAAATCCACGAAATCCACGAAAAAGGCCGGTTGGTAAAACACCCTCATAATCATTCGTGGGTTTCGTGGATTTCGTGGCAAAAAAACTTTTTTCACAGCCCGATCTCGTGCGCGCGGTGGGTGAAGAAGATGCCGCTGGGCTTGCGAGCCGGCAGTGTGCCGCGGCGCTCGAAGGTGCGGGTGTCGAGGATGTCGATGCGGTCCTCGTCGCGTACGGAGATCCACACGGCCTCGCCACGCGGGGTGAATTCCAGGTGCAGCACCGCCTTGCCGGGGGTGAAGGTGTGCACGACCTGCAAGGTGTCGACGTCGATGACCTGCACGGTGTCGTTGCGGGGATGGGCGAAGTTCACCCACACCTGGCGGGCATCCGGACGGCCGATGACGAACACCGGCTGGCCGTGCACGGGGATGCGCGCGACCTCCTTCCAGGTGGCGCGCTCGATGACCAGCACGGCGTGCAGGCCGACGGCCGGCACGAAGAGGTGATCGCCGGCCAGCGCCCAGCCCTGCAGGTGCGGCATCTTGAAGACCGGCAGCTTCTCCTGGCCGCGGCCGTAATCCGGCAGCACGCGCCGCACGCCGGCCTCCGGATGCCAGAGATCCAGTTGCGCCAGCCCGTCCTCGCCGAACAGGCCCGCCAGATAATAGCGGCCGCTGCCGAACACCAGGCCGTCGTAGGGCTCGCGGCCGATGTCGGGGAATTTGCTGATCTGCGGCCTGGCCGGCTCGCTGAAATCGGCGATCCAGATCTCGCCGCTCTCGAACAGACTGAACACGAACCGCTGGCCGGGCGCGTCGGCCAGACCCACGACCTTCACGCCGGTGGGGATGTCGGCGATCTGCTCCAGGGTATCCGCATGAAAGACCTTCACGCCCCCCGGCTCGTAGTTGGACACGGCGATCAGCCGGCCGTCCTGCGAGATGGCCCCGCCGATGCTGTTGCCGGACTGGATGATGCGCTTGTCGATGCGCGCGGTGAGCAGATCGACCTTGGTCAGCCCGCCGTCGCGGCCGAACACGTAGGCGTAGCGCGCATCGCGCGAATACACCAGCGAGGCGTGCGACAGATCACCCAGCCCCTCGACACGGGCCAGCGTCGCGTTATGCGTGGTGTCGACGATCAGCACGCTGCCGGTGGCGCGCTCGATGACCACGCCCAGATCGCCGGTCCCGCGCAGCGGCGTCGTGGCGCAGGCGGACAGAAAAAGCGACAAAACCAGCCAACACAAAGGCGCCAAAGGCGCACGAAGGACATTCGATTTGATGTGACGTGAAAACATACGGGCCCTGTCATGGTCCATTCGGCGCTGGGGAACTGCGATACAACCCCAACATCCCGCTTATCCTGATTCGGTTTCCTTAGTGCGCCGTCGGCGCCTTCGTGTTGAAAAAATCCTGTTACTCTCCCTTGCGCAGCTGTTCGACCAGCCACTCCGCCTCGGCCTCGGTGAGCAGGCCGCGCCAGGGGGGCATGGCGGTGCCGGGGCGGCCTTCGAGGATGGTGGCGATCAGCAGGCCGTCGGGCTTGCCGTCGAGGTTGGCCGGCAACAGCGCCGGGCCCAGGCCGCCCTTCAGGGTCATACCATGACAGGAACCGCAGTCCTGTTCGAGCAGGTATTTCAGCTCCGCCTGGCGTGCCGGCTCGAC
>CAYWKV010000287.1:0-3256 GCA_964458835.1 uncultured Gammaproteobacteria bacterium | reverse complement strand
AGATTGCCGCGTCGCTACGCTCCTCGCAATGACGAATTAATCAGAGGTTCCTTAAGTCTGTCCCCGCCCTGCCCCTTTTCCGTGTGATTCCGTGGCAAAAATCGGCAGTTATCAGCATAATGCCGGCTCCTCCAGCCAGACCGACGAGCCGGCATGCCCGAATACACGCCTCCCCAGGACCTGCTGTCCGACCGCATCATCCTCATCACCGGCGCCGGCGACGGCATCGGCCGCGCCGCCGCCCTGGCCTGCGCGGCCCATGGCGCGACCGTGGTGCTGCTGGGCCGGACCATCCGCAAGCTGGAAGAGACCTACGATCAGATCGAGCAGGCCGGCCACCCGCAGGCCGCGATCTATCCCCTGAACCTCGAAGGCGCCACGCCCAAGGATTACGACGACCTGGCGGCGACGCTGGAGACTGAGTTCGGGCGCCTCGATGGTCTGCTGCACAACGCCGCGCTGCTCGGCGCCCTGTCGCCCATTGCGCATCAGGACATCGAGCTGTGGTTCAAGGTCATGCAGGTGAATCTGAACGCCCCCTTCCTGCTGACGCGCGCCTGCCTGGGGCTGCTGATGAAGTCGCCGGATGCCTCGGTGGTGTTCACGTCCGACAGCGTCGGCCGGCAGGGGCGCGCCTACTGGGGCGCCTACGGGGTGTCGAAGTTCGGCATCGAGGGCCTCAGCCAGATACTGGCCCAGGAGATGGAGACCAACACCACGGTGCGGGTCAACACCGTCAATCCGGGTCCGACCCGCACACGGCTGCGCACCAATGCCTATCCGGGGGAGAATGCGCTGGCCCTGCCGACGCCGGACAGCCTCATGCCGGCCTACCTCTATCTGCTCGGCCCCGACAGCCGCGGCGTGACCGGCCGGCAGTTCGACGCGCAGAACTTCGACGGGCCGGTCTGACACCGCGCATCACGCCGTCCGCGCGCATCACTCCATCAGATCGACGTGAATGCCCTGCGCCTCCAGGGCATCGGCGCGCGCCTGGACGAAGCGCTGGAAGCTCGGCTGTTCGCGGTAGGCGCCGGAGGCCACGTAGTCCAGCACCGACTGGATGTGGAACGCCTTGAGGTAGGCCTCGGCGCGGAACACCTCGTGGCCGTCCGCATCGAACAGCACCACCGTCGGCGCGTACTGCACCTTGAGGTCCTTCGCCCACTGATCGGATGTCGTCCTCACACCTGCCGGCGTGGTCACCGGCGTCTTGCCCCACATATCCAGCAGGGCCACGTCGAAGCGCTCCAGCAGGGCCCGGCTCTCGGGGCGCTTCAGGATATCCAGATGCAGTTCGTCGCAGGCGGCGCATTCGGTCTGTTCGAAGAACACCGCCAGCGGCTTGCCGGAACCCAGCGTGCCGAGCGCGTAGGGCGGCTGGAGATAGCCGGGTTCCTGATGCAGCCGGCCCTGGGCCGGTGCGGGCTCCGTCCCGGCCAGGTAGTCCCGGAACGACTGCTTCTCCTCGGCATGCGAGCCGACGTAATCGAGCGCCGCCATGAAGCGGTGCGGGGGGTAGTAGCCGTTGACCCGCAACGCCACCTCGCCGGACTCGTTCAGGAACAGCAGCGTCGGCGTGAACATCACCCGCAGGTCGGTGGCGAACTGCTTTTCGGTGGTCATCCCGCCGGAGAGATCGGTCACCTCGCGGTCGCCCCACATATTGATGGCGATCACGTCGAACCCCGCGCGGGTCTTCTCGACGATGTCGCGCAGGGCGAAATTGGTGTTCAGGAGCTTCTCGCAATACGGGCAGCCATCCTGGTAGAAATACAGCACCACGCGCTGGCCGGCGGCCGTGGCCTCGGCGATGTCCTCGCGGATGTCCAGGAACGAGTTCTTGAACCACGCCGGCTTCTCGTGATAACCGGGATTCACCAGCCCGGGCCCCAGCGTCTCCGGCGCGTCCGCCGGCAGCTCGCCGTACGCCACCAGCGGGAAGAGAACCAGCCCGACTACGTGCAACCATCGCCGCATCATCCGTTTACCTCCTGAGCCACGGGGAATGAAAACGTGGGGACGGACTTGGGTCTGTCCCCGCTACTGCGGTGCCACTCCGACGCAATCCCATGCTCGCACCGTCCATCCGCGCGCCGCAAGGCTCGGAACGGAGAGCCGAATCCTGAATACGAGACAGCCGCTCCGGCGCCGAATTCCCCGCCGGCGACAAAAACCCTTGCATTCGCACCGCAAAGTGGCCGTCAACTTGTTGACGATCTCTGTCCGCCCCCAAAAAATAGCGATAGTAAATTGAATTTAAGCAGTTTAATCTAGGGGCGTCACCGGTTGGCACAGATCTGGCAAGCTGCCAGGCTCAGGCCGACACCGGACCACCGCAATGGCGCTGCCCATGCAAACCCATGCCGACAGTTTGAAGACCATCGTACCGGAACCGCCCGGCGTGGACGGTGCGTACGGCTCCGAGGATCTCGGGGATCGTCTGCTGTCCATGACGCAGTCGCTGCAGACCACGCTGGACATCCCGCTGCTGCTGGAGCTGTTCCGCCAGCAGACGGAACAGAGCGTGCCGCTGGACGGCCTGGAATACGAGCACGCGGAGCCGGGCCTGGACCACCGCCTCGGCGAGCGCGCCCGGCACACGGCACGCTACACCCTCAAGCTCGGCGAGCTCGATCTCGGCAATCTGGCGTTCCGGCGCCGCACGAAATTCCGCGAGGAGGAGACCGTCGTCCTCGAGAAGCTGCTGTGCTGCCTGCTGTATCCGCTGCGCAACGCCCTGCTCTACCGCGACGCGCTCGCGCTCGCGCAGAAGGATTCGCTGACCGGTATCTGCAATCGCTCCGCCTTCGATGACGCGCTCCGCACCGAGGTCAACCTGGCGCACCGCCACGACACGTCACTGTCGCTCGTCCTGTTCGATATCGATCATTTCAAGCGGATCAACGACAAGTACGGCCACACGCAGGGCGACAACGCCATCCGCGCCGTGGTGCGCTGCGCCCAGCAATGCGCGCGCAACACGGACATGCTGTTCCGTTACGGCGGCGAGGAATTCGTGATGGTGCTGCGCAACACCACGACGGAAGGCGCTTATCTGCTGGCCGACCGCATCCGCCGCAAGGTGGAGAAGCTGGAATGCCAGGGCGAGCGCAAGCCCGTCGTCATGACCATCAGCGCCGGCATCGCCTCCCTCACCGACGACGAATCCGCCGAACAGCTGTTCGAACGCGCCGACCGCGCACTCTACGCCGCCAAACACGCCGGCCGCAACCGGGTCCAGGTGGCTGAATAA
>CAYWKV010000286.1:0-3288 GCA_964458835.1 uncultured Gammaproteobacteria bacterium | reverse complement strand
CTCCGCACGTTCCACGGCGGTCTGCCCGCCACCCTCCTCCGTAACCGACCACGCCTCCTGCGGCCGATCCGCGCGGCTGACGCCCGCGTCGGCCGGCGCGGCCACCGGCGCTGCGACGGCCGTCTCCATCAGGTGCTCGAGCGCATCGAACTGCGTGCCGCAGCGTCCGCAGCGCACCTGCCCATGCGCCGCCCGAAGCGTCTCGGCGGTGATGCGGAACACGGTGCGGCAGGCGGGACAGCAGGTGAACATGGCGGGAGTCGGCTGGCTGGTTTGGAAGAGCTAAACCGAATTCATGTGTTTATGCAAGGCGCGGACCCGAACAAACCCAAGAGCGCCACGCACCCCACCAAGACGGAAAACCCGCCACGGACAACACGGAAAGCACGGACAAGTGCCAACCCATTGATGGCCACGAAACCCACGAAATCCACGAACATGTCGAAACGGGTTGAAGACCGAATCGCTTTCGTGGATTTCGTGGGTTTCGTGGCTATCGATGTTTGTCGGTGTTTTCCGTGTTGTCCGGGGCGGGTTCTGTCTTTCGGCCGTCGAGGCGCACCCAATCCTCGCGCTGTGCGGGCGGCTGGAGGGCGAAGGCGGCGCGGTAGGCGGCGGCCACGTCCGCGGCCTGGTCGGCGAGGATGCCCGACAGCACTACACCGCCGCCGGGGCGCACCAGCGCGGCGAAGCGCGGCGCGAGCTCGATGAGCGGGTTGGCGAGGATGTTGGCCAGCAGCAGATCGGCCTGCAGAGCGGGGATATCGCCCGGCAGCACGGTCCTGACGCGATCCGCCACGCCGTTGCGCGCGGCGTTGTCGCGGGTGGCGGTGAGCGCCTGCGGATCGTTGTCCACCGCCCACACCTCGCGCGCGCCGAGCTTGAGGGCGGCGATGCCGAGGATGCCGGAGCCGCAGCCGTAATCGATGACGCACCGATCGAGCGGCGGGTGCGCGTCCAGCCATTCCAGGCACAGCGCGGTGGTCGGATGCGTGCCGGTGCCGAAGGCCAGCCCCGGATCCAGCAGCAGGTTCACGCCGTCCGGGTCGGGGGCCGCGAAACCGGTCGGCACGATCCACAGGCGCGCACCGAAGCGCATGGGCGCGTAGCCGTCCATCCAGGCGCGCACCCAGTCGCGGTCGTCGAGCGGTTCGGCCTGCAGGCGCTCCGCGCAGGCCGCGCCGAAGCGCTCCGCGAGCCGCGCCCGGATGCGCGTCAGATCCGCACCGGCCTCGAACAGCGCCGTGACCCGCACCTGCGACCACAGCGGCGTCGCTCCCGGCGGCGGCTCGAACAGCGGCTGGTCCGCGGCATCCTGCAGCGTGACGGACAGCGCGCCGAGCGCATCGAAGACATCGGCCAGCGCCTGCGGATCGGCGTCGCCGGCGGGAAGGGTCAGTTGGGTCCACATCGTGAGGGGCTAGGGGCTGGGGGCTAGGGTTCTAGGGACTAGGGACTAGGGACTAGGGACTAGGGGCTAGGGGTTGTTGGCACTCAGTTTTGCATGTAACGCTTTCTGCAAACCTCGCAGCATGCGGCCAACTTCGTCTGCCTTATTCAAAGCTCGTTGCATTTGATCTGGCCCCTGGTAGCCAAGACGAACCGCAATGATCAAATGCGTTTCGAGTTCCGCCATCGACCCTGCCGCAATTGACAAAAACCGGAGGAAATCGCGCGTGTGCTCCCTGGCATGACCTTCCGCAATGTTCGCGGGCACCGAGACGGCTGCGCGTTGTAACTGGTTTGCCAATCCTAAACGCTCATGTTTCGGAAAACTCGACGCAAGCTGATAACACTCGAGTGCCAAATTCATGGCTTCACGCCATACGGCCAGATCACGATAGCACCGTATCTCCATCTCGGACCCTCCCTAGCCCCTAGCCCCTAGTCCCTAGCCCCTAGCCCCTCACTTCATCCCCAGCTTCTTCTCCAGGTAGTGAATATCCGTGCCGCCCTGCAGGAAGGCGGTGTCGGCGCAGATGTCCTGGTGCAGCGGGATGTTGGTCTTGATGCCGTCGACGACGATCTCGGCCAGCGCGCCGCGCATGCGGGCCAGCGCGGTGGCGCGGTCCTCGCCGTAGGCGATGAGCTTGCCGACCATGGAGTCGTAGTTGGGCGGCACGCGGTAACCGTTGTAGATGTGCGAATCCCAGCGGATGCCCGGGCCACCCGGCGAATGGAACTGCGTGATCGTGCCGGGCGAGGGCATGAAGTTGCGCGGATCCTCGGCGTTGATGCGGCATTCGACGGCATGGCCGGTGATCCCGATGTCGCTCTGCGCATACGACAGACCGAGGCCCGCGGCGATGCGCAGCTGCTCCTTGACGATGTCCACGCCGGTGATCATCTCGGTGACGGGATGTTCGACCTGCACGCGGGTGTTCATCTCGATGAAGTAGAACTCGCCGTCCTGGAACAGGAACTCGAAGGTGCCGGCACCACGGTAGCCGATCTTGCGGCAGGCCTCGGCACAGCGTTCGCCCATCGTGGCGCGCAGCTCCGGCGTGATGCCGGGCGCCGGCGCCTCCTCGACGACCTTCTGGTGGCGGCGCTGCATGGAGCAGTCGCGCTCGCCCAGATGGATGGCGCCGCCCTCACCGTCGGCCAGCACCTGGAACTCCACGTGGCGCGGATGCTCCAGGAACTTCTCCATGTAGACCATGGCATTGCCGAAGGCGGCCTGGGCCTCGGACTGGGTCAGCTGGATGGCGCTGAGCAGCGCGGCCTCGGAGTGCACCACGCGCATGCCGCGCCCACCGCCGCCGCCGGCGGCCTTGATGATGACCGGATAGCCGATCTTGCGGCCGAGGGCCAGGTTGCGCTCCGGGTCGTCGCCGAGCGGTCCGTCGGAACCCGGCACGCAGGGCACGCCGGCCTCCTTCATGGCGCGAATGGCCGACACCTTGTCGCCCATCAGGCGGATGGTGTCGGGGCGCGGGCCGATGAAGATGAAGCCGCTGCGCTCGACCTGTTCGGCGAAGTCCGCGTTCTCCGACAGGAAGCCGTAGCCCGGGTGGATGGCGACCGCATCGGTCACCTCCGCCGCGCTGATGATGGCGGGGATGTTCAGGTAGCTCTGCGCCGACGGCGGCGGCCCGATGCACACCGATTCGTCGGCGAGCCGCACATGCTTCAGATCGCGGTCGGCGCTCGAGTGCACCGCGACGGTGCGGATGCCGAGCTCACGGCAGGCGCGCAGAATGCGCAGGGCGATTTCACCCCGGTTGGCGATGACGATTTTGTCTAGGTTCATCTGTAAATGGCCACGAAATCCACGAAACCCACGAA
>CAYWKV010000285.1:0-3307 GCA_964458835.1 uncultured Gammaproteobacteria bacterium | reverse complement strand
CGGCGCGCCGGCGTCCTTGGCGGGCGCCGCGCGCCGCGGAACCGGCATCCCGGCCGCCTGGCACCGCGCGCGCACCTCCTCCGGCGTCAGGTCGCGCCACTGTCCGGCCGGCAGCCGCCGACCGAGTTCGATCGGCCCGTAGCGCACGCGGATGAGGCGATTGACCTGCACGCCCTGCGACTCCCACAGACGCCGCACCTCGCGGTTGCGGCCCTCGCGCAGCTTCACCTGGTACCAGCGATTGGAGCCGTGGCCGCCGGCGTCGCGCAGCGCCAGAAAGCGCGCCGGACCGTCCTCGAGTTCCACGCCCGTCCCCAGGCGTTCGAGGATCAGGCCGTCGATCTCGCCGAAGATGCGCACGGCGTATTCGCGCTCCAGCGCCTGCGCGGGGTGCATGAGGCGGTTGGACAGTTCGCCGTCGTTGGTCAGCAGCAGCAGGCCGCTGGTATTGATATCCAGGCGGCCGACCGAGATCCAGCGGCCCTGGCGCAGGTGCGGCAGGTGTTCGAAGACCGTCGGACGGCCCTCGGGATCCTTGCGGGTGGTGAGTTCGCCGATCGGCTTGTGGTAGGCGATCACGCGCAGCTCGTCGGGCGGCGCGATGGAGACCGGCTTGCCGTCCAGCAGGATGGTCTCGGTACCGGTGATCTGCATCCCCAGCACCGCGGACACGCCGTCGACCTGCAGGCGGCCGGCGCTGATCCAGCCCTCGATCTCGCGGCGCGAGCCCAGACCGGCGCGCGCCAGCACCTTTTGCAGCCGTTCAGCCATGATGACGTCCCGCGCCCGGCCTCAGTGCAGCGTCTCGGGGACGCGGATGCGCTCCAGATCGACTTCGGCGGGCCGGAAGTCGGTGTCGTCGGGCGGCGGCGGCATGTCGATGGCCGTCGCGTCGCCGAGTGCCGCCAGCGCCTGGCGGCCGCCCGGCTCCAGCACGCCGCCGAAATCGAGCTCGGCGTTGATGCTGTCGATGTCGCGCAGCTCCGCCAGGCTCGGCAGGCTCTCCAGCGACTTCAGGTTGAAGTAGTCCAGGAACTCGCGGGTGGTGCCGTACATGGCCGGCCGGCCGGGTACGTCGCGGTGGCCGACGACGCGGATCCATTCACGTTCCTGCAGGGTCTTCATGATGGAGGTGCTCACGCTCACGCCACGGACGTCCTCGATCTCGCCGCGGGTGATGGGCTGGCGGTAGGCGATCAGCGCCAGCGTCTCGAGCAGCGCGCGCGAATACTTCGGCGGTTTCTCCTCCCACAGGCGCGACACCCACGGCTCCATCGCCTGCCGCACCTGGATGCGGAAGCCGCTGGCGACTTCGATCACCTCCAGGCCGCGGTCGGCGTAGTCGCCGGCGAGTTCCTCCAGGGCCGCGCGCAGCGCCGCCTTGTCGGGGCATTCGAATTCGGGGAACAGCGCGCCCATGTCGTCCAGCGACAGGGGCCGGCCGGCCGCCAGCAGCGCGGCCTCGAGGATGTGTTTGAGAGAGATGTCGGTCATGATCGTCCGGATGTCGGAGAAGAAATGGATCAGGCCTGCGCGCCCTCGGCGGTCGGCTGGTAGTCGGCGGGCAGCTCCGCCTCGCCGCCGCGGGCCTTGACGTAGATGCGGCCGAAGGCGTCGGCCTGGATCAGCTCCAGCAGTGACTCCTTGATCAGCTCGAGGATGGCCAGCAGCGTCACCACCACGCCCATGCGCCCCTCCTCCACCGAGAACAGCCGCTCGAACTCCACGAACTCGGTGGCGGTCACGCGCGCCAGCACGTTGGACATGCGCTCGCGCACCGACAGCGCCTCCATCTGCACACGGTGGTGGGTGAACATCTGGGCACGCTGCATGACCTGCTTGAAGGCGACCAGGATCTCCTTGAGCTCGACGTCCGGCGCCTGACGGGTGAGCTGACGTTCGGGCGCGGGCGCGGCGGCGGGGAACACGTCGCGGCCGACCTGCGGCAGCGCGTCGATGTCCTCGGCGGCCTGTTTGTAACGCTCGTACTCCTGCAGGCGCCGCACCAGCTCGGCGCGCGGATCATCTTCCTCGCCCTCCACCTCGGCCGAGCGCGGCAGCAGCATGCGCGACTTGATCTCGGCGAGCATGGCCGCCATGACCAGATACTCCGCGGCCAGCTCCAGGCGCAGCTCCTTCATCAGGTCGATGTATTCCATGTACTGCCGGGTGATGGCGGCGATGGGGATGTCGAGGATGTCCAGGTTCTGGCGCTTGATGAGGTACAGCAGCAGATCCAGCGGGCCCTCGAAGGCCTCCAGGATGACCTCCAGCGCATCGGGCGGGATGTACAGGTCCTGCGGCAGCGTGGTCATCGCCTCGCCGTGCACGATGGCGAAGGGCATCTCGACCTGCTGCGGCGCGTCGCGGGGTTCCTGCGGGTTCGGCGTATCGCTCATCGTTGTATCTCGGGCTCGCGCCTGCGGCTGACATCCCGGCCGATTCTACCCGAACGGGACGGTCCCTGCCGGGCTATTGATGTTCACGCAATCACAGACCACCACGCAGCCCGGATGAAGCGTAGCGAAATCCGGGAAAACGGTGGTTGCGCCCCGGATCTCGGCCGCACGGCCTGCCTCCGGGCTACGAGCGATCTACCAGACAGAGGTCGCGCTCGACAATCGAGCCAGGCATTTTCTATTTATAGTTCAATCCTATTACGGAACGAACCTCCTGCAGCGTCTCGCGCGCCACGTCGCGTGCCTGGTCGCAGCCCTCCTCGACGATGCTGCGCACCAGCCCCGGGTTGGCGACGTACTGCTCGGCGCGCTCGCGGATCGGCGCCAGCTCCGCCAGGACGGCATCGATGACCGGCTGCTTGCAATCCAGACAGCCGATGCCCGCGCTGGTGCAGCCGGCCCGCACCCAGTCGCGCACCTCGGCACTGGAATAGACCTGGTGCAGCGCCCACACCGGGCACTTCTCCGGCGTGCCGGGGTCGTTGCGCCGCACCCGCGCCGGGTCGGTCGGCATGGTGCGGATCTTCTGCCGCACCTGCTCCGGATCCTCGCGCAGGGCGATGGTGTTGCCGTAGGACTTGGACATCTTCTGGCCGTCGAGGCCGACCATCTTCGAGGCCGGCGTCAGCATGGCCTGGGGTTCGGGCAGGATGATGCGGCCGCCGCCCTCCAGATAGCCGAACAGGCGCTCGCGATCGCCGATGGTGAGATTCTGCTGCTCCTCCAGCAGGGCACGCGCCACCTCCAGGGCCTGGGCGTCGCCCTGTTCCTGATAGCGGGTGCGCAGATCGCGGTAGAGGCGCGCGTTCTTCTTGCCCATCTTCATAATCGCGGCCTCTGCCTTCTCC
>CAYWKV010000284.1:0-3335 GCA_964458835.1 uncultured Gammaproteobacteria bacterium | reverse complement strand
GTGGATCCGGCGGGGGATGGTCTAGGCCACCGTCCGCCACGGACAGGACGTGCGCCCGTCCGTGGCCCAATATTGGGAAGGTCGGGAGGTTGCGCGCACGGCCGAGCGCCTGGCCGCCGCGCGCGGCCGTGCGGTCAGCCACCGCGAGATCGCCGCGCAGCTGGGTGTGAGCGTCGCCGACGTGCACCGTGGCATGGCGGCGCAGGCCGTGCCGCTGGCCCTGGATGCGCCGCTGCGCGGCACCGATGGCATCGCCATGATCGATCAGCTGGTCGCCGTGCCCGGGGCCTGCCCCGAACGCAGCGCGCGGATGGAGGAACTGCACCGCGCGATCCAGACCCTGCTCGCGCAGCTGCCCGAGCGCCATGCCCGCATCCTGCGCATGCGGTTCGGCATCGGCCTGCGCGACGATTGCACGCTCGAGCAGATCGCGCGCCAGCAGGGCGTGACCCGGGAGCGTATCCGCCAATTGGAGGCGCAGGCGCTGAAGGTCCTGCGCGGTCTGGATGCGGCGTGGCTGTTGAGGGAGCGTGCTGCCGGTACGGAGTGAGGACGCGCGGGAGGCGGAACGGGTCCGCCTCCCCAGGCGCCGGTTCAGCGCTTCTGCTTGAGCAGATCGCGGATCTCGGCGAGCAGCACCTCCTCGTTGCTCGGTGCCGGCGGCGCGGCGGGCTGTTCCTCTTCCTTGCGCTTGAGCTTGTTCATGGCCTTGATGGCGATGAAGATGGCGAAGGCGACGATGACGAAGTCGAACACCGTCTGGATGAACTTGCCGTAGTTGAGCGTGACGGCGGCGACGTCCCCCGTCGCTGCCTTGAGCGTGACCGCCAGGTCGGTGAAATCCACGCCCCCGATCAGCAGTCCGAGCGGCGGCATGATGACGTCACCGACGAACGACGACACGATCTTGCCGAAGGCCGCGCCGATGATGATGCCGACGGCCATGTCGACCACATTGCCCTTCATGGCGAACTGCTTGAACTCGCTGACCATCCCCATGGTGCTGCCTCCTGGTTCGTTGTTGTTCCGACCCTGACCGTAGTTCTCGGGGCCATCGTACACAGTTAACTTTAGTCAGTGAACCACAGATTGGCAGCCCGGTTGCGCCAAGGGTCATCCGGCCTGCAGCGCGGCGGCCAGATCGGCGGGGCGGGTGACCGGGGGCGCGCAGCGGGTGCCGGTGCAGACATAGGCGACGCACTCGCCCTGCGGCCGATGTTCGCGCAGCAGGCCGGGCAGGTCGGCGGCATCGGCGGGGATGGCGAAGCTGAGGCGGCGCGGTGCATAGGGCCGCACGCACGGCCGGTGCCACGCCTCCAGCGCGGCCGGCTCGCCGCGCAGCACGACGGTCTGGACCGGCGCGAGGTATTCCTCGGCGGCGGCCAGCAACGCCGTGCAGGCGTGGGCGTTCTGCTCGATGCCGGCCCACAGCGCGGTGAGCGTGCGTTCGGCGGCCTCGAGAAAGCGCGGCTCGCCGAGCAGATGGCCGAGGCGGCCGAGCACCATGGCGGCCACGCCGTTGCCCGAGGGCGTGGCGTCGTCGGCGAGCGGCTTGGGCCGTTGGATGAGCGCCTCGTGATCGTCGGCGGTGAAGAAGAAGCCGCCGTCAGGCGCCTGGAAATGCCCGAGCACGACCTCGGCGAGCTCCAGCGCGAAGGCGAGGTCGCCGTCGCGCCAGCGCACCTGCAGCAGCTCCAGTATGGCGTCGATGAGAAAGACATAGTCGTCGAGATAGGCGTTCAGGTGGGCCCGGCCGTCCTTGCAGGTCGCCAGCAGACGGCCGTCGCGCCACAGCGTCGCGCGGATGAAGTCCAGGGCGCGTTCCGCCGAGAGCGCGTACTCCGGCCGCCCCAGGTGCCGTGCGGCGATCGCCATGCCGCGGATCTTGAGGCGGTTCCTGGCGGTCAGGAGCTTCTGGGGGGGCCGGGGGCGGTCGGGCCGGGCGCGTGCCGCCAGCAGCGTGGCCCGCGCGGCGTCCAGGCGCCGCGCCACGTCGGCTTCACTGGTGCCGGACTCGCGTGCGAGATCGGCCATGTCGGCGAACACGTGCAGATGGTGGTGGCCCTCGAAATTCGGCTCGCGGTCCAGGCCGTAGCGGCGGGCGAGCGGCTCGTAGTCCGTGCCGAGCAGGTCGCGCACCTCGGCGGGTGTCCAGACGTAGAAGCGTCCTTCTTCGCCTTCCGAGTCCGCGTCCAGCGTCGAGTAGTAGCCGCCCTCCGGTGCCTGCATCTCCCGCATCACCCAGGCGGCGGTCTCGTCGGCGACGCGCGCGAACAGCGGGTCGCCGGTGGCGGCGTGCGCCTGCGCATACAACGCCAGCAGCGGGCCGTTGTCGTAGAGCATCTTCTCGAAGTGCGGGATCATCCACTGGTCGTCGACCGAATAGCGGCAGAAGCCGCCGCCGAGCTGGTCGTAGACGCCGCCGAGCGCCATGCGCTCCAGGGTGAAGGTGGCCAGGTGCAGGGCGCGTTCGTCGGGCTGCCCCCCGTCGCGGGTCGCCGCCCAATGACGCAGCAGGCGCTCCAGGCTGGTCGGATGCGGGAACTTGGGGGCGCGGCCGAAGCCGCCGTGGACAGGGTCGAAGTGCTGTTCCAGCTGGTTGCGCGCGATGTCCAGCGGCCGCGCCGAGGGGCGACCAGGCGCATAGGCGGGTGCGGCAAGGCTGTCCAGGGCCTGGAGCAGGGCGGTGTTCTGCTCGGCGATGTCGGCCTGGCGCTCCCGATAGAAGCCGGCCACGCGCTGCATGAGATCGACGAAGCCGGGCAGGCCGTAGCGCGGCTCCTTCGGAAAGTAGGTGCCGCCGAAGAAGGGGATGCGGCCGTCGGGCGTCAGGAACATGGTCAGCGGCCAGCCGCCGTTGCGCTGCGTGAGCAAGGCGTGCGCGGTCTGGTAGATCTTGTCGAGGTCCGGGCGCTCCTCGCGGTCGACCTTGATGTTCACGAACAGCGCGTTCATGACTGCGGCGACCTGCGGGTCCTCGAAGCACTCGTGGGCCATGACGTGGCACCAGTGGCAGGCGGAGTAGCCCACCGAGAGCAGAATAGGTTTGTTCTCGCGGGCCGCCTTGGCCAGCGCCTCCGGCCCCCAGGGATGCCAGTCCACGGGATTGCCCGCGTGCTGGAGGAGATAGGGGCTGGTCTCGCCGGCCAGATGGTTGCTATAGTCGCCGCCCTTGCTCATTGCGCTGCCGCGTGATTCCTGAGTTGGATTGTCAACTATAGCGGCTTCGCCGTGCGCTGTCCCGGCAGCTTGCCTTCAAACCCACGCATCGCCATGGATCTTTCCGTCGTCGTTCCGGTCAGAAACGAGCAGGACAACATCCTGCCGCTGCTGGC
>CAYWKV010000283.1:0-3344 GCA_964458835.1 uncultured Gammaproteobacteria bacterium | reverse complement strand
CACGAGTCCGTGCGGGCCGACGCGATGGTGAGGCGCTACAGTCAACGTCTGGTCAATCCGTTCCGCGGCATCCTGAGCGTCGTGGAGACGGAGGATGCGGATGCCGTCAGCAGCGACGGCGTCCACTGGGCTCTGTACATCCACGGCGAGCACGAACTCGCGCGGCTCAGTGACGGCTCCGAGCGCGACGTGGCGCTGCCGGACATCAAATACGGCGACTGGTCGGCGCAGGACGGTCTCAAGCGGGCGCCGGTGCGCAACGTGGTCGATCACGAGCGCCTCGACGCCATCGGTCTGCATCTTCTGGACGCGGTGAAGGCCGGACTGGATGCCCTGCCGTTTCCTCTGCGCGATATCTACGAACTCTGGCTGCTGGATACGCAGGGCTATCCGTTGGCGCTGCTGGGCGTCGCCGTCGACGAGGCGGCGTGTGAACTGCCGAGCCCGCTGATGTGGCGGCCCGGGGAACGGGCCAAGGCGGCGTTCCAGCCGCACGATGCGGGCACCGAACAACGCTGTGCGGGCGAGCGGCTGCAGGAGCTGGTGAACGCGGCGGCCGGCCCGCGGCCGGCGGCGCAATGGTTCCGGCGCGAACGTGATGGCGCCGGCGTCGGGCTGGACGGCGTGCGCATCGATCACGCGCTGCACGGCCGCTATCTGCAGCGCTCGGCTTTTCCGGATCTGCTGCTGCGCGCCGAGTGGACCGAACGGGTGCAGCAGGGCCTGGTCGACGCCTTCCTCGACTGGCAGGCGCCGTGGCTGCTGCAGCTGCAGGATCTCGCCGAACCCCTGCGGGCACAGCTCGAGGCGGCCGCCTGCCACCGCGTCGGCGAGTTCGCCCAATGCCACCGCCTCTACCCCGTGGTGCTCGACGAAGAGCGCCTCACCACCGCCCGCGTCGAGGCCCGGCTGCGCGGCGCCACCGACGCCCCCGAGGAGCCGGAAGAGGACGAATATGCCGTGGATGCGACGCTGATCCCGTATTACCGCGAGTAGCGGAGCGGGCGGCCGAAACACCAGCCACGGAAAGCACGGGCCAAACCCTTTTAGCCACGAAATCCACGAAACCCGCGAAAATCATTCAAGACGAAAACCCAGCCACGGAAAACACGGAAAGCACGGACATGTTGGAGGGCTGCAGGCCCTCATTTCCGAGACAGGGTTTTCTTCTCACACCTTTCGTGGGTTTCGTGGATTTCGTGGCTAAAAGGGTTTGGCCCGTGCGTTCCGTGTTTTCCGTGGCTGAACGGGTTTTGTCCGTTTCCCGTGGCAAAGCTTGTCCGCGCCGGCATCGACTTCCGGTAGAATCCGCGCCATGGATCACTCTCTGCGCGCCACCGCCGACATCCACGCCACGCTGGAGCGGGTGTTCGGCTATCCCAGCTTCCGTCCGCATCAGCAGGACATCATCGAGGACCTCATCGCCGGGCGCGATGCCTTCGTGCTCATGCCCACCGGCGGCGGCAAGTCGCTCTGCTATCAGGTTCCGGCGCTGCACCGGCCGGGCGTGGGCATCGTGGTGTCGCCGCTGATCTCGCTGATGAAGGACCAGGTCGACACGCTGCGCGCCAACGGCGTAGCGGCGGCCTTCTACAACTCCTCGCTGGGTTCGGACGAGGCGCGGCAGGTGCTGGCGCGGCTGCATGCCCATGAGCTGGATCTGCTGTACCTCAGCCCGGAACGTCTGCTGAGCGAAGGCTTTCTCGGGCGGCTGGAGGAGATCGACATCGCGCTGTTCGCCATCGACGAGGCGCACTGCGTGTCACAGTGGGGGCACGATTTCCGTCCGGAATACCAGCAGCTGAGCGTGTTGTCCGAGCGTTTCCCGCAGGTGCCGCGCATCGCCCTGACGGCCACCGCGGACGCGCAGACGCGCGAGGACATCGTGCGCGTCCTGCGGCTCGGCCAGGCACGCCGCCACATCACCGGCTTCGATCGGCCGAACATCCGCTACCGGGTGCTGGAGAAGCACAAGCCCTTCGATCAGCTGCTGCGCTTCCTGGCGGATCACCGCGACGAATCCGGCATCGTCTATGCTCTGAGCCGCCGGCGCGTCGAGGAGATCGCCGAGAAGCTGTCGGCGCAGGGCCTGGATGCGGCCGCCTACCACGCCGGGCTGCCGGCCGCGCAGCGCGCGCGGGTGCAGGAGGATTTCCTGCGCGACGAGCTGCAAATCGTGGTCGCCACCGTGGCCTTCGGCATGGGCATCGACAAGCCCAACGTACGCTACGTCGTGCACTTCGATCTGCCCAAGAACATCGAGGGCTATTATCAGGAGACCGGCCGTGCCGGCCGCGACGGACTGCCGTCGGAGGCGCTGCTGCTGTACGGAGCGCAGGACGTCGCCACGGCGCGGCGGCTGATCGAGAACGGCGACAACGACGCCCAGCGGCGTGTCGAGCTGCACAAGCTCAATGCCATGGTCGGCCTGGCCGAGAGCCTGACCTGCCGGCGGCGGGTACTGCTCAACTATTTCGGCGAACGCCTGGCCCGGGATTGCGGCAACTGCGACGTGTGCCTCGATCCACCCGAACGCTTCGACGCCACCGAGGACGCGCGCAAGGCGTTGTCCTGCGTCTATCGCGTGGGACAGCGCTTCGGCGTCGGCCATGTGGTCGACGTGCTGCGCGGCGCCGACAATGAACGCATCCGCGGCCTCGGCCATCAGCGGCTGTCGACCTACGGCATCGGTGCCGACAAGAGCGAGCAGGAATGGGCCTCGCTGCTGCGCCAGCTCATCCACCACGGCTATCTGATCCAGGACATCGCCAATTATTCGGTGCTCAAGCTCACCGAGGCGGCGCGGCCGCTGCTGCGCGGCGAGCTCACGCTGGAACTCGCCCGGCCGCGCGTGCGCGAACGGGCGAAGAAGCGGCGGCCGCACGACGAGGGCGCGCCGGGCGGCCCCTACGACGAGGCGCTGTTCGACCGCCTGCGCGCGCTGCGCAAGCGTCTCGCCGACGCCCAGGGTGTGCCGCCCTACATCGTCTTCGGCGACGCCACCCTGGCGCAGATGGCGCGCGACAAACCGCTCGACGCCGATGCGCTGCTCGGCGTCGTCGGCGTCGGTCAGCACAAGCTCGAGAAGTACGGGGCGGATTTCCTCGACGCCATCGCGGAGCACGGCCTGGAGAGCGGCTGAGGCCGGCCACGGAAGACACGGACGAAACCCATTTAGCCACGAAATCCACGAGACCCGCGAAAGGTGTGAGAGGAAAAAACCCTGTCTCGAAAATGAGGGTTTGCAGCCCTCTGCATGTCCGCGCCTTCCGTGCTTTCCGTGGCCGGGTTTTCGTCTTGAATGATTTTCGCGGGTTTCGTGGATTTCTTGGCTAAATGGGTTT
>CAYWKV010000282.1:0-3363 GCA_964458835.1 uncultured Gammaproteobacteria bacterium | reverse complement strand
CTCCTACAGAGCCATGTCAAACGGTTAGGTAAAGATCAATAGGAATGTTCAATAGCTCGCAATGACGGATCTATTCGGAAGTCTGCCACAAACGTCGTAGGCAGTGCCGGAGATTTACACGGGTTTACACGCCGGGTGCCAGGACGGGCCGTCTCAATACGGCCAGCGCCAGTCGCGCTGCTCCGGCCGGTCGATACCGTACCGGTGGGCATACTCCCGGCAGTCGATGCGCATGTTCCGCAGCCGTTCCTTGACGTGCGCCCCGGCGACCCTGATGCGCGGAACGCGGTCGATGACGTCGATGGCCAGGCTGAAGCGGTCGATCTCGTTGTCGATGGCCAGTTCCAGCGGCGTGCTGATGCTGCCCCTCTCCTTGTAGCCGCGCACGTGCAGGTTGCGGTGATTGGTGCGGCGGTAGGCCAGCCGGTGAATCAGCCAGGGATAGCCGTGGAAATTGAAGATGATCGGCCGGTCGGTGGTGAACAGGCTGTCGAAATCGCGATCCGACAGGCCATGCGGGTGTTCGCCCGCGCACTGCATACGGAACAGATCCACCACGTTGATGAAGCGGATCTTCAGATCCGGGAAATGCTCGCGCAGCAGCGCGGTCGCCGCCAGCGCCTCCTGCGTGGGGATGTCGCCGCAGCCGGCCATCACCACGTCCGGCTCCACGCCCTGGTCGTTGCTGGCCCAGTCCCAGATGCCGATGCCCTTCACGCAGTGCTTGATGGCGGCGTCCATGTCCAGGTACTGCAGGTGCCGCTGCTTGTCGGCGACGATGACGTTGATGTCGTTGTGGCTGCGCAGGCAGTGATCGGCCACCGACAGCAGGGTGTTGATGTCCGGCGGCAGATAGATGCGCGTGATCTGCGGATTCTTGTTGACCACCACGTCGAGGAAGCCGGGATCCTGATGGGTGAAGCCATTGTGGTCCTGACGCCAGACCGTCGAGGTGATCAGCAGATTGATCGAGGCGATGGGCGCGCGCCAGGGGATCTCCTCGCAGATGGTCAGCCATTTGGCGTGCTGGTTGTACATCGAGTCGATGATGTGCACGAAGGCCTCGTAGGTCGAGAAGAAGCCGTGCCGTCCGGTCAGCACGTAGCCCTCGTACCAGCCTTCCAGGGTATGCTCGGAGAGCATCTCCAGCACCCGTCCGTCCGGCGCGAGTTCGCCGCCGTCGGCATCCTCGGGCAGGTAGTCGGCGAGCCACAGCTTCTTGCTGACGGCATAGATGTCGTCGAGCTTGTTGGAGGTGTTCTCGTCGGGGCCGAACACCCGGAAATTATCCGGATTGCGCGCCATCACATCGCGCAACAGACGACCCAGCGGGCGGGTGTTGTAGGCCTCCTCGCGGGCCGGAGCGGCCACGGGTTCGGCGTAGTCGTGGAAATCCGGCAGCCGCAGCGGACGGCGCAGCAGGCCGCCATTGGCGTGCGGATTGGCGCTCATGCGGCGTGGGCCGGCCGGAGCCAAGGCCTTGAGGTCGGCCCGCAGCGCGCCGGCGGCGTCGAACAGTTCTTCCGGACGATAGCTCCGGAGCCAGGCCTCGAGCTGTGCGAGATGTCCGGGGTTGTCGTGCACGTCCGCCAGCGGCACCTGATGGGCGCGCCAGAAGCCCTCCACCCTGCGGCCGTCGACGGACTTCGGGCCGGTCCAGCCCTTCGGGCTGCGCAGCACGATCATCGGCCAGCGCGCGCGGTGCGCCTCGCCACTGTCGCGCGCGGCCTGCTGGATGGCGCGGATCTCCGTCAGGCAACGTTCCAGCGTCTCCGCCATCTGCCGGTGCATCGGCATCGGCTCCGCGCCCTCGACGAAGTGCGGCGTCCAGCCGTACCCGCGCAACAGCTGCTCGAGTTCGTCGCGGCCGATGCGCGCCAGCAGCGTCGGGTTGTTGATCTTGTAGCCGTTGAGATGGAGGATCGGCAGCACCGCACCGTCGCGGATGGGATTGAGAAATTTGTTGGAGTGCCAGGCGGTCGCCAGCGGCCCGGTCTCGGCCTCACCGTCGCCCACGGCCACCGCCACCAGCAGATCCGGGTTGTCGAAGGCCGCGCCGAAGGCGTGCGACAGACTGTAGCCCAGCTCGCCGCCCTCGTGGATCGAGCCCGGCAGCTCCGGGGTGCAGTGGCTGCCGATGCCGCCGGGAAAGGAGAACTGCTTGAAGAAGCGCTTCAGGCCCTCCTCGTCCCCGCCCATGTCGGGGTAGATCTCGGAGTAGGTGCCTTCGAGATAGACGGGCGCGAGCACACCCGGCGCGCCGTGGCCGGGGCCGGCGATGAAGATGGCGTTCAGATCGTGGCGTACGATCAGGCGGTTCAGGTGCACGTACATGAACGCCAGGCCCGGGCTCGCGCCCCAGTGGCCGAGCAGGCGGTTCTTGATGTGCGCGGGCGTCAGCGGCTCGCGCAGCAGCGGGTTGTCCTGCAGATAGATCATCCCGGCGGCGAGATAATTGGCGGCGCGCCACCAGGCGTCCAGGCGTGACAGTTCCTCGTCCGTCGGGGATTTCGGGGTGGCCGTCCGGCCCTTGCGTGTCGTCATGACGTCTCTCCCGTGAGTGAAGGTGTGCGGTAAAGCCCGCTCAATCGCCACCGTCCAGGCAGGCGTGGGTGGCGCGGGCGATCTCCAGTTCCTCGTCGGTCGGCACGACGAGGATCCGGACGGCGGCATCCGGATGGCCGATATCCGCAATGCCGTCGTCCGCGGCGGCATTGCGCCGGGCATCTATCGCGATGCCCAGCGCGTCCAGGTCGGCGCATACCGCGGCGCGCACGGCAGCGGAGCGTTCGCCGATGCCGGCCGTGAACACCAGCGCGTCGATGCCGTTGAGCACGGCATGATAGGCGCCGATGTATTTGCGGATGCGGTAGCAGAACAGCTCGAAGGCGAGCCGCGCGTCGGCGTCGCCGGCACCCATGCGCCGTTCGATCGCGCGCATGTCGCTGTCGCCGCACAGGCCGCGCAGGCCGCTGTCGCGGTTCAGCAGCGCATCGATGCACGCCGCGCCCCAACCCAACGCGCCGGCGAGATGGCCCGGCAACGCGGGATCGAGATCGCCGCAGCGGCTGCCCATCACCAGCCCTTCGAGTGGCGTGAAGCCCATCGAGGTGTCGACGCTGCGCCCGCCGCGGATCGCGCAGGCGCTGGCGCCGTTGCCGAGGTGCAGGGTGATCAACCGCAGCTCCTCCAAAGGCCGCCGCAGCCAGGCCGCGGCGGCCCGTGCCACCGAGCGGTGCGACAGGCCGTGAAAGCCGAAGCGGCGGATGCCCTGTTCGCGCTGCAGCGCCAGCGGCAGGGCATACAGTCGCGCGCAGTCCGGCAGATCGTGATGAAACGCCGTATCGAACACCGCTACCTGCG
>CAYWKV010000281.1:0-3364 GCA_964458835.1 uncultured Gammaproteobacteria bacterium | reverse complement strand
GAACGACAGCTACCTGATGCGCGTCTCGTCCGGCGAGCACGTGAGTGTGACGCCGGCGGGCAAGGGCGGCGGCGGCGGCGGTGGCGGCGGCGAAAACACTATCAACGTCACACAATATTTCTACGGCAACCCTGATCCGGTACAGGTGCGCGTTGCAACCGAGTCGGGCGTCAAGTCGGCCATGCGCGCCCGGGGAGCGATGTAACCTATGTATGAGCTTCGCCGTTTTGCAGGCGTTGACCTGCCGCAGCAGCGTCCCGACATGTACGAGGGCGTCGGGCAGTACGATGGCGAATTTTTACCGCTCGCCAGCGGCGGTGTGTTCGACCCGCTGGGAGAGGAGAACGCACCCTTGCGCGGGGCACAGATCCAACTTCGCAGCGCAATCTCGATCCGCGACCAGACGCAGGCACAGATGGAGGCACAGGAGCGGGCGCTGCGGGCGCTGTGGGGCGTGCGGGACCGGCTTTACCGCTACTGGCCGGAGAGCGGGCGCTGGGAATGGTGCATGGCGCGCATGATCGGCTATCACGCGAACCGGCAGGCGCTGGACAGGTATTTAGACATCGACTTTACGTGGCAGATGATCTCACCGCACTGGTACGGCGAGGAGCACGGCGAAGATTGGAAACTGGACGAAGGTTACTACCTGGATGCAGGCAAGGTGTTCGACACGAGCGCCGGGGACACCTTCAACATCGACACCGGCGGCGACCTTGTGAACGTCACCAACGGCGGAAACGTTACCGTGCGCGACGTGATTATTACCGTCACCGCTCACGAGACAAACGCAATCACTGCTATTGAGATCGAGTGCAACGGTGGACACCTGACCTGGAGCGGCACCCTTGCGCCGACGACTTCGCTGGTATTCGACTGTGGCGCCTACACGGTCAAAAAGCCTTCTATCTCGGATGAGTACAGCAACTTCGCGCTGGGAGCAAACCATAAGATCGACGACTGGATCAGGCTTGAACCCGGCAGCAACAACGTTCTTATTACCCTGACCGGGAACAGCGCAACTGTTACCTTTACCTTCTACGACGGGGTAGCGTGAGATGAGCGCGTTCTGGATCGTTGTCGAAAGCAAGGACGGAACCACCAAGCACGGTGAGATCCGCAGCGCCGTAAGATGGGACAGCGTTGAGCGGCTCGACCGGGCAGGCAATTTCAGTTTCGAGATGCCGGTGTCGGATCCGAAGTCGGAGCTTATCCAGAAAAAGCGGGTGGTGCGCTGCTACCGGATCATCGAAGGTCAGGTCGTCAATGTCGCCAGCGGGATTATCGACAAGATCGAGACGCGCATCAACCCGACAGACGGGCGTCTCATGCTCGTTGTTTCCGGCGACGACCTGCTGCGCGAGCTCACCGAACGCCACGTAGGGGAGCTCGCAGTGGGCAGCAAAGGAGCGCCGGCGACCACCGGACCGCAGGACATCATCGCGCTTGCCCCGCCCGGCTGGACGCTCGACACGACCAACGGCTACAACGTGACGCGGACGGGGGTGGTGCACACCTTCGCCGGGGAGAGCGTACTGGAAGCCCTTATCCGGCTGGCGGAACTCACCGGCGAACACTTCCGGCTGGGCGCCGGGCGCACAATTGTCTGGCAGCAGAGCGACCTGGTCAGCACGGGCTTGCGGGCAATGGCCGGCGGCAGTCCGCTCGGCATCGAGCGCAACACGGACCTGCTACTCATCGAGAGCCTGGAGCAGATCGTCGACACCTACGACTTAGCCAGCCGCATCTATCCGTACGGCGCGGGAAACGGCAACGGCACGATCACGCTGTCGGGCGCAACCTGGAGCGCGCCAACCGGGTACGCCATTTCGCCCGGTTCGAATTACATCGTCAACAACACCACCGAGGCTGACGCAACGATTGGCAGGATCGAGCGGGTGGTGTCATTCAAGGACGTAAAAGATGCGAACACATTAGCGGAAGCGGCTTACCAGTGGCTTGTGCGCCACTCGTCGGAATACAAGTCTTACCGCCTAACCACCGGGCCGGTGAGGACATCCGCGGTGTCTACCGCATTCTTAGCCGGCCGCACGATCCGGGTTGTGTACCATAAGTGGGTGGACAGCTACCACGCCATCAACATCGACGCCGACCTGGTAATCCTGGAGGTTGCGAGCCACTACCGGTCGGACGGACAGCAGAGACTTGACTTAATCGTTGCCACACTCGACCGCTGGCCGGAGTCAGATGACGATGCGGTGGTAGGTGCGCTGGCGTCCAGCCGGAACAGCTACAGCCATAAGCAGCCGGTTGGAAGTGATGTACTTGGAGCACATACACATTTACTCGAAGATGTAACCGACGTTCGCAAAGGCGCTCGGGTGACGAGGACGGCGGCCTTCACCCACAACTCCAGCGGGGACTTCCTGGCAATACCATTCGACAGCGAACGCTGGGATACGGACGGCTGCCACGACAACGCCACCAACAACACCCGCCTGACCGCGGTGACAGCCGGGCGCTACCTGATTACAGGTAATGTCACCTTTGCCGCTAACGCCAACGGCGGGCGCTTCGTTGCTATCCGAATCAACGGGAGCGATTACCAGGCGCGGCAGTTTTCACCGGGTATCGCCTCGCTCACTGTATCCTTGAACGTGGCAGCTATCTGCGACCTGGAAGCCGGAGACTACGCTGAGCTGATGGCTTACCAAAACAGCGGCGGCAACCTGGATATTGTCAAGGCGGGGGATTACTCGCCTGAATTTAGCATGGAGAGAATTGGATGACATCAAACTACCATACCCCCATTACGGTTGGCGCGGAAGCCAAAGCCGCCACCATCAATGATCCACTGTCTGAATTGGACACCGCTATCGGCCTGGCGGGTGGCGGCGCGAACGTAACAAGGAACGTTCTATTTGCCTGGGTCGAGAGCGGCGCGTACGAGCTCAAAGAGATTACCCGCGACAGCGATGGGGTGATCACGTCCGCCACGGTCAAATGGCCGGACGGCACGAGCGGGGTCTTTACCACGACCGCGAAAAATGCCACCTGGCTGGCGATCGACGCCTACCAGATCACACATCCCGAATCGGGTAAAACCGTTGTGCAGGCGGCAGTCACGAGGGATGCTGACGGCAACGTTATCATCAAGCCGGTTTTGACTATTGCATAGGAGCATCAAATGAGCGTATTCAGTGGTTCAGCACAAAAAGTTATCAATCTGCTCGGCCTGACCGGGCTCGGGCAGAAAAACTCAGTTGAAAGCCTGTCTGTGACCATAGCGGCTGACCAACCGCCGGTCCCGGTGGATGCGTCCGGACTGCAGTTCAAGGGGTCGCTGATGAGCATCACCGGGGACGACAGCGACCACCTGATCGGGTCCGAAACAGTGGTGGAT
>CAYWKV010000280.1:0-3391 GCA_964458835.1 uncultured Gammaproteobacteria bacterium | reverse complement strand
AATCGAACCCGCGTCCGCAAGCCCTCCGCCCTCGGCTCTACATGCTTATCCGCGTCTATTGATTTAACCGGCCGCTACCCGACGGGCAGGGAAGACGGACGGCGATCCCAGTGGGTTTTAACGGATCGACCCTGGGAGAGCCTCACCGCGATCTTGTGAGAATCGACGCCTGATGCCCCTGATCGCTCAGGAAGCCCGGGCGCACAAGCACGGCCCCGGTCAGACGGCACCCTACTGGGTTTTAAGCAGCGAGTGCGTAGTTGTCGTCGTTGGCAACTATGAGTTTGCAATGTGTTTTACGAGGTCACTGCACCTCGGCATGCACCTCAGGTTTCGCAACCCACGTCGAAGCCAGGTCGCCCCCATTGGTAACTCCATTTGAAGCGGCTGCAGTATACCACACCGCAGCGTATGCCGCCGTCCACCCGGCCCGAGTTCGGTCCTCGGCCTCGCGCCGGCTCCTAAGGGAGTCCTGCAAGGGCGCGGGGAACGGCGGCTTATCCTAGGTATGGTTCCGGTGGCGGGCTTTTTCAAGGGGGCGGCGGACAATCGTCAACTGCGGCGGGGATCAGCCGTGGCGCAGGATGCGCTGCTTTTCACGCTGCCAGTCGCGCTCCTTGTCGGAGGCGCGCTTGTCGTGCTCCTTCTTGCCCTTGGCCAGGCCGATCTCCAGCTTGACGCGACTGTTTTTCCAGTACATGGCCAACGGGATGAGGGCATAGCCCTTGCGCTCGACGGCGCCGATGAGCTTGCTGAGCTCGTGGCGGTGCAGCAGCAGCTTGCGGGTGCGGGTGGGGTCGGGGTGGATGTGGGTGGAGGCGGTCAGCAGCGGGCTGATCAGGGCGCCGATCAGCCAGGCCTCACCTTTTTTGATGATCACGTAGGCATCGACCAGCTGCACCTTGCCGGCGCGCGCGCTCTTGACCTCCCAGCCTTCCAGGGCCAGGCCAGCCTCGAAGCGCTCCTCGATCAGGAAATCGTGACGGGCCTTCTTGTTGAGGGCGATGGTGCCGCCGGCCGCCGCTTTGGATTTTTTCGTCGCCATCGGCGCATTATAGGCCGGCAGCCGTCGCCGCGGCCATCGATTCGCCTGTAGCCGGTTGAGGCGCTGACAATTTTCCCGGACAATGGCGCGCAACCCCAATGTGGCAGACGGAACCCTGATGACGCGACGCACGTCCATCCACGGCGAATGGTCGTCCCGGATGGCCTTCATCCTGGCGGCCACCGGTTCGGCAGTCGGTCTGGGCAACATCTGGCGCTTCCCCTACATCACCGGCGAGGGCGGCGGCGGCGCCTTCGTGCTGGTGTACATCCTGTGCGTGGTCGGCATCGGCGTGCCCGTCATGATGGCCGAGATCATGCTCGGCCGGCGCGGCCGGCAGAGCCCCATCAACACCATGCGCACCCTGGCCGAGGAGACAGGCAGGTCGCGGCTGTGGGCGGGGATGGGCTGGATGGGCATGGTGGCGGGCTTTCTGATCCTGTCCTTCTACAGCGTCGTGGCCGGCTGGACGCTGGCCTACATCTTCCGCACCGGCGCCGGCGTGTTCACGGGCGCCACCGCCGACGGTGTCGCGGCCATCTTCACGAGCTTCATCGGTGATCCCGAACGGCTGCTGGTCTGGCATACCATTTTCATGGTCATGACCACCATCGTGGTGTCGCGCGGTGTGCAGAGCGGCCTGGAGCAGGCCGTGCGCTTCCTCATGCCGGCGCTGTTCGTGCTGCTGGTGGCGATGGTCGGCTATGCCATGAACACCGGCGCCTACCAGGAGGCGATCACCTACCTGTTCAAGCCGGATTTCTCCAAGCTGACGGGTGATGTCGTGCTGAGCGCCATGGGGCAGGCCTTCTTCAGCCTGAGCCTCGGCATGGGGGCGATCATGATCTACGGGTCGTATCTCTCGCACACCGCGTCCATCACCCGCATGGCCTTCATCATCGCGCTGCTGGACACGCTGGTGGCGCTGCTGGCGGGCATGGCGATCTTCCCGCTGGTGTTCGCCTACGGTCTGCAGCCGCAGGGCGGCCCGGGGCTGATCTTCATGACCCTGCCGATCGCCTTCGGGCAGATGCCGGGCGGCGCGCTGTTCGGTGCCGCATTCTTCGTGCTGCTGCTGTTCGCCGCCTGGACATCGGCGATCTCGCTGCTCGAGCCCATCGTGGCCTGGCTGGTGGAGAACCGCGGTATCAGCCGGGTGAAGGCGGCCACCGGGGCCGGCACCGCGGTCTGGCTGCTCGGCATCGGTTCGTTGTTCTCCTTCAATGTCTGGGCGGACTACAAGCTCTTCGACAAGACCTTCTTCGATCTGACCGATTACCTCACGTCCAACGTGATGCTGCCGCTGGGCGGGCTGCTGATCGCCATCTTCTCGGTATGGATGATGTCGGCGGAGGTCAGCCGCGGCGAACTGGGCCTGCGCGATGGTTTCGGCTACCGCCTGTGGCGGTTCATGGTGCGTTACATCGTACCGGTGGCGATCACGCTGGTGTTCCTGAATGTCACCGGCCTCCTCGGCTTGATCATCGGCTAGTCCGGGGCTGACGCGGATACAGATGACGACCTCCATCCACAAGTCGGCGCTCGTGCCCTATACGCCGGCGGAGATGTTCGTGCTGGTGAGCGATATCGATGCCTATGCGGAGTTCCTGCCCTGGTGCCGTTCCTCGAAGGTGGTCTGGGCCGAGGGTGACGAGGTGAAGGCCTGCCTGGACATCGCCAAGGGCAGCCTGCACAAGTCGTTCACCACCCACAACCGCCAGCAGCGCAACAAGATGATCGAGATGCGCCTGGTGGAAGGTCCTTTCGAGCGGCTCGAGGGTTACTGGCGCTTCGATCCCCTCGGCGACAAGGCCTGCAAGGTGTCGCTGGATCTGGAGTTCGAGTTCGCCAGCCGGATGCTCAGCATGATGATCGGGCCGGTATTCAGTCAGATCGCCAATTCGCTGGTGGACGCCTTTCAGCAACGCGCGGTGCAGATCTATGGAAAACGCTGATCAGATCGATGTGGAAGTGGCCTATGCCAGGCCGGACACTCAGGTCATCCTGAAGCTGCGCGTACCACGCGGCGCCACCCTGGAACAGGCCGTGCGCGCCTCGGGCATGCTGGAACGCTTTCCGGAGATCGACCTCGCCAGCCATGAGCTCGGCATCTTCGGCAAGCTCAACAAATCCGGCGCCGAACTGCGCGAGGGCGACCGCGTGGAGATCTACCGCCCGTTGATCGCCGACCCCAAGGAAGTGCGCAAGCAGCGCGCCGCCGAGGGCAAGCGCATGAAGAAGGGCGGTGGTGATATCGCGGAAGAGTAGCCAGGGGGTAAGACACCAAACCCGTTCAACACGAAGACGCGCGAAGGCAAACCAAAACCCGGTTGGCCCCGACAAGCC
>CAYWKV010000279.1:0-3401 GCA_964458835.1 uncultured Gammaproteobacteria bacterium | reverse complement strand
TAATCAGAGGTTCCCTAAATCTGAAACACCCGTTTGCCACGAAAGCACACGGAAAAGTACTGACGCGGTCATCGGCTTCGCACAACGGCCTTCCGCACCCGCCAGGTGTAAAGGCGGACTTCACGACGGCGTTTCATCTCCGTGCCTGCCGTGGCGAATAAGGTTTTCGGGATAACAAGGATTGAAGATCGTGGACATGAACGTTGACTCTCGGGTAATCGTCCTGGGGCTGCTGGCCGCCGTTTCCGGCTGCGCCAACACACCGCCGCACGAAGATGCCAGCGATCCGCTCGAACCCGTGAATCGCGTCGTCGACACGTTCAACGACAAGGTCGACCGCGCGGTTCTGAAGCCGACGGCCCAGGCTTACGAACAGACCGTGCCGCAGCTGGCGCGTGCCAGTGTGACCAACTTCTTCAGCAACCTCCGCGAGCCCGTCGTGATCGTGAACGATCTGCTGCAGGGCAAGCCGCGGCAGGGCGCGGCGGACACGGGGCGGCTGCTGGTGAACAGTACCCTCGGCGTGTTCGGGCTGTTCGATCCGGCGACGCAGATGGGCCTGGGCAAGCACAACGAGGACTTCGGCCAGACCCTGGGCTACTGGGGCGTCGGGGAAGGCTGGTATCTGGTGCTGCCCATCCTCGGTCCGAGCACGGTGCGCGACGGCGTCGGCATGGCGGTCGATTACCAGCTCGACCCGCTGGCGCAGCACGACGAGGTGCGCGAGCGCAATGCCCTGGGGGCATTGAATCTCGTCGATACCCGCGCGCGTCTGCTGAGCGCCACCAAGGTCCGCGACACGGCCGCGCTGGACGCCTACCTGTTCACCCGTGAGGCCTACCGGCAGCATCGCTGGGACCGCATCCACGACGGCAACCCGCCGCCGCCCAGTTTCGACGACGAGTGATCCCCGCGCAGCCCGGGGCCGCTCCCGGGATCGTGCCGGGGACCGCGGGTCTCGCCGGGCGCCTTCAATAAGGCACTGACACTGCGGCCCGGTTTTGGGATAATCGACCCTTCCGCGTCCTTCGGCGCCTGACCCATGACCGGTGGCGATGCCCCGGCAAGAAACCACGCCTCATGACGAACCCATACGGTACCGACGACCTCCGCATCCTGGACATCAAAGAAGTCACCTCGCCGGCAGACCTGCACAAGGCCTTCCCGGTGACCGAGGCGGCCGCCCGCATCACCGTGGCGACACGCCGTGCCATCCATGACGTCCTGACCGGCCGCGATGACCGCCTGCTGGTGATCATCGGTCCCTGTTCCATCCATGATCCGAATGCGGCCCTGGAGTATGCGCAACGCCTGAAGGCGGTACGCGAGCGCCTGGGCGGGGACCTGCTGATCGTCATGCGCGTCTATTTCGAGAAGCCGCGCACGACCGTCGGCTGGAAGGGACTCATCAACGATCCGGATCTGGACGGCAGCTTCCGCATCAACGAAGGCCTGCGGATCGCCCGCAAGCTGCTGGTCGATCTCAATGAACTGGGCGTACCGGCGGCGACGGAATTCCTCGATCTGGTCAGCCCGCAGTACGTCGCCGACCTGGTGAGCTGGGGCGCCATCGGGGCGCGCACCACCGAGAGCCAGGTGCACCGTGAACTCGCCTCCGGCCTGTCCTGCCCGGTGGGCTTCAAGAACGGCACCGACGGCACCTTGAAGGTCGCCATCGACGCCATCCGCTCCGCGTCGCAGCCGCATCATTTCCTGTCGCTCACCAAGGACGGCCGGTCGGCGATCTTCTCGACTGCCGGCAACGACGATTGCCACATCATCCTGCGCGGCGGCAAGCAGCCGAACTACGATGCCGCCAGCGTGGCCCGGGCGGCGGCGGACCTGCAGGGCGCCGGTCTGCAGGCACGTCTGATGATCGATTTCAGCCACGCCAACAGCCTGAAGGACCACCGGCGCCAGGTCGACGTCGGCCGCGAGGTGGCCGCGCAAATCGCCGCCGGCAACCGCAATATCATCGGCGCGATGATCGAAAGCCACCTGCAGGCCGGTCGCCAGGACGTGGTCCCGCAACAGTCGCTGACCTACGGCCAGAGCATCACCGACGCCTGCATCGGCTGGGACGACAGCGTCGCGGTGCTGGAAACGCTGGCCGAGGCGGTGCGTGCGCGGCGCGGCGTGCGGGACAGCAAGGTCGCATCCTGATCCCGTGTTTCGCAGATACCCCCGCACCCGTCCGGCAGGCCTGCTAAATCCGCCATCAGGTCGGCGCATGGTGTACAATCCGCACCTTTATCACCCGGGCAGTGAACCGAACGTATGCTGGAAATCAATCCCGTCCTCCACGCCATCGAAGACCTCAAGGGCCGCGCCGAGACCCTGAGGGGGTATCTTTGACTACGAAGGCAAGCGTGAACGCCTGGAAGAGGTGACCCGCGAGCTGGAGCAGCCCAACATCTGGGACAACCCGGAGCGCGCCCAGGAACTCGGCCGCGAGCGCGCGCGCCTGGAAGAAATCGTACTCACCCTCGGCGACATGAACGACAACCTCGCCGACGCCGAAGCCCTGGTCGAGATGGCCGGCGAGGAGAATGACGAATCCACGCTGGAATCCGTGCGCAGCGATCTCGCGGGCCTCGAGCAACAGATCGCCGAACTGGAGTTCCGGCGCATGTTCTCCGGCGAGATGGATGCGAACAACGCCTTCCTCGACATCCAGGCCGGCTCCGGCGGCACCGAGGCGCAGGACTGGGCCGAGATGCTGCTGCGCATGTACCTGCGCTGGGCCGAGCGCCACGGCTTCAAGACCGAGATCATCGAGGCCTCCGCGGGCGAAGTCGCCGGCATCAAGAGCGCCACGGTCAAGATCGACGGCCCGTATGCCTTCGGCTGGCTGCGCACCGAGACCGGCGTGCACCGTCTGGTGCGCAAGTCGCCGTTCGATTCCGGCAACCGCCGGCACACCTCGTTCAGCGCGGTGTTCGTCTCACCGGAGATCGACGAGAGCTTCGAGGTCGAGATCAATCCGGCGGATCTGAAGGTCGACACCTACCGCGCCAGCGGCGCCGGCGGCCAGCACGTCAACCGCACCGAATCGGCGATCCGCATCACGCACATCCCCAGCGGCATCGTCGTGGCCTGCCAGAGCGACCGCTCGCAGCACAAGAACCGTTCCACGGCCATGAAGCAGCTGGCCGCGAAGCTGTACGAAATGGAGATGCAGAAGCGCCGCGCCGACCAGCAGGCCCTCGAGGACAGCAAGTCCGACATCGGCTGGGGCAGCCAGATCCGCTCCTACGTGCTCGACCAGTCGCGCATCAAGGACCTGCGCACCGGCATCGAGGTCGGCAACACCCAGGCCGTGCTCGACGGCGACCTGGACGATTTCATCGAGGCCAGCCTGAAGAGCGGGCTGTGAGATAAAGATCTAGATGGCCACGAAA
>CAYWKV010000278.1:0-3404 GCA_964458835.1 uncultured Gammaproteobacteria bacterium | reverse complement strand
CCGCGTCGCTGCGCCCATAGAACCCCTTCGGGGTTCATTACGGGTACCTTATCCTGCGGATCAAGGCATCCTCGCAATGACGAATAAATCAGAGGTTCCTTAAGTCTGTCCCGATGTCCGTATGAATCTTTGATGCATCGGCTGTTCCATGGATGCGCCACGGAACACACGGAAAGCACGGACAAAACCGATCCATGGCCACGAAACCCATGAACATCGGATACGTATGAGCGCAGCGAGCCCCGACGAACGACATCCAGACCGTCACGCGCCCTGAGCCGCGGGCACAATACGTCTGCCGGGAGGCCCCGCTCATTCCGCCGCGCGCGCCAGCACCTTGTACAGCGTGTCCAGCACCTGCCGGCGCCGCTCGCCGGTGCATTCCACCGGCTCGACGGCGTACAGCGTGAAGGCATTGGTGGACTGCACGATGCGGCGCAGCACCGCGGCCTCGAGTGTCCGGCCGCTGTTGATCAGCACCGTGCTGCCGAGGTCGAAGATGCCGGCCGGGGCGGCCAGCATGCGCTCCGTGGCGCTGGCGACGCGCAGCGCCCGGTGGTACTCGCTTTCGGCGCCGACGCCCTCCAGGCCGCGCACCGCCACCGCCTCCGCCTCGCCCTCGATGCGGTTCAGGCCGAGGGCGATCTCGCTGGCGGACACGTGCCGCAGCCAGCACACCACGGCGATGGCGCGTTGGGCCGGCTGCCCGCCCGTCTCCAGCACGCGCACGAGATCGCCCACGCGGAACCCGAGCGCCGTGCCGGCCTCGCAGCTCGCGCCCAGGCCGTTCGTACTGACGTCCCGCTGGCGGAGGACGCCGCGGCGATTCAGCAGCCGCGCATCCAGACGCTCCTCCAGCCGCGTCGGCCGCAGCGTGCCGACGCGCTGCGAACGCTCCCAGATATCGTCCTCCTTGCTCTCGACGTCGAAACCGTAGCCGCGCGGCTTGATCAGGCCCTGTTCGAGCTTGTCGCGCGTCTCCTGCTGGCGCCAGCTCTCCACCTCCAGCGGCACCAGACTCAGCGTCGGTGCGCGCCGGAAGTCGTCGCCGTGCAGCGCGATCTCCGTCTGCTCGGGCTGGAACTCCGCTGCGCCCGACAGCGAGTGATGGCAGGCGCGCAGGCCGCTGACGACCTCGACCTCGCCGGTCCGTATCTGCCGGCCGGCCGCGCGCGCCGGCCGGCCGCTCCAGGCATTGCGCAACCGCCGCAACAGATCACGTTCCATGCGCTCGCGCATCGGCAACTGGCCCTTCAGCGTCATCTGCCGGATGCGGTCCTCGACGATCCGTACCACCGGCGGCAGGTCCAGCAGGCGTGCGTCACGCGGCGGCGACTGCCCTTCGAGCAGACCAAAACAAGGCGCCGCATCGCCATCGAGATCGACGAACCAGCGCTTCGCGTAGAGCCGCTCGGGCGGGTCGGCGAACTCCGCCGGGTGGCGGATGCCGCAGGCCAGCGCCCACTTGGCGAGGCGGTCAAAAGTGGCACGCGCCTCGCCCTGCATAAGGTGGAAGGGATTGGCCAACGACAGCAGCAGCGTCCGCTTGTAGATGTCGCCCGCGGACTGGTCGGCCAGATGCTCGACGCGTGTATGCGCGACGTCGATACGCTCGGCGTGGCGGTACAGCCGGTGCAGCTCGCTCCACACCTCGGCCGGCGGGGGCGTATACACGATGTAGGCCTGCAGCACGCGCAGCGCCAGCAGGCGCATGAGCCGCACCAGGGCGTCGCGCGTCGTCACCAGCGCCTCGCCCTCGATCCGCTGACCGGCCAGGCCCAGCAGCACGTGCTTGTAGGCGAACGCCATTTCCGCGAGCAGGTCCTGCACGTGGTCGCTCAGTCGCCGCTCATGATCGGCGGCCGGGAATTCCTGCCGCTCGCAGTGGTGGCAGAGATGATCCGCGAGGTATTCGACGTCGGCGATGAAGCATTCGGCGAGCTGGAAGCGCTGCGCCGGCGGCAGGGCGATCCGGTTGACCTCCTGGAGCTTCGCGAACACCGCGTCGAAGGTCTGCGCCTCGCTGACCTTGGGCAGGTCATCCAGCCAGCGGCGCATGGCCTGCGGCTTGAAGAGATCGCCGAGCGGCGCCGGCGACACCGGCGGTACGCCCAGTTCGAGTCTGGTCATGGTCGGATTCCCGCTGATCACATCCGGAAGGCCCGGGGGTGCGCTCGGGAAACGACTGTAGCACAGCGCCGCAGGGGGCGTGGAGACCGCCTCAGAACAGCGGCAGCTGATCGCGGTGCGCGGCCGGCGGACGGAAGTGCCCGCACTCCAGTCCGGGCATCTCGCCGAAGCCGAGGCTGCGGCAGGCCGTGCGGAAGCGTTGGGCGATGAGGTCGGCGTAGATGCCCTCGCCGCGCATGCGGGTACCGAAACGGGCATCGTAGGCGCGGCCGCCGCGGCAGTCGCGCAGACGGTTCATGACGTGCGCGGCGGCGAGCGGATAATGCGCGGCGAGCCAGTCCTCGAACAGGGCGTGCACCTCGTGCGGCAGCCGCAGCAGCACATAGCCGGCCGCCAGCGCGCCGGCGTCGCGCGCCGCCTGCAGGATAGTCTCCAACTCCGCATCGGTCAGCACCGGGATCAGCGGCGCGACCAGCACGCCGGTCGGCACGCCCGCCGCGCGCAGGCGTTCGATGACCTGCAGGCGGCGCTGCGGGGCCGCGGCGCGCGGCTCCATGCGTCGGGCAAGTTCGCGCTCCAGGGTAGTGACCGACACCATCACCTGCACCAGACCGCGTGCGGCCAGATCGGCGAGGATGTCCAGATCGCGCTCGATCAGGGCCGACTTGGTGACCAGCGTCACCGGGTGGCCGCACTCGGCCAGCACTTCCAGAATATCGCGGGTCACCCGCAGGCGCCGTTCCAGCGGCTGATAGGCGTCGGTGTTGATGCCCAGCGCGACCGGCGCCGGCCGGTAGCCGGGGCGCGCGAGTTCCTCGCGCAGCCGCGCCGCGGCATCGCGCTTGTAGAACAGTCGGCTCTCGAAATCCAGGCCGGGCGAGAGGCCGAGATAGGCGTGCGTCGGCCGGGCGAAGCAGTACGCGCAGCCGTGCTCGCAGCCGCGGTAGGGATTGATGGAACGGTCGAAGGGGATGTCCGGCGACTGGTTGTAGCTGATCACCGAGCGCGCGCTGTCGGCCTGCACCTCGGTGCGCAGCGGCTCGGCCGGCGCGTCGAGACTGCCCCAGCCGTCGTCGACCGCTTCGACGGTGCAGGCATCGAAACGGTTGTCGGGATTGCCGGTGGCGCCGCGTCCCTTGAGCGGTTGGTTGAGCTGTCTGGCCATGGCGGTCCTTTCCCTGCCGTCGATGGTGGGCATTCTACCGCGCCCGACGCCGCGGCGGCGGAGATGACGTCACAGGATGGGACCGCCATAATGACGGTCCGCCCCCGAC
>CAYWKV010000277.1:3135-3408 GCA_964458835.1 uncultured Gammaproteobacteria bacterium | reverse complement strand
AGGTGGCCGTGATCGATGCCGCGGGTGCGCCGCAACCGGGCGAGGTGCAGGCGCTCGCGGGTGAGGGGTTGCAGGTGCTGCTGCCGCGCGCGGTCGCGACCCCCGTCGCGCTGCTGGTCCGCGATGCTCAGCGCTCGGTCGACGGACGCCTGGAGACCGCCGCCGTGTATGCCGGCGAACCGCTGGACTACCGGCCGCCCCCCGACCTCGCGCCCAAATAGCCCGCGATAGCCGCCCGCGCACCTCCCGCTTCAACGGGGCCCGGCTCGTCGG
>CAYWKV010000277.1:0-3125 GCA_964458835.1 uncultured Gammaproteobacteria bacterium | reverse complement strand
CCCTATGCGCGCGCGATCGCCGCCGGCGGGCCCTGGGTCAGCGGCGAGGTCGGGGGCCTCAGCGTCGTCCTGGTCAACGGCGTGTTCGGCGACCCGCTGCTGTACGCGCGGCTGCGGCATCAGCGTCGCACGCTGCTGTTCGATCTGGGCGCGAGCGTGCGGTTGGCGGCACGCGTCGCTCATCAGGTGAGCGACGTCTTCATCAGCCATGCGCACCTGGATCATATCGGCGGCTTCTTCTGGCTGCTGCGCGCGCGCATCGGCCTCGCACAGCCCTGCCGGCTGTACGGGCCGCCGGGGCTGGCGCGGCACGTCGAGGCGTTGATCGACGGCATCCTCTGGGACCGCATCGAGGACCGCGGCCCGCGCTTCGGGATTTGCGAGCTGCACGACGACCGGCTTCGGCGCCACGCCATCCAGGTCGGCCGCGGCGGCCTGCAAGTGCTCGGCGAGGCGCGGGTCGAGGACGGGATCCTGCTGGCGGAGCCCGGTTTCCGGGTGCGTGCCGTGACCCTGGACCACGGCACCCCGGTGCTGGCCTATGCCTTCGAGCCCGCGCGGCAGATCAATATCCGCAAGGACCGGCTGCGCGCGCGCGGCTGGGCGCCGGGGCCCTGGCTGACACAGTTGAAGCGGTGCATCCTCGCCGACGAATATGCCGCCGCCGTCGATCTGCCCGACGGCAGCCGCGCGACCGTGCGGGCGCTGGCCGACGACCTGGCCCTGATCGTGCCGGGCCGCCGCCTGGTGTACGCGACCGACTTCGCCGACACGCCGCACAATCGCGCACGCTTCGTCGACTTCGCGCGCGGCGCGCACACCCTGTTCTGTGAGGCGAGCTTCCTCGCAGCCGATGCCGAACGCGCCGCGCGCACCGGTCATCTCACCACGCGGGCCTGCGCCGAGCTGGCGCGCGACGCCGGCGTGACCCGGCTGGTGCCCTTCCATTTTTCGCTGCGCAACAGCGACCGCCCGGAACAGGTCTACGACGAGATCCGCGCCGTCTGCCCGCAGGTGGTGGCGCCGAAGGACATGCGGGTGTTCGGCACCGCTGCGGCGGCGGGAGGACGGGCGGACTGATGCGACGGGCCGCTGCGGGGCAGGCCGGGGATCTATACTCCGGGGCATCCCGTCGCGACGGATGCGCCGGCATGCCGGGTGCGAATCCCGAGTTCGTCTGCATGCCCTGGGCCGGGGGCGGGAGTTGCGCGCCTGGGCTGGCTCCAGCGGAGCAGCGCCGATGCTTGGGCACTCATGCATAGCCCGGATGGCGCGAAGCGGAAGCCGGGGAACGGCGGTTTTACCCCGGATCGCGGCCTCGCGGTCTGCATCCGGGCGGCGGAACAGCTGTCAAGCGATGACGCAGGTCTCGATGCAGAACCCGCCGCGAGGCTGCCGCGATGCGGGCTAGCGCGGCGCGCGGGTGCCGCCGCGCTTCCGGTAGGTGCCGATCAGCGTCGCCTCGGCGAGGATGTGCCCGTTCATCGCGGCTTCCACCGCGGCCTTGGCGGGCCGGTGCAGGCCCTGCAGCTCGACGTCGAGCGCATACAGCTTGTGGAAGTAGCGGTGCCGGCCGACGGGTGGGCAGGGGCCGCCGTAGCCGGTGCGCCGCCAGTCGTTCAGGCCTTCGCCGGCGCCGGCCGGCAGTTCCGCCGGGCGCACGCCGGCGGCGAGTACGGTGGTCTCCGGCGGCAGGTTGTACAGCACCCAGTGTACCCAGGTCATGCGCGGCGCGGCCGGGTCCGGCGCATCGGGATCGTCTACGATCAGCACCAGACTGCGTGCGCCCCCGGGCACGTCGCGCCAGGCGAGCGGCGGCGAGACGTCGCGGCCCTCGCAGGTGTATTCGGGTGGGATGGGACCCTCATGGGCGAAGGCGGAGGATTCGAGCGTCAGCGGCATGGGGCGTCCTCCTGCGGATCACCGCGGTGCTGCGGGCGGCGGCGGGCGTACGCTGGAATATAGTCCAAGAGCGCTTCGACGATCCGCACGGCATCGCCCGATCCCGCAGGTCGCGGCGTGCGCCGGGATGACGGACGACGAGGCCTGATTCGAGCCCGCGGGTGGTTCGATCGGTTCGATCAGGCCATGACGAGGAGCACGCATGCCGCCGGCAATCCCCTGTGAACTCATCGGCTGGGACCGCTTCCGGGAACTGGCGCGCCGGCTGGCGCGGGCGGTCCGCGAGGCCGGCTTCCGGCCGGATGTGATCGTCGCCATCGGCCGCGGCGGCTACCTGCCGGCGCGCATCCTGTCCGATCATCTGGACGTCTTCGATCTCGACGTCGTCAAGGTCGAGCACTATCGCGGCACGCACCAGGCGCGCGTCGCGCAGGTGCGCTATCCGCTGCAGGCGGATGTCACCGGAAAACGGGTGCTGCTGGTCGACGACGCCAGCGATTCCGGCGACACCTTCGACGTCGCCGTGCGCCATCTGCGCGCACGCGGGGAGCCGGCGGCGCTCAGGACGGCCGTGCTGCACCACAAGACCGTGGCGAGCGTCACGCCGGATTTCTACGCGGAGGTAGTCCGCGAATGGCGCTGGATCGTGTATCCCTGGGCCGTCATGGAGGACCTGCGGAGCTTTCTCCGCGACCTGGAGCCGCCGCCCGCGTCGACGGCCGAATTCGCCGCGCGCCTGCGCGAGCGGCACGGCATCGAACCGGACGAATGGCTGCTGGCGGACGTTCTCGCGCAGGGTGGGCGGTAGCCGGCGGGGATGTTCGTTCGATACGAGAACCGTCCGCCACGGAAACGCACGGAACGACACGGAAGGCGGCGCTGGCCGGCATGCCCCGGCGGTCCCGTTCGTCGCTCCGCCTCCGGCTGCCGCAAGTCGGCTGCGCGACGAACGGGACCGCCGGGGCCTCACTCCTCACTCCTCACTCCTCACTGAGGGGTTAAGCCCGCGGTATCCGGCTGCCGACCGGCCCGCGCCACAGTCATCCCGCGCGCGGACACGCCCGGCATCGTACCGGGCTCGCGGATGACAGTATCTACACACGCCGCCTGCAGGCGGCGAGCTGCGCCGACCAGACCTGCAGCAGGCGTTCGCGCAGGAACGGGTCCGCGTGGCTCGCCAGCACCTCGGCGGCCGACACGTTCCAGGCGCAGCGCGTCCAGCC
>CAYWKV010000276.1:0-3408 GCA_964458835.1 uncultured Gammaproteobacteria bacterium | reverse complement strand
CCGGTTTCTGGCCAATCCCGCACGGGCTGGCGTATAGTTTCCGGTCCGATTCGCACCCATCGCCCCGCGGGTGGACACACGCATGCAGTTTCAGGATCAGTTCGACGTCATCGTCGTCGGCGGCGGCCACGCCGGCACCGAGGCCGCCCTGGCCGCGGCGCGCCTGGGTGCCCGCACCCTGCTGCTGACCCACAACGTCGAGACCCTGGGCCAGATGAGCTGCAACCCGGCCATCGGCGGCATCGGCAAGGGCCATCTGGTCCGGGAGATCGATGCCCTCGGCGGGCTCATGGCGCGGGCCACCGACCGCGCCGGCATCCAGTTCCGCATCCTCAACGCCAGCAAGGGACCGGCGGTGCGCGCCACCCGCGCCCAGGCCGACCGCGCCCTGTACAAGCGCGCGGTGCGTGCCGCGCTGGAGAACCAGCCCAACCTGCGCCTGTTCCAGCAGCCGGTCAGCGATCTGGTGGTGGCGGGCGGGCGCGTCACCGGTGTGGTCACCCAGATGGGTCTGCGCTTCGCCGCGCCCAGCGTGGTGCTGACGGTGGGGACCTTCCTCGGCGGCCTCATCCACATCGGTCTGTCGAACTATGCCGGGGGCCGCGCCGGCGACGAGCCCGCCAACGCCCTGGCCGCGCGCCTGCGGGAACTGCCGCTGCGGGTCGACCGTCTCAAGACCGGCACGCCGCCGCGCATCGACGGCCGCAGCCTGGACTACGGCGTCATGCAGGTGCAGCACGGCGACGACCCCGCGCCGGTGTTCTCCTATCTGGGTTCGGCCGCCGCGCATCCGCGCCAGCTGCCCTGCCACATCACCCACACCAACGCGCGCACCCACGACATCATCCGTGGCGGGCTGGACCGTTCACCCATGTACACCGGGGTGATCGAGGGCATCGGTCCGCGCTACTGCCCGTCCATCGAAGACAAGGTCCACCGCTTCGCCGACAAGGACGCGCATCAGGTGTTCGTCGAACCCGAGGGCCTGGACACCCACGAGATCTATCCCAACGGCATCTCCACCAGCCTGCCCTTCGACGTGCAGCTGGAACTGGTGCGTTCCATCCGCGGCTTCGAGCAGGCGCACATCACCCGGCCCGGCTATGCGATCGAGTACGATTATTTCGATCCGCGCGATCTGCAGTATTCACTGGAGACCAAGGTGATCGAAGGCCTGTTCTTCGCCGGCCAGATCAACGGCACCACCGGCTACGAGGAGGCGGCCGCGCAGGGTCTGATCGCCGGCCTCAATGCCGCGCGCAAGGCGCAGGGCCGCGCGCCCTGGTGGCCCCGGCGCGACGAGGCCTATATCGGCGTGCTCATCGACGACCTCATCACCCGCGGCACCAGCGAGCCCTACCGCATGTTCACCAGCCGCGCCGAATACCGCCTGCTGCTGCGCGAGGACAACGCCGATCTGCGCCTGACGCCCGTCGGCCGCGAGCTGGGCCTGGTCGATGACGAACGCTGGCACGCGTTCGACGCCCATCACGAGGCCATCGAACGCGAACGGCAGCGGCTGCAGGAGCTGTGGGTGCGGCCGCGCAGCGCCGCCGCCGAGGTCCTGAACGCGCACCTGGAGACGCCGCTCGCGCGCGACCAGCGCGCGCTCGAACTGCTGCGCCGCCCGGAGATCAGCTATGCCGTGCTGACCGCGGCGCCCGGCATCGGCGCGGCGCCCGCCGCGGGCGCCGATCCGCGACGCGTCGCCGAGCAGGTCGAGGTCCAGGCCAAGTACTCGGGCTACATCGAGCGCCAGCGCGCCGAGATCGAGCGGCAGCGCCGCCACGAGGCGCAGCCGCTGCCGCCGGACATGGACTATGATCGCGTCCGTGGCCTGTCCGCCGAGGTGTGCCAGAAGCTGCGCCAGCAGCGGCCGCAGACCCTGGGCCAGGCGGCGCGCATTCCCGGCATCACGCCGGCGGCGATCTCGCTGCTGCTGGTGCATATCAAAAAGGGCGGCCTCGCGCGCCTGAGCGCGTGAGCGTCGCCGTCGGGCGCGCCGTGCGCGCCGTGTGGAGCAACATGGAACTCGACAAATCCCTTGCCGCCAATCTGGCGCAGACGGGCCTGAAGCTGGATGCCCGCGCGCGCGGCCTGCTGCTCGACTACATCGCCCTGCTGGTGAAGTGGAACCGCGTCTACAATCTGACCTCGGTGCGCAAGCCGCAGGACATGCTCACGCGGCACATCCTCGACAGCCTGGTCGTGTTGCCCTACCTGCAGGGGCCGCGCGTACTGGACGTGGGCACCGGCGCCGGCCTGCCCGGCATCGTGCTGGCCATCGCCCGCCCCGACTGGCAGCTGGTGCTGCTCGATTCCAGCGGCAAGAAGCTGCGCTTCGTGCGGCAGGCGGCGGCCGATCTCGGCCTGGGCAACGTCGAGGTGGAGAACGTGCGCATCGAGGACTACCGGCCGCAGCGGCCGTTCGACACCATCATCAGCCGCGCGTTCTCGTCGCTGGACGAGATGTACCGGCACTGCGCGCCGCTGTGCGCGCCCGGCGGACGCATCCTCGCCATGAAGGGCATCTATCCGCTGGCCGAGGTCGAGGCGCTGGCCGATCCGTCGCGGGTGACGGCCGCGCACCGGCTGACCGTGCCGGGCATGGATGCGCAGCGCCACCTCATCGAGATGCGGCCGCCGGCCACGGCCTGAGCGCCACACGACAGATTCACCACCACCATCCGACCCGGACTATGGCACGCATCATCGCAGTCACGAATCAGAAGGGCGGCGTCGGCAAGACGACCTCCTGCATCAACCTCGCTGCGGCGCTCGCCCTGACGCGCCGGCGCGTGCTGCTCGTCGATCTCGATCCGCAGGGCAACGCCACCATGGGCAGCGGCGTCGACAAGCACGAGGTCGAGTATTCGAGCTGCGACGTGCTGCTCGGCGAGATCGACATCGGGCCGGCGATCATCGCCAGCGAGGCGGCCGGCTACGACGTGCTGCCCGGCAACAGCGACCTCACCGCCGCCGAGGTCGAACTGCTGAACGCGCCGGACGGCGGCCAGCGGCTGCGCACCGCGCTCGTCCACGTCCTCGACCGCTACGACTACATCCTGATCGACTGCCCGCCCTCGTTGAACATGCTCACCGTCAACGCGCTGAGCGCGGCCCACGGCGTGCTGATCCCGATGCAGTGCGAGTACTACGCCCTGGAGGGCCTGTCGGCGCTGGTCGACACCGTCGGCCAGATCCGGCAGTCGGTGAATCCCGGCCTGGAGATCGAGGGCCTGCTGCGCACCATGTTCGATGCGCGCAACAACCTCGCCGTGCAGGTCTCCGATCAGCTCGTCGAACATTTCGGCGACAAGGTCTACCGCACCATCGTGCCGCGCAACGTGCGCCTCGCCGAGGCGCCCAGTCACGGCCTGCCCGTCATCACCTACGACCGCACCTCGC
>CAYWKV010000275.1:0-3470 GCA_964458835.1 uncultured Gammaproteobacteria bacterium | reverse complement strand
TCACGGTTTCGAACATGGTCGTCCCTCCCTATTCGATGATGTCGCCGCGCAGCAGATACTTGGCGATCGCCACCGTGCCAACGAAGCCCATCATGGCGATCAGCAGCACCGCCTCGAAATAGATCGCCGTGCCCAGATGGATGCCGAACAGCACCAGCAGGGCGATGCTGTTCACGTACAGCGTGTCCAGCGCCAGGATGCGGTCGGGCAGGTCCGGACCGCGCAGGACGCGCCACAGATTGAGCAGCAATGCCAGCGCCATGAGTGCGAAGGCGACCGGTATGGCGATATCTAGCATTCGAAGATCTCCCTCAGTGGCGTCTCGTAGCGCCGCTTGATCTGCGCGACCAGGGCGTCGGCGTCGTCGAGATCCAGGGCATGGATCAGCAGGCTGCGGCGGTCGGCGCTGATGTCGGCCGACACCGTGCCCGGTGTGAGCGACACGGTGCTGGCGAGCAGGGTGACGGCGAATTCGTCGTGCAGATCGATGGGCATGCGCACGAACGCCGGGCGCAGCGGTGCCGCCGGCCCGAGAATCAGCCGCGCGACGTGCAGGTTGGCGATGACGATGTCCCCTATCAGACGCAGGCCGTACGGGACGAGGAGCAGCGGCCGCCGGATACGCACATGCTCGGGCCAGAAGGCGTTGGTGAGTGACGGTACCAGCACGGCCAGCACCAGCGCGAACAGCGCCGACCCCGTCGAGATGGAATTCACCAGCAGCAGCCAGACGACGAACAGCGTCAGGCTGAGCAGCGGATGCGGCAGCCAGCGGCGCGGACGGATCATGGGTGCGTCTCCCGGTCGGCGCGGGCGTAGGCGGTACGGCGGTCACGGCCGAGCACGGCCTCGATATAGCCTGCCGGTTCGGCGAGCTGCCCGGCGGTGGCCTGCGTATAGGCCGTCACCGGCGCCCCGAACAGGCTCAGCAGTGGACTGGCGCCGATCAGCAGTGCGGCGGCCACGACCCGCAGGTGGGCGGCACGCCCGGCCACCGCCGGTGCGTCCTCGGTGCGCCAGAACAGCCGGCTGCCGGCCCGGCCGAGCGCGATCAAGGCGAGCAGTCCGCTGCCCAGCACCGCGCCCCAGTACCAGGCCGTCTGCGTGCCGCCGACCCCGTCACCGGGCGCGGTCGCCGCCAGCAGCTGCAGCTTGCCGACGAAGCCGCTCAGCGGCGGCATGCCGACCACCGCCACGGCGGCGACGAAGAACAGCACGCCGAACAGGCCCGGCTGGCGGAGCGGTGGTGCGACCTCCTGCAGATGATCGCCGTGCGTGCCGCGCTGGCGGCGGATGCTGCCGGCGAGCAGGAACAGTCCGCCGGTCACCAGGGTGGTGTGCAGCAGGTAGTACAGCGCCGCGCCCAGCACCGCGGCAGTGCCCAGTCCGATCGCCGCCAGCAGCGTACCCACCGACACCACCACCAGATAGGCGATCAGCCCCCGCAGCGCGGTTGCCGCCAGTGCGCCGATGGCGCCCAGCACCAGCGTCGCCAGGCCCAGCGGCCACAGCCAGGGCAGCGCGACGTCGGCCAGCAGCCCGGCCTCGCTGCCGAAGATCAGGCTGTAGACCCGGATGATCGCGTACACGCCGACCTTGGTCATGACGGCGAACAGCGCTGCCACCGGTGCGCACGCCGTCGCATAGGCGCGCGGCAGCCAGAAGTACAGCGGCAGCAGCGCGGCCTTGAGCGCGAACACGACCAGCAGCAGCAAGGCGGCCGCGCGCAGCAGCGGCGCCTCCGCGGCACCCGTCTGCGCGACCCGCACCGCCATGTCGGCCATGTTGAGCGTGCCGGTGAGGCCGTAGAGCGTACCGACCGCGAACAGGAACAGGCTCGAACCGATCAGGTTGAGCACCACATAGTGCAGCCCCGTACGGCTGCGTGCCGGTCCCTGGCCGTGCAGCAGCAGCGCATAGGAGGCGATCAGCAGCACCTCGAAGAACACGAACAGGTTGAACAGGTCGCCGGTCAGGAAGGCACCGTTCAGCCCCAGCAGCTGGAACTGGAACAGGGCATGGAAATGCCGGCCCGCGGCGTCGCTGCCGCGCAGCGCATACAGCAGCGCGGGCAGGGCCAGCACGGCGGTGACGACCAGCAGCAGCGCACTCAGCCGGTCGAGCACCAGCACGATGCCGAACGGTGCCGCCCAGTCGCCGAGCGCGTACACCTGATAGGTGCCGCCGTCCGCCTGCGCGAGCAGCAGGGTGGCGATCGGCAGCAGCGCCGCGGTGGCGGCGAGCGACAGGCCGCGCTGCGCGCGCAACGCCAGCCGCTCCTGCAGCCGTGTGCCGAGCAGCAGCGCGAGCCCGGTGAACAGCGGCAGCAGGATCGGCGCGATGACCCAGTGGCTCACGGCCGCTCCTCCCCGCCCGCTTCCGCGGCGGGCGCACCCCCGCGTCCGTCGACGTGGTCGTTGCCCAGCTCGCCGCGCGCGCGCAGCGCGAGGATCACCCCGAAGGCGGTCATGGCGAAGCCGATGACGATGGCGGTCAGCACCAGCGCCTGCGGCAACGGATCGGTGTAGGCATCGGCCTGGCCGATCACCGGCGGCCGGCCGGTGGCCAGCCGCCCCATGGCGAACAGGAACAGATTCACCGCATAGGACAGCAGCGTCAGCCCGACGACCACGGGAAAGGTGCGGGCACGCAGCAGCAGATACGCGCCGCAGGCGGTCAGCAGGCCGATGCTGAAGGCGAACAGCAGCTCCATGTCAGGGCGTCTCCCCGCGCGCGCGTTCCAGGACGGTGAGTTTGCCGAGATTGGCGAGGATCAGCAGGGTGGCGCCGACCACGGTCAGGTACACGCCGAGATCGAACAGCATGGCCGTCGCCAGTTCCAGTTCACCGATGAGCGGCAGCTCGAAATGACCGAAGGCCGAGGTCAGAAAGGGTCGCCCGAACCACCAGCTGCCGAGCCCGGTCAGCGCCGAGATCAGCACACCGCAGGCGATGACGACATGGAAATCCAAGCGCAGTCGCGGCTGCGTCCAGGCGACGCCGCTGGCGACGTATTGCAGGATCAGCGCGATCCCGGTGACCAGCCCGGCGATGAAACCGCCGCCCGGCAGGTTGTGGCCGCGCAGCAGCAGGTAGATCGACACCGTCAGCGCCAGCGGCAGCAGCGGCCGCGACACCGCGACCAGGATGAGCGGGTTCCGGTCGGCGGCCCAGCGCCGGCCGGCGGCGTCCATCGCGGGCACGGGCAGGCGCAGGCCGTCGAGCAGGGCGAAGATGCCGAGCGCGGCGATCACCAGCACGGTGATCTCGCCGAGCGTGTCGAAGCCGCGGAAGTCCACCAGGATCACGTTCACGACATTGGCGCCGCCGCCACCGGGAATGCTGTTCTCCAGATAGTAGCCGGACAGCGTCTCGTAGGGGCGCGTCAGCACGCCCCAGGCCAGCGCGCCCACGCCCAGTCCGACCCCGCCGGCCAGCGCCCCGTCGCGCAGCCGCCGAGCGCCCGAGAT
>CAYWKV010000274.1:0-3472 GCA_964458835.1 uncultured Gammaproteobacteria bacterium | reverse complement strand
CTACAGGAGTCGTGCTGTAGGTAAAGCTGAATAATGATCTTGGGAACCTCTGATTTATTCGTCATTGCGAGGAGCGCAGCGACGCGGCAATCTCCAAGTTGTTGATCTGCCGTCGAAGGAGATTGCTTCGCTTCGCTCGCAATGACGGTACGATGAATTAATCAGCGGTTCCCTTGTCCGCGTTTTTCCGTGTGCTTCCGTGGCCAATGCGGTTTTTGGGTTTATGGGACAACAGCGTGTTCTGATATGGATCAGACTCCCTCAGGCCTTGATCGAAAAGGAGACGAAACTGCCGCTGCCGGCCAGCGCCAGTGCCGGGCGGATACGGAACCCGGCCCTGGCCGGGTTCTTTCGTTTCAGGCCTCGGCCCGGCACGTCGTGTCGGCGGCCACGGCGACGGGGGACCGTGCCGGTGCGGCCGGGCGGTCTCCCGCCAGGTGCAGCAGCGCGGCGACCTCGGGTGGATTGAACTCGGGGTAGGTGACGCCGAAGTCGTTGCCCGACTGCCGGACCACCCATGCTTCGATGCGGTGCACCCGATGCTGTCCGCCGCTGCGCTCCACGTGCAGGATCGTCACCGGTGTGTGGGGTGTCAGGTGGAGCCCGTCCTGCAGGCGTATCCGCAGCCCGCTGGCACTGACGTCGCACACGACGCCCCGTTCCAACACGCCCCGACCCGGATCGACCATCACTGCGACCTCGACGCTCCAGCGGCGCCCCCAGCGGTGTTCCATCGTAAATTCTCCCCGTTGCCTGATTGTTCGTCGTCCACGTACGCGATGACCGGTCTGATGACGTGATCAAGCGTTCGTTAAACTCCCATTGGCCACGGAAGCGCACGGAGGCGCACGGAATGCAAAACCCGCCGCATCCCCGCCTTGCGTGCCTGCCGTGTATTTCCGGGTGGTGCCGTGGCCCTCCACCCGGGAGCCGCGCTTCGCGGCGTAGCAGGCCTGATCCGCTTCCATGAGGACGTCGTCCGTGGTCCGGCGTTCGCCTCCGCCGATCATCGCCAGGCCGATGCTGACGCCGAGCCGGAAGCGGTGGCCGTGCCAGCGGAAATCCGTGCTCGCGAGCGCTGCCCTGAGTTCGGTGGCATGCCGCAGCGCCAGTTCCTCCGGGCAGTGTTCGAGCAACAACGCGAACTCATCGCCGCCGAGGCGCGCCAGGGTATCGCGCTCGCGCACGCAGCCCTGGAAGACCTGCGCCACCCAGCGCAGGGCGGCATCGCCGGCGAGATGTCCGGCGCTGTCGTTGACGGACTTGAAGCCGTCGAGGTCCATGTAGAGCAGGGCGTGCGTCTCGTCCGGGCGCAGCCGCTCCATCCGGCCCGCCAGGCGGCGTTCGAATTCGCCCCGGTTCACGAGGCGCGTGAGGTCGTCGCGGGCCGCGCGCTCGTTCAGCTGGCGGATCTCGGCACAGGCAGCGGTCGCGTCGTGCACCAGGATGATGATGCCGGATGCCTCTCCGGAGACGGTGGTCAGCAGCGAGGTGACGGTCTCGATGGGGATTTCACGCCCGTCCGGCCGCACCAGCAGGTCGTGGCGCGGTACGTGCCGGTCGCCGCGCGCCAGCAGGTGCACCAGCGGCCACGGGACGGGGTGGCCGTCGCAGCCGTCCCGCAACGACAGGCAGTCGCCCAGTTGCCGCCCATGGGCCCGTGCGGCCGTCCAGCCGAGCAGCCGTTCTGCGGCGGGATTGAGGTAGCGGATCCAGCCGGTGTTGTCCACGACGATCACCGCATCGACCAGGGCGTCGAGCACCCGGGCCGGCAGTTCGCTATCGTCACCGGGCGGTGGATCGGTCGGGGTGAGGCGAACGAGTTTCGGAATGATCCCATTCATGGCGTGTTTCTCCGCACGCGGGCTGTCGCCGTCATTCGTAGCCCGGATGGAGCGAAACGGAATCCGGGGCAGCCTGGATGCACCGCCCATCCCGGATTCCGCTGCGCTGCATCCGGGCTACACCGTTCCAAAGCCACCATGGTCGCGCCGGGCCTCAGCCGAACAGCATTTCCGCCGAGACGCCTTCGCCTTCCAGGATCTCGCGCAGCCTGCCCAGTGCCTCCAGCTGGATCTGCCGCACGCGCTCGCGCGTCACACCGATCTCGGCGCCGATCTGGTCGAGGGTGCCGGCGGCGCGGCCGTTGAGCCCGAAGCGCCGTTCCAGCACGGCCCGCTGCTTGTCGGTCAAGCGGCCGAGCCAGCCGTCCATGCGGCTGTGCAGGTCATCCTCGGCGAGCAGATCCTGCGGATCGCAGTTGTTCTCGTCGGGGATGCAGTCGAGCAGCGACTTGTCGGAATCGTGGCCGTGGGTGTCGTCCACCGATACGGTCGTCTCGCGCAGCGCCAGCACCTCCCGGATCTCGGCGGCCGGCTTGTCCAGATGCGTCGCGAGTTCCTCGGTGCTCGGCTCACGGTCGAGTTGCTGTGTCAGGCTGCGCTGGGCGCGCAGGCAGGTGTTGATCGCCTTGGCCACGTGGACGGGCAGGCGGATGGTCCGGGACTGGTTCATGATCGCCCGGTCCATGTTCTGGCGGATCCACCAGATGGCATAGGTGGAAAAGCGGAAGCCGCGCTCGGGATCGAACTTCTCGACGGCGTGCATCAGGCCGAGGTTGCCTTCCTCGATCAGGTCGAGCAGGGAGAGGCCACGGTTCAGGTAACGGCGGGCGACCTTGACCACCAGGCGCAGATTGCTTTCGATCATGCGCTGGCGGGCGGGCTCGTCGCCGCGGCGTGCCAGCCGGGCGTAATGGGCCTCCTCTTCGGCGCTCAGCAGCGGTGATGCGCCGATCTCGTTCAGATACAGGCGGGTGGCGTCCCAATGGGAGTCCGCGCCATCGATGCGGTCGCTGCGGCGGGCCATCGCCGCCCGGTCTGCGGCCGCTGGGGCGGTGTCGTCGTACGGCAGCTCCGCATCGGCGAATGCGAAGGTCGATGGGAGGGAGGGTGCACGGCCGGCGCGCACGGCGGCTGCTTCACGGATTGCTTCTCTCATGCCGGATTCCTTATTCCTTTGTCGGGACGCCCCGTTCGTGTGGCGGGGGTGCGGCCATTAAGCCGTCTTCGGGCGGGCAGGAAAATCCGGGCGTTTACGTACGTGGAATTACGTAGTCTGTTGCGGGTGCAACTGGAAAAAGATGATCAGGGTGGTCCGCAGGGCGTGAGCGCAGCGAATAATCTCCAACTTATTGATCTTCCTTAGAGAGAAATTGCTTCGCTCCGCTCGTAATGACGGTACGACGAATTATTGAGCACTACCTGACTGGTTGACACCTGTAGGAGCGGGCTCCGCCCGCGAACGGTCCGGAGAGCCTGCCGGTTCGGGGCCGAAGGCCGCTCCTACAGGTGGCCATCTATGCACCTGTAGGAGCGGGCTCTGCCCGCGAACGGTCCGGAGAGCCTGCCGGTTCGCGGCCGAAGGCCGCTCCTACAGGTGGCCATCTATGCACCTGTAGGAGCGGGCTCTG
>CAYWKV010000273.1:0-3520 GCA_964458835.1 uncultured Gammaproteobacteria bacterium | reverse complement strand
CGTAAGGCGCGACACCGGCATAGACGACGTCGTAGTCGTAGACGACCGGCCCGTCCGTGTAGGCGACGAACTTCGGCCGCCCGTTCGGCGTCGGCTCAGTCGTCGGCACGATGACGCGCTCGAGGCGGCCGCCCGGGCTGCCGACGCGGCGCTCGCCGAGGTCCGCTGTGCCGTCCTGGGCCGCCCCCGCGACCCCGATGCGCTGCGCGCCGAGGTGCGCGACATGCGCGAGCGCATGCGCCAGGAACTGGGTAGCCGCGATCCCGGCCGCTTCGATCTCAAGCAGGGCGCCGGAGGTATCGCGGATATTGAATTTATGGTGCAATACCACGTCCTGCGCTATGCCCACGCGCACCCCAAGCTGCTGGTCTGGAGCGACAATATCCGCCTCCTGGAGACACTCGGGGCGGAAGGCCTGCTGGCGCCCGACGCGGCCGATCTGCTGGCCGACGCCTACCGGACTTTCCGCAAGCGCGTGCACGAGCTGACCCTGCAGGAACTGCCGCCCCTCGTGGATGCCGGCGAGTTCGCCGGGCTGCGCGCGCGGGTGGCGGCGCTGTGGCGCCAAGTGATGGGAACGGATCGATCATCGTAGGGTGCGTCGCTGTGCTGACGCACCCTGCATGCATAGGTTTTTGTAGGAGCGGCCTTGGCCGCGAACATGCTTGGGGAACGTGCCCGGAGACAGATTGAAATCTGTCGCATTGACATGTTCGCGGCCAAGGCCGCTCCTACAGCGCTTGAATCGAGAGAGGAGATGTACGATGTCGATGTCCGACCGTGACGGCGTGATCTGGCTGGATGGGGAGATGGTGCCCTGGCGCGAGGCCAAGGTGCACGTGCTCACCCATACCCTGCATTACGGCATGGGCGTGTTCGAGGGCGTGCGCGCCTACAAGACCGATGCGGGCACGGCGATCTTCCGCCTCGACGCGCACACCGACCGGCTGTTCCGCTCCGCGCACATCCTGATGATGCCCATGCCCTGGGACAAGGCCACGCTCAACGACGCACAGCGCGCCGTGGTGCGCGAGAACAAACTCGAATCCGCCTACATCCGCCCGATGTGCTTCTACGGCTCCGAAGGCATGGGCCTGCGCGCCGACAATCTGAAAGTGCACTGCATGGTCGCCGCCTGGACCTGGGGCGCCTACCTCGGCGCCGAGAACATGGAGCGCGGCATCCGCATCAAGACCTCGTCGTTCACGCGCCACCACGTGAACATCACCATGTGCAAGGCCAAGGCCAACGGCAACTACATGAACTCCATGCTGGCCCTGCGCGAGGCGCTGGCCTCCGGCCACGACGAGGCCATGCTGCTGGACAACGAGGGCTACGTCGCCGAAGGCTCCGGCGAGAACATCTTCATCGTGCGCAACGGCACCATCTACACGCCGGATCTGACCTCCGCGCTCGACGGCATCACCCGCGACACGATCTTCACGCTGGCCGCCGAGGCCGGCATCCCGGTGAAGGAGAAGCGCATCACCCGCGACGAGGTGTACATCGCCGACGAGGCCTTCTTCACCGGCACCGCCGCCGAAGTCACGCCGATCCGCGAAGTCGACGGCCGCATGATCGGCAGCGGCACGCGCGGCCCGGTCACCACGCAGTTGCAGAAGACCTATTTCGATCTGGTACACGGCCGCCACCCCGGGCATCCGGAGTGGCTGAGTTTGGTGTGAGTTAGGAGTGAGGAGTTAGGAGTTAGGAGTGAAAACCCTCTTTGGCCACGGAAGAACACGGAAATACACGGAAAATTAAGGAACCTCTGATTAATTCATCGTACCGTCATTGCGAGCGAAGCGAAGCAATCTCCTTCGACGGCAGATCAACAGCTTGGAGATTGCCGCGTCGCTGCGCTCCTCGCAATGACGAATTAATCAGAGGTTCCTTAAGAATGTAAAAGCCCGGATAGCAGCCGTACGTTTGTTTACTGGGATTTTGCAATAGTTCTTTTTCCGTGTATTTCCGTGTTCTTCCGTGGCTAAAAAAGGGTTTGTCTTTTACACCTCACTCCTCACGCCTCACTCCTCACCAGGAGAAAACCAATGACCAACCCCAACACCGCCGCGGCGGCGGGCAGCGGCACATACATTGAGCCCAACGCGCAGAACCGCTACGAGGTCACGCGCGCCGACTTGCCGCTGCACTGCCCGCTGGACGGCATGAGCCTGTGGAATTCGCACCCGCGCGTGTACCTGCCCATCGAGGCGACGGGTCAGGCCAAGTGCCCCTATTGCGGCGCGGATTACGTGCTGGTTGATAGGGGCTAGGGGCTAGGGACTAGGGGCGAGGAAAGGCCGGCCACCGCCCGTTGACTGTATAAGCCATAAAAGCTCAATTCGGCGGCGGAAAACACGGAAGACGTCGAAAGGCAGTGTGTCAATGCAACAGGCGTTTCATCGCCCCGCGGGTGTCCGTGCGCAATACTCGATCACGTCCGTGTACTTCCGTATGCATCCGTGGCCAATGCGGTACCTGGGATGAATCACCCTAGCCCCTCGTTTCTAGCCCCTAGCCCCTTAATCATATGGCGCTTTCTCGACGGCAAGCCCGGCCACGAGAACCAGAGCGCCGGGCTGGTGCAGGCGCTGCGCACGTCACGGCCGGTCGAGGCGCACGACATCCCGGTGCCCGGGGAGATCGCGGCCTTCGGCGCCTGGCTGGCGGGGCGCTTTCCCTGGGGGCGGACGCTGCCGGCACCGGACCTGCTGCTCGGCGCGGGACACGCGACCCACTGGCCGCTGCTCGCCGCGCGCCGCACCCGCGGCGGGCGCGCCGTGGTACTGATGCGCCCGACGTTGCCCCTGGGTTGCTTCGATCTGTGCATCGTGCCGGCCCACGACCACCCGCGCGCGGCTGACAATGTATGGGTGACGCGCGGCGTCCTCAATCGCGTGCGCCCGGGCGTGGCCAAGGACCCGCGCCAGGGACTGATCCTGATCGGCGGCCCGTCGCAGCATCACGCCTGGTCGACACCCGGCATGGTGGAACAGGTGCGCGCCGTGGTCGCGCACGATGCCGGACGGCGCTGGGTGCTGACGACCTCGCGGCGCACGCCGGCGGACTTTCTCGATGCACTGCGTCGGCAGCTCGATGCCGGTATAGACTCCGGGATCGACGATGGGCGTATCGAACTGGTGCCCGGCGAGACCACGGCGCCGGACTGGCTGCCGGCGCAGCTGGCCTGGGCCGGTGCGGTGTGGGTGAGCGCCGACAGCGTGTCCATGGTCTACGAGGCGCTGACCTCGGGTGCCGCGGTCGGCCTGCTGGAAGTGCCGGCGCGCGGCCGCGCCCGGGTCGTGCGCGGCGTGGAGGCGCTGGTGGATTAAGGGCTGCTGACGACGTATTCGCAGTGGCTGGACGGTGCGGAACTGCGCGCGCCGAAGCAGCCCTTCGACGAAGCGGCACGCACGGCGCGCGAGATCGTGGCGCGGTTCTTCGCCGCGGACGCTCAAGCCTCGTAGGGTGCGTCGAGGCGCAGCCTGACGCACCCTACGAGGCAGGTCAGAACAAA
>CAYWKV010000272.1:0-3539 GCA_964458835.1 uncultured Gammaproteobacteria bacterium | reverse complement strand
GGCGGGTCGGGTGCGGCTCGAAACAAACGGCATTGGTACCAGATTCCGGCGGGACGGCGCAACCGTGACAAATGTCAATAATGTGTGCTAAACCACTCCTGGAGCCAAACAATTAAAAAACGAGGCAGGGAGGGTTCGTATGTCGATCATCACCGATCTCGCCGCGCTGAACGGGGTGTTCGCCGCGGGCGAGTACTCCTACCGCGGCGACCGCTTCTCGTACAAGGGCAGCATCAGCGAAGAGCACGCCCGCATGGCCTCCATCATGTGCCGGGCCACCACCATGGGCGTGCACATGCAGACGGACATCATGGCCGGCGTCCATCCCGGCAGCGGCGGCGCCCCGGCCGGCGGCTGGGTCGTGCGCGGCCCGAAGTTCACCGTCTGCGCCATGGCCAACGTCTTCTGCTTTCTGGACAACGACACGGCATCGCTGAACGCCGTGCTGGGCCTGCTGCGCCGCCGCCTGGCGGATGCGCCGCAGGATCTGATTTAGGCATCTGACACCGGCCGCCGGTCCGGCGGCAGGGTGCCCCGGAGGGATGCCCCGGGGCCCCAGGACGGAGGAGAACCCGTATGTCATCGCACGTCTCGACCCTGGAAGAGCAGCGCCCCCTGTCTCAAGGAAGAACGACCATGCCCGATCTGCAGCGCCTGATGAATCTGCCCGGTGCGCTGGCCGCCTTCGCGTTTTCCGACCGCGGCGAGCTGGGCGAGCACCGGATCGCACCGGATTGCCCGCTGACGGCCGAGATCCTCGATCTGCTCTGCCATGTGTGCGTCGCCAACATCGCCATCGCCACCATGCAGGCCCGCGGCTGGGAGAAGGTGACCGGTGCGCAGGGCTTCTATCCGATCCAGGGCTTCACGCTGGTGGGCTTCGACTGGACGGCGGTGACGACGGAGAACTGCGGGGTCGTCATGCGCAATGACGAGGCGGACTATGAACAGGCCTACGCGGCGCTGGCGGAGTAGGCGGTCATGATGCGACGTCTACTGGCCATCGATGGCGTGCAGGTCATCTGTCTGTTCCGCGACGATGGGTCGCTGGTGGAGGGCTATGGAATGCTGGACGCGTCCGGCATGGCGCGGCTGGCGCACTTCGCGCTGGAGTACAAGCGCATGGTGCAGGCCAATGTCGACCAGCTCTCGATGTTCACCCAGACCCGCGGCTGGACCCCACCACGCGGCTGGATCGTGCGCGGCGGCGGTGGGGCGGTGTGCAGCGTGGGCAATCTGGTCTGCCTGGTGGACAACCGCGAGGCCTCGCTGAACGAGGTCATGAGCGGGTTGCGCGATGCGGCGAGTTATTGAGGGGCAGGGGATTAGGGACTAGGGATTAGGGACTAGGGGCTAGGGATTAGGGACTAGGGACTAGGGATTAGGGACTAGGGGCTAGGGATTAGGGACTCTTCGATATTCCTAGTCTCTAATCCCTAGCCCCTAGTCCCTTTAAACAATTGGCGCTCCCTAGGGGATTCGAACCCCTGTTACCGGCGTGAGAGGCCAGCGTCCTAACCACTAGACGAAGGGAGCGGAGCGGAAACGCGCCTGGCGACTGCACCCGGGCGCCGAGCGGTGCTATTATACGCGCGCGCCGGGCGAGTACAAGCAGACCGCAACCGCCGTTGTCGTGACCGTTCAGCAGGAAGAAACAGCGATCAATCCACCGACCTCCACCGTCATCCCGCGCTCCGAACACGCGATCTCCCGCGCCAATATCAGCCCGAATGCGCTGAAGGTGTTGTATCGCCTCAGGGACGCCGGCCATCAGGCCTGCCTCGTTGGTGGCGGGGTGCGGGATCTGCTGCTCGGCCGCGAACCCAAGGATTTCGACGTCGCCACCGACGCCCGCCCCGAGGACGTGCGGGCTCTGTTCCGCAACTGCCGGCTGATCGGCCGGCGCTTCCGCCTCGCCCATGTCGTCTTCGGGCGCGAGATCATCGAAGTGGCGACCTTCCGCGGCCAGCACACACCGGGCGAGGAGGACGAGGCCGAGCTCGCCATGACCGACGCCGGCCGTATCCTCCGCGACAACGTCTACGGTACCCTCGAGGAGGATGCCTGGCGGCGCGACTTCACCGTCAACGCCCTCTACTACGACATCGCCGACTTCTCGGTGCGCGACTTCGTCGGCGGCATGGACGACCTGCGTGCCGGCGTGCTGCGCCTGATCGGCGATCCCGAGGGACGCTACCGTGAGGACCCGGTGCGCATGCTGCGCGCGGTGCGCTTTGCCGCCAAGCTCGGCTTCCGCATCGATGACGCCACCGCTGCGTCCATCCCCGTGCTGGCGGACCTGCTGCTCGACATCTCGTCGGCGCGCCTCTACGAGGAGGTGCTCAAGCTGTTCATGGCCGGCGAGGGCCTGGCCGGCTACGAACTGCTGCGTCATTACGGGCTGTTCGGCCGGCTGTTCCCGGAAACCGAGACGGCCCTGGCCGAGGAGGTCGATGGCCACCCGCAGATCCTCATCAGCCGGGCGCTGGAGAATACCGACAAGCGTGTCGTGGAGGACAAACCGGTCACACCGGCCTTCCTGTTCGCCGCGCTGCTGTGGCCGCCGGTGCTCCGGCGCTGGCGGGCGACGGCCGAGGACATGGGCGAACTCGCCGCGCTGCAGGCCGCGGGAAACTGGATCGTCAACGTGCAGGCAAGTCACACGGCCATTCCCAAGCGCTTCAGCCTGCCGATGCGCGAGATCTGGTCGCTGCAGCCGCGCTTCGAGCAGCGCAGCGGCCGCCGCCCGCTGCGGCTGGCGAGCCATCCGCGCTTCCGCGCCGCCTATGATTTCCTGCTGCTGCGCGGCGAGGCGGGTGAGGTCGATGCCGAGCTCTGTCAGTGGTGGACGGAGTTCCAGGAGCGCTCCGGCGAGGCGCGCGAGGTGATGATGGCGGCCCCGGAGAAGAAGGCCAAGAAGCGCCGGCGGCGCAGGCGCAGCGGCGCCGCGCGCGCGTCGGGAGACGGTGCGCCGGGCGAGGGAGTGGCTCAGGACGCGTCTCCCGCATCGACCGACGCGGGTGGCGACGGCGGCTGAGTTGGACACGGCAACGGTTTTCGTCGGACTCGGCGGCAACCTCGGCGATCCGGTACGCCAGTTGCGCACTGCCCTCGCGGAACTGGCGGCGCTGGAGCGGACCGAACTGACCGGCGTGTCGCACCTCTACCGCAGCGCGCCCATGGGGCCGGCGGGCCAGCCCGACTACATAAACGCCGTCGCCCGGCTGCACACCCGGCTCACGCCCGAGGCGCTGCTCGATGCCTTGCAGGCGATCGAGGCGCGCGCCGGCCGCGACCGCAGCGGCGCGCGCTGGGGGCCGCGCACGCTGGACCTGGACATCCTGCTGTACGGCGACCGGCGCATCGGCAGTGCCCGCCTGCAGGTCCCGCACCCGGGCATCGCCGCGCGCAATTTCGTGCTCTATCCCCTGGCCGAACTCGCACCCGACCTGGACATCCCCGGCCTGGGCCCGCTGCCGGCCCTGCTGGCGCGCTGCCCGCCCGCCGGCCTGGAACGCCTGGCGGAGCGCGGCGAGTGA
>CAYWKV010000271.1:0-3555 GCA_964458835.1 uncultured Gammaproteobacteria bacterium | reverse complement strand
GACATCATGATCGTGCGCGAGCTGACCGGCGGCATGTACTTCGGCCAGCCGCGCGGCGTGCGTCGGCTCGACGGCGGTGAACGCCAGGGATTCAACACCCTGGTCTATACCGAGTCGGAGATCCGGCGCATCGGCCGGGTCGCCTTCGAGATCGCCGCCAAGCGCGGCGGCCGGGTGTGCTCCATCGACAAGGCCAACGTTCTGGAATGCACCGAGCTGTGGCGCGAGGTGATGATCGAGCTGGCCAGGGAATATCCGGCCATCCAGCTCTCGCACATGTACGTCGACAACGCCGCCATGCAGCTGGTGCGCAATCCGAAGCAGTTCGACGTGCTGGTGACGGAGAACATGTTCGGGGATATCCTCTCCGACGAAGCCGCCATGCTCACCGGTTCCATCGGCATGCTGCCCTCGGCCTCGCTGAACGAGAAGGGGCAGGGCATGTATGAACCCATCCACGGCTCCGCGCCGGACATCGCCGGCCAGGGCGTGGCCAATCCGCTCGCGACCATCCTGTCCGTGGCGATGCTGTTGCGCTACAGTCTGGAACGCGCGGACCTGGCCGAGCGTATCGAGGCGGCGGTCGGCCGGGTGCTGGATCAGGGACTGCGTACGGCGGACATCATGTCCCCCGGCATGCGTCAGGTGGGCACGGCGGCGATGGGCGATGCGGTGGTCGCGGCGCTGGACTGAGCATGAGGAAGTCATAGCCACGAAATCCACGAAACCCACGAAACGGGGAAATGGATCAAACTCCTTATAATCTTTCGTGGGTTTCGTGGGTTTCGTGGCAGATTTGGGTTTTGATTTTATCTTCTGAGGTCTGAGCGGACATGAGCAAGAAGTACGATGTGGCGGTGGTGGGGGCGACGGGCGCGGTCGGCGAGACCATGCTGGAGATCCTCGCGGAGCGCAAATTCCCGGTCGGGGAGGTCTATGCCGTGGCCAGCAGCCGCTCGGCCGGCAGCCGGGTCAAGTTCGGCGACCGCTCGCTGGTGGTGCAGGACCTGGCTGAATTCGACTTCTCCAAGGTGCAGATCGGTCTGTTCTCGCCGGGCGCCTCGGTGTCGGCGGTGTACGCGCCCAAGGCGGCGGCGGCCGGCTGCGTGGTGATCGACAACACCTCGCAGTTCCGCTACGACGCCGACATCCCGCTGGTCGTGCCGGAGGTCAACCCGCAGGCCATCGCCCAGTACAGGAACCGCGGCATCATCGCCAACCCGAACTGCTCGACCATCCAGATGCTGGTGGCGCTCAAGCCCATCTACGACGCCGTCGGCATTACCCGCATCAACGTCTGCACCTACCAGGCGGTGTCCGGCACCGGCAAGGAGGCCATCGAGGAACTGGCGACCCAGACCGCGGCCCTGCTCAATGCCAAGCCCATCGAGGCCAAGGTCTACCCGCGCCAGATCGCCTTCAACGTGCTGCCGCAGATCGACGTGTTCATGGACAACGGCTACACCAAGGAAGAGATGAAGATGGTCTGGGAGACCCGCAAGATCATGGGCGACGACAGCATCCAGGTGAACCCGACCACGGTGCGCGTGCCGGTCTTCTACGGCCACTCCGAGGCCGTGCACATCGAGACCCGTGACAAGCTCACGGCTGAACAGGCACGTGAATTGCTTGCCAAGGCGCCGGGCATCGTGGTTCTGGACGAGCGCAAGGACGGCGGCTATCCGACCGCGGTGTCCGAGGGCGCCAACCATGACCCGGTGTACGTGGGCCGCATCCGCGAGGATATTTCCCACCCGACCGGTTTAGATTTGTGGGTGGTTGCCGACAATGTGCGGAAGGGCGCGGCCCTGAACAGCATCCAGATCGCGGAGGCGCTGATAAAGGACTATCTGTAGGCTAGGGTCGTCCCCGGGGCTGCTAAAGAAATATACCGATAGAACGATTGTTTGCACTACATACCTCACTCACCTTCGGCACATGGGACCGGCTCGCCGCCAAGGCGGGCCGATCGGCCACGAGAGGAAGCAACATGGTAAGGAAAACGGCCCTGGTGACGGCCATGCTGGCAGCATTCGCGAACCAAGCCTATGCGATGGGACTCGGCGAAATCCGCCTCAACTCCGTTCTGAATCAACCCCTCAACGCAGAGATCGAACTCCTCTCGCCGACCCCCGGCGATCTGGCGGCACTGCGGGTCGTGCTGGCGTCGCCGGAGGCCTACAGCCGGGCCGGGGTCGAACGGGCATTTTTCCACACCAAGTTGCGCTTCTCGGTGGTGCCGCGCCCCGACGGATCGGCCGTGATCAAGGTCACGAGCCGCGACGCGGTGCGCGAGCCCTATCTGGATTTCCTGGTCGAGGCGACCTGGGGTTCCGGTCAGGTCCTGCGCGAGTACACCGTGCTGGTGGATCCTCCGGCCCTGATGCCGGCTCCGGCGCCGGTGACGCGCGCACCGGTCGCGGTGGCATCCCAGCCGGCGCCGACGGCCGCGCCCGCTCCGCGCGCCGCGACACCGCCGTCGGGTTACAGTGGCGGCGAATACCGTACCAGTCGCAGCGACACCCTGTGGCGGATCGCCGCCGAGGTGCGGCCCGGCGACGCTGTCAGCATGGAACAGGCCATGCTCGGCCTGCTCGAGGCCAATCCGGAGGCGTTCTACGATCAGAACATCAACAATCTGAAGGCCGGCTACGTCCTGCGCGTCCCGAGTGCGGACGAGATGGCCGCCGTCAGCCAGGCCGACGCCCTCGCCGAGGTGCGGCGCCAGAACCGTATCTGGCGTGATGGCCGCACACAGGCCGCGTCGCCGGAGGCACCCGCCGCCGGAGCCGGCACCGGGGCCGCTGCCGGTATGGCCGGCACCGTGGCCACACCGTCAGCTGAGGCCGCGGATCCGCAGCTGAAGCTCGTCGCGCCGGAAGGCGCATCCGGAAGCGGTGCCGAGAATGCCGCCAGCGTAGAGACGCTGCGTGGCGAACTGGCGCTGGCGACCGAAGCCGTCGAGGCCGAACGCCTGCAGAGCCAGGAACTCAACGCCCGCGTGCAGCAGCTCGAAGAGCAGATCGCCACGCTGAACCGTCTCATCGAATTGAAGAACAGTGAACTCGCCCAGCTCGGCGGCACGGTGACCCCGATGCCCGAAGCGCCTGGCGCGACGCCGGATGCGGCTGCGGAATCGGCCACGGAAACCGGTTCGGCCGCGGACACCGGCCCGGACGCCGCTGCGGCCGTGGCGCCTGACACGGACGCGGCAGTGACGGCAGAACCCGTGCCCGGCATGGATGAAGCCGCGTCGGAGCCGACCCCGGTCGAATCCGTGATGGAGCCGGCAGCCGAAGCCCCGGCGGAGGCACCGGTACCGGCGGTCACGCCTGCGCCCCAGCCGGAACCGGCTCCCGCTCCCGTGGTTGCCGAGGAACCGGCGGCACCGCAGGATGAGGGCCTGGTCGCCGGCCTGCTCGCCAACCCCATGGTGAAGTGGGGCGCGGCCGGCGTGGCGGTTCTGGTGGCGCTGTTCGCGTGGTTGGCGAACCGTCGCCGGCGCATGCAGGACAGCCGTTTCCAGGAGAGCATTTTGGCGGAGCGGCTGCCGAT
>CAYWKV010000270.1:0-3578 GCA_964458835.1 uncultured Gammaproteobacteria bacterium | reverse complement strand
CTCAAAACCGCCCCCCCCCACCCACCCCCCCCCCCCCCCGCCCAACGCCGCACTCCTCACTGACACATAACAACAGGACACACGCAATGCGCGGCATCATCTTGGCAGGGGGTTCGGGGACGCGGCTGTATCCGCTCACGCAGGTGGTGAGCAAGCAGTTGATGCCGGTCTACGACAAGCCGCTGGTGTACTACCCGCTGGCGACGCTGATGCTGGCCGGCATCCGCGACATCCTGCTGATCTCCACGCCGCACGATCTGCCGCAGTTCCAGCGTCTGCTGGCCGACGGCAGTCATTTCGGGCTGAACATCCAGTACGCCGAGCAGCCGACGCCGGGCGGGCTGGCGCAGGCCTTCCTCATCGGCGAGCGCTTCGTCGGCAATGCGCCGTCCAGCCTGGTGCTGGGCGACAACATCTTCTACGGCTACGGCCTGGGCACCAACCTCAAGCGCGCGGCGGCGATGGAGCGGGGCGCGACCGTGTTCGCCTACCGGGTGCGCGATCCCGAACGCTACGGCGTCGTCGAGTTCGATGCCCAGGGGCGCGCCATCAGCATCGTCGAGAAGCCCACGGCGCCGCGCTCGCACTTCGCCGTGACCGGCCTGTACTTCTACGACAATCAGGTGGTCGACATCGCCAAGTCGCTCAAGCCCTCGCCGCGCGGCGAGCTGGAGATCACCGACGTCAACCGCATCTATCTTGAACAGAACCTGCTGCGCGTCGAGCAGCTCGGCCGCGGCACCGCCTGGCTGGACACCGGCACGCACGAGTCCCTGCTGCAGGCGGCGAACTTCATCGAGGCCATCGAGCTGCGCCAGGGCCTGAAGGTCGCCTGTATCGAGGAGATCGCCTACCGCATGGGCTACATCGACGCGGCGCAGCTGGAGCGCCTGGCGCAGCCGCTGGCCAACAGCGGCTACGGCCGCTATCTGCGCGACGTGCTCGAAGAGACGCGGGGCACGCGATGAAGGTCATCGAGACCGAGCTGCCCGGCGTGCTCATCATCGAGCCGGCCGTGCACGGCGACGCGCGCGGCTTCTTCCAGGAGACCTACCACGCGCAGCGCTACGCCGAGGCCGGCATCGCGCTGCCCTTCGTGCAGGACAACCACTCGCGCTCCGGTCCCGGCATCCTGCGCGGGCTGCACTATCAGCTGCGCCACCCGCAGGGCAAGCTGGTGCGCGTCACCCAGGGCACGGCCTTCGATGTCGCGGTCGACATCCGCAAGGGCTCGCCGAGCTTCGGGCGCTGGGTCGGCGTGACGCTGTCGGAGGAGAACTTCCGGCAGCTGTACGTGCCACCCGGCTTCGCGCACGGCTTCTGCGCGCTGAGTGCGCGGGTGGATTTTCTCTACAAGTGCACCGATTACTACCACCCGGAAGACGAGTGCGGCGTGATCTGGAACGACCCGGACATCGGCATCGCCTGGCCCGACGTACCGTCCGACGCGGGGGGCGACTACCGGCTGTCCGACAAGGACCGCCGCAATCCGCGCCTGCGCGACCTGGACGCCGAACTGCCGCGCTACGGAGCGCAGCCGTGAAGGTGCTGGTCACCGGCGGCGATGGCCAGCTCGGCACCGAGCTGTGTCTGCGGCTGCGCGCCGCCGGTCATGACACGATCGCGGTCACCCATCGGGAGGCGGACTTCACGCAGCCCGGGACGGTGCGCGCGGCCATCACGGCGCAACGGGCCGACTGGGTGATCAACTGCGCGGCGCACACCGCCGTCGACAAGGCCGAGTCCGAGCCGGAACTCGCCTACGCCATCAACCGCGACGGCGCGGGCGCACTGGCGGAGGCGGTGGCCGGCTACGGCGGCCGGCTGATCCACATCTCCACCGATTTCGTCTTCGACGGTGCGCAGTCGCACCCCTACCGTGAGGACGACGCGCCCCATCCGCTCGGCGTCTACGGCGCGTCCAAGTGGGCGGGCGAGCAGGCGGTGTGCGCGGCGCTGCCCGATGCCGTCGTCGTGCGCACGGCCTGGGTGCACGGCGCGCACGGCCACAACTTCGTCAGGACCATGCTGCGGCTGGCGGCCGAGCGCGACGAGCTCACCGTGGTCGACGATCAGATCGGCACGCCGAGCTGGACCGGCGACATCGCCGACACGCTGATCGCGCTCATGGCTGCCGATGCGCGCGGCATGTACCACTTCACCAACGAGGGCGTCGCCTCCTGGTACGACTTCGCGGTGGCGATCCTCGACGAGGCGCGCGCCCTGGGCTTTCCCGTCCAGGCGCGCCGGGTACGGCCGATTCCGACCGCGGCCTATCCCACGCCGGCGCGGCGGCCGGCCTATTCGGTGCTGGACAAACAGAAGATCCGCGCGCTGCTGGGGCGGCCGATCCCGCACTGGCGCGCATCACTCATCACGATGTTGCGGGAGTTGCAGGCATGAAGCGGTTGCTGGTCACGGGCGGTGCGGGATTCATCGGCTCGAATTTCGTGCGTTATTGGCTGGAGCGGCACCCGGACGACCGGCTGGTCAACCTGGATGCGCTCACCTACGCCGGCAATCCCGAGAACCTGGCCGACGTCCAGGACCGCCCGAACTACCGCTTCGTGCAGGGCGGCATCGGTGACCGCGCACTGGTGGAGACGCTGTTCCGCGAAGAGGGCATCGACACGGTGGTGAACTTCGCCGCCGAATCGCACGTCGACCGCTCCATCCTCGGGCCGGACGCCTTCATCCAGACCAACATCAACGGCACGTTCACTCTGCTGGAGGTGGCGCGCGCCGCCTGGGATGGCGCCGTCGACGGGCGACGCTTCCTGCACGTCTCCACCGACGAGGTCTACGGCAGCCTGGGTCCGGACGACGCGCCCTTCACCGAGACCCATCAGTACCAGCCCAACAGCCCGTATTCGGCGTCGAAGGCGGCCTCCGACCATCTGGTGCGCGCCTATCATCACACCTACGGGCTGCCGGTGCTGACCACCAACTGCTCCAACAACTACGGGCCGTACCAGTTCCCCGAGAAGCTCATTCCGCTGATGATCCTGAACGCGCTCGAAGGCAAGCCGCTGCCGGTGTACGGCGACGGCCGCAACATCCGCGACTGGCTGTACGTCGAGGATCACTGCAGCGGCATCGAGGCCGTGCTGGAACGCGGCCGCGTCGGCGAGGTGTACAACATCGGCGGCAACAACGAATGGACCAACATCGACATCGTCCACCGCGTCTGCGACCGGCTGGACGCGCTGCGGCCCGGGCCGAAGCCCTACCGCGAGCTGATCAGCTTCGTGCGCGACCGCCCCGGCCACGACCGCCGCTACGCCATCGACTCCTCCAAGATGCAGCGCGAGCTGGGCTGGACCCCGGCCCATCAGTTCGAGACCGGCATCGAGGCGACGCTGGAGTGGTACCTCGCCCACCTCGACTGGTGCGACCGCGTGCGCTCGGGCGAATACCGCCAGTACCTGCAGAGGCAGTACGGGTGAGGCGTGAGGCGTGAGGAGTGAGGCGCAAAACCTTTTGGCCACGGAAGCACACGGAAATACACGGAATGCAAAACCCCTATTCGGTTTTACCTACGGCACGACACCTGTAGGAGCGGCCTTTGGCCGCGAACG
>CAYWKV010000269.1:0-3622 GCA_964458835.1 uncultured Gammaproteobacteria bacterium | reverse complement strand
CTTCCTTGGCGCCTTGGCGCCGTGGCGGTTCAATCCAGGTTTTCTTGGCGTCTTGGCGGTTCAAAAAATCCCATCAATGCCGGAAATGGCGCATGCCCGTGAACACCATCGCCATGCCGTGCTCGTCGGCGGCGGCGATGACCTCCTCGTCGCGCATGGAGCCACCGGGCTGGATCACCGCGGTGATGCCGGCGGCGGCGGCCTGGTCGATGCCGTCGCGGAACGGGAAGAAGGCGTCGGAGGCCATCACCGAGCCCTTCACTGTGAGGCCCGCGTGCTCGGCCTTGATGCCGGCGATGCGCGCGGAATTGACCCGGCTCATCTGGCCGGCGCCGACGCCGATGGTCATGCCGTCGCGGCCGTAGACGATGGCGTTGGACTTGACGAACTTGGCCACGCGCCAGGCGAACAGCAGGTCGCGCATCTCGACCTCGGTCGGCGCGCGCAGGGTGACGCCCTTGATTTCGGTGCTGAGCAGCAGATCGGCGTCCTGCACCAGCAGGCCGCCGGTGACGCGCTTGAAGTCCAGCCGCTGCGCCGGCGCCTGGCTCCAGTGGCCGCAGGCCAGCACGCGCACGTTCTTCTTCGCGGCCAGCACCGCGAGCGCCGCAGCCGACACCTCCGGGGCGATGATGACTTCGACGAACTGGCGTTCGGCGATGGCCTGGGCGGTGGCGGCGTCGAGCTCGCCGTTGAAGGCGATGATGCCGCCGAAGGCCGACTCCGGATCGGTGCTGTAGGCGCGGTCGTAGGCCTCCAGCAGGGTCGCGCCGAACGCCACGCCGCAGGGGTTGGCGTGCTTGACGATGACGCAGGCCGGGCCTTCGCTGAAGGTCTTCACGCATTCCAGCGCGGCGTCGGTGTCGGCGACGTTGTTGTACGACAGCTCCTTGCCCTGCAGCTGGCGCGCGGTGGCGACGCTCGCCTCGGTGGTCCGGTGCTCGACGTAGAACGCCGCCTTCTGATGCGGATTCTCCCCGTAGCGCATGGCCTGGACGCGGCGGAACTGCAGGCTCAGCGTGCGCGGAAAGGCGCCGTCGGCCCCGGGCAGATTGCGCGCGCCGAGATAATTGGCGATGGCGCCGTCGTAGTGCGCGGTGTGCTCGAAGGTCTTCACCGCCAGCGAATAGCGCGTGGCGTCAGTGACCGCGCCGCTGTTGGCGCGCATCTCGGCGAGCACGGTCTCGTAGTCGGCCGCGTCGACGACCACCGTCACCGCGGCGTGGTTCTTGGCCGCCGCGCGCAGCAGCGTCGGCCCGCCGATGTCGATGTTCTCGATCGCCGTCGGCAGGTCGCAGCCGGGCTTGGCGACGGTCTGCTCGAAGGGGTAGAGATTCACCACCACCAGGTCGATGGGCGGGATGCCGTGCTCGCGCATCACGCCCTCGTCGACCCCGCGCCGGCCGAGGATGCCGCCGTGGATCTTCGGGTGCAGCGTCTTCACGCGCCCGTCCATCATCTCCGGAAAGCCCGTGTGGTCGGACACCTCAACCACCGGAATGCCGGCCTCGGCCAGCAGCTTGGCGGTGCCGCCCGTGGAGAGGATCTCGACCCCCATCGACTGCAGCTGGCGGGCGAATTCCGCCACGCCGGTCTTGTCGGACACGCTGACGAGCGCGCGTTTGATTGGATTCATGGTGTACGGTTCACTCGTTGCAAGGATGTGTTGTGGATGAATTCATTTTTATGGCCACGAAATCCACGAAAGATAGTGGGGCACTACACCCATAAGCCCAACCACCGTATGGGCCACGGAAGCACACAGAAACACACGGAAGCCACTGAAACTGGAGCCGCTCACGAAGCCCTGCCTGAGTACCTGGCGGATGATGCGGACTATTGTGTGAAGCCTTTGATCTTGTCCGTGTGTTTCCGTGTGCTTCCGTGGCTGGGTTTCGCCTTTAAAGCCTTTCGTGGGTTTCGTGGATTTCGTGGCTGAAAACCGTCAAGGCTCCAGACCGTACTGGCGCAGTTTCTTGCGCAGGGTGGCGCGGTTGATGCCGAGGATCTCGGCCGCGCGGGTCTGATTGCCCTCGGCGAAGCCCAGCACGGTCTGCAGCATGGCGGGCTCGACCTCGCCCAGTACCAGATGGTAGATGTCGGCGGCCTTGTGGCCGTCGAGATCGGCGAAATAGGATTCCAGGCACTCGCGCACGGCATCGCGCAGGCGCTGCGGGTCGCGGCGCGGGACCTTGTGCAGCACCGCCTGTTTCTCGGCCGGGGCGCTCATGCCGCCAGCTCCGCGCCGGCGGCGAGCCGGTCGAAGAACGCGTCGATCAGCGCCAGCTGTTCGGCGGTGCTTTCCACCCGGTTGACGCGGTCGCGGAACACGGATCCGCCGGGCTGGCCCTTGCTGTACCAGGAGATGTGCTTGCGCGCCACGCGCACCCCGGTGTGTTCGCCGTAGAAGTCGTACAGGTTGTGGAGGTGTCCCAGCATGATGGTGCGGATCTCCTCTACCGTGGGCTCGGGCAGGTGATGCCCGGTCGCCAGGAAATGGTCGATCTCCCGGAATATCCAAGGCCTTCCCTGGGCCGCGCGCCCGATCATCACGGCATCGGCGCCGGTGTGCTCCAGTACCTCGCGCGCCTTCTCCGGCGTGCGGATGTCGCCGTTGGCGACCACCGGGATGCGCACCGCCTGCTTGATGGCGCGGATGGTGTCGTACTCGGCCTCGCCCGTGTAGCCGCAGGCACGGGTGCGGCCGTGCACCGCCAGCGAGCGGATGCCGGCCTGTTCGGCGATCCGCGCCACGCGGATGCCGTTGCGGTGGGTCGTGTCCCAGCCGGTGCGGATCTTCAGGGTCACGGGCACGTCGACGGCGCCGACCACGGCATCGAGGATGCGCGCGACCAGGTCCTCGTCCTGCAGCAGCGCCGAGCCGGCCATGACGTTGCAGACCTTCTTGGCCGGACAGCCCATGTTGATGTCGATGATCTGCGCGCCGTTGTCGACGTTGTGGCGCGCGGCCTCTGCCATCATGCGCGGATCGGCGCCGGCGATCTGCACGGACTTGGGCTCGACCTCGCCCTCGTGATTGGCGCGTCGCAGCGTCTTGGCGCTGCCCCACAACAGGGAATTCGAGGACACCATTTCGGACACCGCCAAGCCCGCCCCGAGCTGCTTGCACAGCTGCCGGAAGGGCCGGTCGGTCACGCCCGCCATGGGCGCCAGCATCAGATTGTTCTTGAGTTCGTAGGGTCCGATGTGCATTGCCTGCATCCAGGTCACGGGGCCGGGCGCAACGCGCGGACGGCAGATAATACCCGCTTGGTCTGGCCGGCGAAAGCTTGCAATCCGCGCCGGCCGGCCGTACCCGCCCGGCGAGGTTGAGCGGCATTTTCGATCCGGCGCCTAAGCCGTTGAGACTGGGCGCCGCATCCGCCCACAGCCCGGAGGGAACCCGCTCCTACAGGTGCACGGATGTCCGCCTGTAGAAGCGCCTCAGGTGCATGAATGACCGCCTGTAGGAGCGGCCTCTGGCCGCGAACCGGCGACGCTCCGGACCGTTCGCGGGCGAAGCCCGCTCCTACAGGTGCACGACAACCATCTGTAGGAGCGGCCTCCGGCCGCGAACCGGCGACGCTCCGGACCGTTCGCGGGCGAAGCCCGCTCCTACAGG
>CAYWKV010000268.1:0-3624 GCA_964458835.1 uncultured Gammaproteobacteria bacterium | reverse complement strand
CGGAACCCCGGCAGCGTGGCCAGCCCGGCCCGCAGGGCGGCGAGGTCCGGACCGACATGCCGGCCGACGATGTGCACCGTGAGGCCGTTCCCGGGGACCGAGATCTCCACGCCGCAGATCAGCCGCAGCGGCAGACCGGCCGCCGCCGCCCTGCGGGCCGGGCTGGCCACGCTGCAGGGGTTCCGCGACTGGCGCGCCGAGGAGATCGCGCGGCGCCTGGAGAAGGCCGGCATCCCGGGCGCCTACGCGGGCGCGCGGCGCCACGCCACCGGCCGCATCCTGAGCCGCACGCATTTCGCGCATTTCCTGGTCGAGGCCGGCCGGGCCCGCAGCGTGCGCGAGGTCTTCAAGAAATTCCTGGTGCGCAACAAGCCCGGCCACGTGCCGGGCGAATGGGCGGAGCTGGCGCAGGCCGTCGCCTGGATCCGTGGCGCCGGTGGCGAGGCGGTGCTGGCGCATCCGGCGCGCTATCCGCTGACCGGCACCAAGCTGCGGCGGTTGCTGCAGGAGTTCAAGACCTGCGGCGGCACGGCCATGGAGGTCGTCTCCGGCAGCCACAGTCGCGACGACACCGAACGCATGGCCGGTATCGCGCGCGGTCTGCAGCTCAAGGCCTCGCGCGGCTCCGATTACCACGGCCCCGAGAATCCCTGGGTGGAACTCGGCCGCATCCCGCCGCTGCCGGACGGCTGCACCCCGGTCTGGCAGGACTGGGACCCGCCGGCGGCCGTCCTTCCCTGACCGCCCGCCGCCTCCGCCCGACGCCCGACTCCCCAAGCCCGAATCCCGAATCCCGAATCCCGAATCCCGAATCCTGAATCCTGAATCCTGAATCCCGATGAGCCAATACTTCGAGATCCACCCCGACAATCCGCAGAAGCGCCTGATACGCCGGGCCGTGGAGATCCTGCGCGAGGGCGCGGTGATCGCCTATCCGACCGATTCGAGCTATGCCCTCGGTTGCATGATCGGCGACAAAGGCGCGATGGAGGCCATCCGCCGCATCCGCCGTCTGGACGACAAGCACAACCTCACGCTGATGTGCCGCGATCTGTCCCAGATCGCCACCTACGCCAAGGTGAGCAACACCGCCTTCCGGCTGCTCAAGGCGCATACGCCGGGTCCCTACACCTTCATCTTCAAGGCCACCCACGAGGTGCCGCGCCGCCTGCAGCACGCCAAGCGCCGCACCATCGGCATCCGCATCCCGGAGCATCCCATCACCCAGGCGCTGCTGGAGGAACTGGGCGAGCCGCTGATGAGCACGACGCTGATGCTGCCGGGAGAGGATCTGCCGGAGACGGATCCGCAGACCATCCGCGCCCGTCTCGAGCACGAGGTCGGCCTGGTCATCGACGGCGGCGGCTGCCGGCCGGAGCCGACCACGGTCATCGACATGACCGAGGACGCGCCCGAGGTGCTGCGCGAAGGGCTCGGGACCTCGGACGTGTTCCTGTGACGCGCCGGTCCCGGGTGTCGGGCGCGCGGCCGAATGCGGGTATACTGCGCCGATGCACGGTCTGAGCCTCATCCAATACGCCGCGATCGCGGCCCTGCCCCTGCTGTTCGCGATCACGGTGCACGAGGTCGCGCACGGCTGGGTGGCCCTGCGCTACGGCGACCGGACGGCACAGATGCTGGGCCGCCTGACGCTCAACCCCCTGAAGCACATCGATCCGGTCGGCACGGTGCTGGTGCCCGCGATCCTGCTGCTCGCCGGCGGCTTCATCTTCGGCTGGGCCAAGCCGGTGCCGGTCGACTGGCGCAACCTGCGCCACCCCAAACGCGACATGGCCATCGTCGCCGTCGCCGGGCCGCTGGCGAATCTCGGCATGGCCGTGGTGTGGGCGCTGATCGCGAAGCTGGGTCTGGCGCTCGGCGCCGCGAGCGCCTGGTTCGCCGTCCCGCTGATCCTGATGGGCAAGGTCGGCGTCCTGCTCAATCTGATCCTCATGGTGCTCAATCTGCTGCCGCTGCCGCCGCTCGACGGCGGGCGCGTGCTGGTCGGCCTGCTGCCCGACAAGCTCGCCTGGCAGGTCAGCCGCGTCGAGCCCTACGGTTTCTTCATTCTGGTGGCGTTGATGATCACCGGCCTGCTGGGCACGATCATCGGTCCGCCCATCATGGCGCTGGAACGGATGCTGGTGTTCCTGGTGGGCATCTGAGGCCGGGCCGCGATGTTTGCATTCAGAACTACGGAGAGAACCGCTTGAATTCCGTCATACCCAACAATGGCCGGGTGCTGTCGGGCATGCGGCCCACCGGCCAGCTGCACCTCGGGCACTATCACGGCGTGCTGAAGAACTGGGTGGCCCTGCAGCACAAGTACGAATGCTTTTTCTTCGTCGCCGACTGGCATGCACTGACCACCCACTACGAGGAGTCCGGCATCATCGCCCAGAACGTCTGGGACATGGTGATCGACTGGCTGGCGGCCGGCGTCAACCCCAACGTGGCGCGTCTGTTCATCCAGTCGCGCGTGCCGGAGCACGCCGAGCTGCATCTGCTGCTGTCGATGATCACGCCGCTCGGCTGGCTGGAGCGCGTGCCGACCTACAAGGATCAGCAGGAGAAGCTCAAGGAGCGCGACCTGGCGACCTACGGCTTCCTCGGCTATCCGCTGCTGCAGAGCGCCGACATCCTCATCTACCGCGCCAGTGGCGTGCCGGTCGGCGAGGACCAGGTCGCGCACGTGGAGCTCACTCGCGAGGTCGCGCGGCGCTTCAACCATCTCTACGGCCGCGAACCGGACTTCGAGGAGAAGGCCGAGGCCGCGATCAAGAAGATGGGCAAGAAGAACGCACGCCTCTACCGCGATCTGCGCACCCGCTATCAGGAGCAGGGCGACGCCCAGGCCCTGGAGGTCGCGCGCGCCCTGCTGGAGGAGCAGCAGAACCTCACCATCGGCGACCGTGAGCGCCTGTTCGGTTATCTGGAGGGCGGCGGTCGCATCATCCTGCCCGAGCCCCGGGCCATGCTGACGCCGGCCTCGAAGATGGTCGGCCTCGACGGCCAGAAGATGTCCAAGTCCTACGGCAACACCATCGCCCTGCGCGAGGATCCGGAGCAGGTGCGGCAGAAGATCCGCACCATGCCGACCGACCCGGCGCGGGTGCGGCGCAACGACCCCGGCACGCCGGAGAAGTGCCCGGTGTGGGCGCTGCACCAGGTCTATTCCAGTGCCGAGGTGCGCGACTGGGTGCGGGCCGGCTGCACCAGCGCGGGCATCGGCTGTCTGGATTGCAAGCAGCCGGTCATCGATGCCGTCCTGGCGGAGCTGGCGCCGATCCGCGAGCGCGCCGAGCAGTACGTCGCCAACCCGGGGCTGGTGCGCAGCATCGTCGAGGAGGGCTGCGACCAGGCACGCGACGTGGCGCGCGAGACGCTGCAGGAGGTTCGTTCCGTAATAGGCTTGAATTATAAATAGAAAATACCTGCCCGATTGCCGAGCGCGACCTCTGCCTGATAGATCACTCGTAGCCCGGATGCAGGCCGTGCGGCCGAAATCCGGGGCGCAACCACCGTTTTCCCGGATTTCGCTGCGGGTGATACGGGGGGGGGGGGGGGGTGGGTTTTGGGGGACATCAATAGCCCGGGCGGGGCCGGCGCGGTGGGGGTTAATAG
>CAYWKV010000267.1:0-3638 GCA_964458835.1 uncultured Gammaproteobacteria bacterium | reverse complement strand
TCACTCCTCACTATTCCATGAGAACCCAGTGACATGACCAACCAGATCATCATCGTCGAGAATCTCAAAGACTGGAAGGCGGATTTTCCGGAGGCCGCCGTGGTCGACGTCGACGACTATCTCACCGGGCCGCAGTATTTCAAGATGCGCAACGTGCAGGTCATCAACCTGTGCCGCAGCTACCGCTACCAGAGCGTCGGCTACTACTGCGCGCTGCTGGGGCAGGCGCGCAGTCATCGCGTCATCCCGTCGGTCAAGACCATGCTGGACCTGTCCAGCAAGGCCATGTACGGACTGGACGCCGAAGACCTGGACGATCTGGTGGAGCGTGCGCTCAAGCGCAGCGGCCAGCGCGGCGAGGGCAACGCCTTCGTGCTGGACGTCTTCTTCGGTGAGTGCGCCTACAAGAAGCTTGGCGATCTCGCCCGGCAGATCTACGAGACCTTCCCTTGCCCGCTGCTGCAGGTGGTCTTCGAATACGAGAGCAACTGGCGCATCAAGGGCATCAAGCCGCTGGCGCTCAACAAGTTGAACGAGGATCAGAGCGGTCTGTTCACCTGGGCGCTGGCGCACTATCTCAAGAAGCGCTGGCGCTCGCCCAAGACGCGCGCGCCCAGCCGCTACGACCTGGCGATCCTCTACAACCCCAACGATCCGCTGCCGCCGTCGGACAAGCGCGCGCTGCAGAAATTCGTCAAGGCCGGCAAGTCGCTGGGCGTTGCGGTGGAGATGATCCAGCGCAAGGATTATTCGCGTCTCGCCGAGTACGACGCGCTTTTCATCCGCGACACCACCCGCATCAACCACTACACCTACCGTTTCGCCAAGAAGGCCGAAAGCGAGGACATGGTGGTGATCGACGATCCGAATTCCATCCTGCGCTGCACCAACAAGGTCTACATGGCCGAGCTGCTGCGCGCCAACCGCGTGCCGACGCCGAAGAGCCGCATCCTGCACAAGGCCGACATCAAGCGCGTCGACCGGATCGTGGAGCGGGAGTTCGACTACCCGGTGGTGATGAAGGTGCCGGACGGCTCCTTCTCGCTCGGCGTCTACAAGGCGGAAGGCCGGGCCGAGCTGCTGGAGATCGCCCAACGGCTGTTCAAGGACTCGGAGCTGATCCTGGCGCAGGAATACCTGTATACCGACTTCGACTGGCGGGTCGGCATCCTCAACCGCACGCCGATCTTCGTCTGCCAGTATTTCATGTCCAAGAAGCACTGGCAGATCGTCAACCACGGGCCGGGCGGCCGCATCACCGAAGGCGCCTGGAAGGCCTGGCGGGTCGGCGAGGCCCCCAACGAGGTGGTGACCGCCGCGCTCAACGCCGCCAACCTCATCGGCGACGGTCTGTACGGTGTGGACGTCAAGCAGAACGAGGACGGCGTCTACGTGATCGAAGTGAACGACAACCCCAACATCGAGGCGGGCGTCGAGGACGCCTACCTCAAGGACGAACTCTACAATCTGGTCATCCGCGACTTCGTCCGCCGCCTGGACAGCCGCCGCAGCAGCTGAGACGGGATGGCCACGAAATCCACGAAACCCACGAAACTCTTTAGGGGAAAAACACGGGCACGTACGGGCTGCAAACCGCGTTTCCCAGAGACGGTTTTCCCTCTCATACCTTTCGTGGGTTTCGTGGATTTCGTGGCCATCCGGGCCCCATGACCGCCCCGATTTTTGTCAATAGCAGCCCCCATGCGCCGGCGGGTGCAGCCGTGCCGCCGGGCCGCTACAATAACCGGCTCGCATCACGCCCCATCCCCGGAGATTTCCCCATGGCGCAGAAGCTGAACCGCTACAGTTCCCGTATCACCCAGCCCAAGAGCCAGGGCGCGTCGCAGGCCATGCTCTACGGCACCGGCATGACCGAGGCCGACATGGACAAGGCCCAGATCGGCATCGCCTCGGTCTGGTGGGAGGGCAACACCTGCAACATGCACCTCAACGACCTCGCCGCCGAGGTCAAGAAGGGCGTGGTGGCGGCGGACCTGGTCGGCATGCGCTTCAACACCATCGGCGTGTCCGACGGCATCTCCATGGGCACCGACGGCATGAGCTACTCGCTGCAGTCGCGCGAGATCATCGCCGACTCCATCGAGACCGTCATGGGCGCGCAGTGGTACGACGGCCTGATCGCCATCCCCGGCTGCGACAAGAACATGCCCGGCACGCTGATCGCCATGGGGCGCCTGAACCGACCCGCGCTCATGGTCTACGGCGGTACCATCAAGCCCGGCCACAGCCACGGTCAGGACAGCGGCGAGGTGTACGACATCGTCACCGCCTTCCAGAGCTACGGTGCGTTCATCACCCACAAGATCACCGAAGAGAAGCGCGAGGACATCGTCAAGCACGCCTGTCCCGGCGCCGGCGCCTGCGGCGGCATGTACACCGCCAACACCATGGCCACGGCCATCGAGGCCATGGGCATGAGCCTGCCCTACAGCTCCTCCGTGCCGGCCGTCGAGCCGGGCAAGATCGCCGAATGCCACGCCGCCGGCGCAGCCATCCGCCGGTTGCTGGAACTCGATCTCAAGCCGCGCGACATCATGACCCGCGCCGCCTTCGAGAACGCCATGGTCATCGTCATGGCGACCGGCGGTTCCACCAATGCCGTGCTGCACCTGCTGGCCATGGCGCGCGCGGTGGACGTAAGGCTCGCCATCGACGACTTCCAGAAGGTCTCCGACCGCGTGCCGTTCCTGGCCGACCTCAAGCCCTCCGGCAAGTACGTGATGGAGGATCTGCACAAGGTCGGCGGCACGCCGGCGGTGATGAAGTACCTGCTGGAGCAGGACCTGCTCGACGGCGACTGCATGACCGTCACCGGCCGGACCATCGCCGAGAACCTGAAGGACCTGCCCGGCCTCACGCCCGGCCAGGAGGTGTTCTATCCCGTCGAGAAGCCCATCAAGGAGAGCGGCCACATCCGTATCCTGAAGGGCAATCTCGCGCCCGGCGGCTCGGTGGCCAAGATCACCGGCAAGGAAGGACTGCACTTCGCCGGCCCCGCGCGCGTCTACGACCGCGAGGAGGCGATGCTGGCCGGCCTGGAGAACGGCGAGATCCAGAAGGGCGACGTGGTGGTGATCCGCTACGAGGGCCCCAAGGGCGGGCCGGGCATGCCCGAGATGCTGACGCCGACCTCGGCAATCATGGGCGCGGGTCTGGGCAAGGACGTCGCACTGCTCACCGACGGCCGCTTCTCCGGCGGCTCGCACGGCTTCATCATCGGCCACATCGTGCCCGAAGCGCAGGAGGGCGGGCCGCTCGGCCTGCTCCAGAACGGCGACCTCATCACCATCAACGCCGAGAACAACACGCTGACCGTGGACCTCACCGACGCGGAGATGAAGCAGCGCCGCGCCGCCTGGACGATGCCGCCCTATCCGGCCACCCGCGGCACGCTCTACAAGTTCATCAAGAACGTCAAGGACGCCTCGCACGGCTGCGTGACCGACGAGTGAGGACCGTGCCACTTTTCCGGATGGCCACGAAATCCACGAAACCCACGCAAAAGTGCGAGTGCGGGGGCGGGTGCGGCAGGGCGCGATAGCGCACCGTATTGCGCCGGCTGTTTTCGGCTCAAGGTGGACGATCCCGCCCAACCCTATGGATGGCCACGGAAGCAC
>CAYWKV010000266.1:0-3653 GCA_964458835.1 uncultured Gammaproteobacteria bacterium | reverse complement strand
GCCACCTGGAACGTGAACTCCCTGCGCGTGCGCCTGCCGCAGGTGTTGCAATGGCTGCAGCACGAGCGGCCCGATCTGCTTGCACTGCAGGAGACCAAGCTCACCGATGACCAGTTTCCGGAAACCGACTGCGTCGCAGCGGGCTACCACGTGGTGTTCTCCGGACAGAAGACCTACAACGGCGTCGCCATCCTGAGCCGTGCCCCGGTCACCGATGTCGTCACCGACATCCCGGGCCTGGACGATCCGCAGCGCCGCGTGCTCGCCGCCACCTGTGGCGAGACACGCCTGATCAACCTCTACGTACCCAACGGCGAGTCCGTGGAATCCGACAAATATCGCTACAAGCTCGACTGGCTCGACAAACTCACCGCCTGGCTGAAGACGGAACTGCGCCAGCATGCCAAACTCGCCGTGGTCGGCGACTTCAACATCGCCCCTGCTGACGCCGACGTGCACGACCCCGAAGCCTGGCGCGGCAGTGTACTGTTCTCCGACCCTGAACACACCGCCTTCCAGCGCCTGCTCGATCTCGGTCTGTGCGACAGCTTCCGCCGCTTCGACCAGCCGGAGAAGAGTTTCACCTGGTGGGATTACCGCATGAACGCCTTCCGCCGCAACCTCGGGCTGCGCATCGACCACATTCTCGCGAGCGACGCCTTGTGCGACGCCTGCACCGGCTGCACCATCGACAAGGCGCCGCGCGGCTGGGAGCGGCCGTCGGATCACGCACCGGTAATCGCGGAGTTCACGGCATGAAATACCGCGACCTGCGCGACTTCATCCAACAGCTCGAACAGCAGGGCGAGCTGCAGCGCGTCCGCGCCGAGATCGATCCGTACCTCGAGATGACCGAGATCTGCGACCGCACCCTGCGCGCGGGCGGGCCGGCGCTGCTGTTCGAGAACCCGAAGGGTCACACGATCCCGGTGCTCGGCAATCTGTTCGGCACGCCGAAGCGCGTCGCGCTGGGCATGGGCGAGGACTCCGTCGACGCGCTGCGCGAGGTCGGCAGGCTGCTCGCGTTCCTGAAGGAGCCCGAACCGCCGAAGGGCATGAAGGACGCCTGGGAGAAGCTGCCCGTGTTCCGGAAGGTGCTGGACATGGCGCCGAAGGTCATCAAGGGCGCGCCGTGCCAGGACATCGTGCTCGAAGGCGACGCGGTCGATTTGTCGAACTTTCCGATCCAGACCTGCTGGCCCGAGGACGCCGGCCCGCTGATCACCTGGGCGCTGGTGTGCACGCGCGGACCGCACAAGGAACGGCAGAACCTCGGCATCTACCGCCAGCAGGTCATCGGCCGCAACAAGGTCATCATGCGCTGGCTCGCGCACCGCGGCGGCGCGCTGGATTTCCGCGACTGGCAGCAGGCGCATCCGGGCGAACCGTTTCCCGTCGCGGTCGCGCTCGGCGCCGATCCGGCGACGATTCTCGGCGCGGTCACGCCGGTGCCGGACTCGTTGTCCGAATACGCCTTCGCCGGTCTGCTGCGCGGCTCGAAGACCGAACTGACCAAGTGCATCACGCATGAGCTGCAGGTACCGGCCAGCGCCGAGATCGTCCTGGAAGGTTTCATCCATCCGGGCGAGGAGGCCGATGAAGGCCCGTTCGGCGACCACACCGGCTATTACAACGAGGTCGACCGCTTCCCGGTGTTCACCATCGAGCGCATCACCCATCGTCGCGATCCGATCTACCACAGCACCTACACCGGCCGGCCGCCGGACGAGCCGGCGATCCTCGGCGTCGCGTTGAACGAGGTGTTCGTACCGATCCTGCAAAAGCAGTTTCCGGAGATCGTGGATTTCTATCTGCCGCCGGAAGGCTGCTCGTACCGCGTCGCCTGTGTGAGCATGAAGAAGCAGTATCCCGGTCACGCCAAGCGCGTAATGTTCGGCGTGTGGAGCTTCCTGCGCCAGTTCATGTACACCAAGTTCGTCATCGTCACCGACGACGACGTGAACGTGCGCGACTGGCAGGACGTCATCTGGGCGATGACCACGCGCATGGACCCGGCGCGCGACACGACCATCGTCGAGAACACGCCGATCGACTACCTGGATTTCGCGTCGCCGGTGTCAGGCCTGGGCGGCAAGATCGGTTTCGATGCGACCAACAAGTGGAAAGGCGAGACGACGCGCGAGTGGGGCAGGCCGATCCGCATGCGCGACGACGTCAGGCAGCGCGTCGACGCGATCTGGGCCGACCTGGGCATCGAACCGAGGATGGGCGCGTAAAGCGCGCCATCCTCCCCGCCCGTGTCCGACCGCTAGCACCAGCTCGCCTGCCCCGTCGGCCGGCGCAGCAGTTCCTCGATGTTGGCTTCGATGATCTTGTAGCCGACGTTGCCGTAGAGCTTCTGGCGGCCTTCGTTCAGCACGTAGGTGGGACTGCCCTCGACGCGGTAGCGGTCACGCAGTTCCAGGTCGGCGCAGAGTTCCGCCATCGCCGTCCCGCTGTCCAGCACCTCGAGCAGCGGCGCCGCCGGCAGGCCGAAGCGGGCGGCGATCTCGAGCTGGACGTCGCGGCGCGCGATGTCGCGCAGATCGCGGAAGAAGGCCAGACGCAACGCCCAGGCGACGGCCTCGACCAGCGTGTCGCCTTGCGGGCCCGCCTGCAGCCCGGGTGGCGGCGCTGCCGTCTGCAGTTGTTCGACGGCCTTGAGGAACAGGTGCGCGCTCGCCGAACTCGCCGGAACGTCGCGCGTCCAGATCTCCGGGTGCACCTCGACATGGGGGAACTCGGCGCACACGCTCCGCACGTGCGCACCGAAGGCGGCGATGCCGCCGCGCTCGCCCCAGGCATCGGCGATCTTGCGCCGCGTGTCGCCGAACACGGGGATGAAGTGCTGCACCAGCTCGATCTGCGCGCCGAAGCGCGCCTTGAGTTCGTCCACGCGGATCTGGGCGGCATAGGCCCAGACGCACAGCACGTCCGAGAAGTAGTCGATGCGGATCGGCCGGTCAGACATCCGGGGCCTCCTCCAGACAGGCGGCCAGGCCCGCCTCGAGGGTGGGATAGCGCAGCTCCACCCCGAGTTCCTCGCGCATGCGGTGGTTGTCCAGCCGCTTGGACTCCTCCATGAAGGCACGCATGCCGGGGCTGAGCTGTTCGATCTCGTCGCGGCCGACCACCGGCGGGCGCGGCAGGCCGGTGAAGTCGGCGATGCGATTGAAATAGTCGGTCATATTGGAGGGCTGGCCGTCGCTGGCGTTGTAGGCCGCACCCGGCGTGCCGCGGGCCATGGCGGCACGGCAGGCGGCGATGAGGTCGTCGACGTGGATGCGGTTGGTGTAGGGCGAATCGTCCTCCCGCAGCAGCGGCAACCCCTGGCGCAGACGCTCCAGCGGCAGCTTGCCCGGACCGTAGATGCCGGGCACGCGCAGGATCACCACCGCCACGCCGGCGGCGGCGCTCCAGGTCCGCAGCGCGGACTCGGCGTCGGCGCGCCGGCGGGCGCGCGGCGTGGCCGGCCGCAGTGCATGGCTTTCATCGACCCAGCCGCCGGCGCAGTCGCCGTAGACGCCGCTGGTGCTGAGGTAGACGACGCGCCGCGGCAGGGCGCCGGTGAGCGCGGCCAACACCCGCCGCAGGCGCGTCGTCTACCTCAGCACCAGCGGCGTCTACGGCGACTGCGCCGGCGGTTGGGTCGA
>CAYWKV010000265.1:0-3684 GCA_964458835.1 uncultured Gammaproteobacteria bacterium | reverse complement strand
AGTAAGTGTCATTCACATCAGACCCTGCAGTGCGAGGTGGCCATCATGCGTAAAGAAGTCGGCTCGTCCCCCGCCCGTGCCAAGTCGAATCCCGCGTCCGATCCGGCATCGAGCCCTGGCGGGAAGGGCGGTTCGCAGCCCCTGCCCGACATCGATCCGGAACTGCGCCACCGCATGATCGCCGAGGCCGCGTACTTCATGGCGGAGCACCGCGGCTTCAACGGTGGCGACCCGGTCCAGGACTGGCTGGAGGCGGAGGCCGGGATCACGGTCATGCTGGGCGGCGGCGAGGCGGCCAGCGCCGAAGAGACGGCGGCCTATCGACGCCTGCGCGATGAGGTCGGCAAGGCCCTGTCGCAGGTGCAGGACAGGATCGACGCCGCGGCCGTCAAGGGCGCCTTCGAACGGGGTCTGGCCGAACTCCGGCACCTGGAAGGCGTCTCGGCGGAGGCCGTGCAGCGCGCGGCCAACGCCCTGCGCGAGGACATGCGGCGCGCGGCCGAGCGGATGGGGCCGTCGTGGGAGCACTTCACCGAACACAGCGCCGGCCTGTTCTCGGTCTGGAAGGACCGCGGCCGGGAGTTCCTGGGGCGCTCGGCCGACGCGGTGCGCCAGTGGCTGCACCGCGAGCACCGCGGGGCGAAGCACTAGCCGGGTCCGGGCGGCAGCGCGAACGCGGGCGCGGCCCTGACGCGGTGCCCTGACGGGAGAGAATTGCGACGCAACCACCCGGATAGATGCGAAGGGTGCCGGAGCGTCCGAAGTCCGCCATTTTCCGCGCGATTCCGCGGCCAGATCATCGACAGTGGGAGACGCGACATGTCCGCTCGCATCCATGCGCCGCAGGTCGGCGCGCCCGACCCGGAACTCACCAACTCGCCCTTCGCCGAGGAGACCGACGAGGACTCCGAGGTGCTGCGCCTCGAAGTGCCGGGCGAGCCGGTGTGCTACTTCAACGGCGTGAGCTACCGGCACGACAGCTACGTGTGCAGCGGCAGCACCCTGCTGCGCTGCGACTACGGCATCTGGGTGCGCACGGGCTCCTGCGATCCGGACAACCCCTGAGGGCGCGCAGCGTGCCGAGAGGCCTCCGGGCGGCGAAGCGGCGGGTTTGACGACGGTCGGCACAACACGGAGAACGTCATGCTGACGCCACACGATCTCAACGCGTTCAAGGGTCTGCTGGAGCGGCGCTTCCTGACGGTGCGCGAGGAGATACGGCAGATGCTGCTGCAGTCCGACGCGCAGAGCCATGTCGAACTCGCCGGCCGCGTGCCGGACTTCGAGAATTCCGCCCTGGCCGATCTGCTGGTCGACGTGTCGCTGGCGGATATCGGCCGGCACGTCGAGGAGATCCGCGACATCGATGCGGCGCTGCTGCGCATCGCGCAGGGCGGCTACGGCGTCTGCATCGATTGCGAAGAGGACATCGATGTGCAGCGCCTGCGCGCCTATCCGACCGCGAAGCGCTGCCTCGCCTGTCAGGTTGCCCACGAGCGCCGTCGCGCCGCGCCGGGCAGCATCTCGCTCTGAGGCGCGCAGGAGCGTGCCATGCAGATCACCCTCAGCGTCATCAAGGCGGACATCGGCTCCATCGGCGGCCACATCTGTCCTTCGCGGCAGCTGCTCGACGAGGTGCGTTCCATCGTTGCGGAGCGCGGCAAGGGCCTGCTCATCGACAGTTATGTCAGCCACACCGGCGACGACATCGCCATCCTCATGACCCATACCCACGGCAGCGGTGCGCAGGCGGTGCACCAGTTCGCCTGGGATGTCTTCGTGGCGGGCACCGCCGTGGCCAAGCAGCAGGGGCTGTACGGCGCCGGCCAGGACCTGCTCAAGGACGCCTTCTCGGGCAACGTGCGCGGCATGGGGCCGGCGGTCGCCGAGATGAGTTTCGAGGAACGGCCCAACGAGCCGTTCCTGTTCTTCGCCGCCGACAAGACCGATCCCGGCGCCTTCAACCTGCCGCTGTACCTGGGCTTCGCCGATCCCATGAACACGCCGGGGCTGATCCTCGCACCGGGCATGGGCCAGGGTTTCCGCTTCGTCGTCATGGACGTGAGCCATGCCGGGGGCGACCGGGTGATCGAGCTGGAGGCGCCGGGCGATCTCTACGCGCTGGCGGCGCTGCTGCGCGACACCGAACGCTACGTGGTCGAGTCGGTGTGGTCGCGCGCCAGCGGCGAGCAGGCGGTCGCGGCCTCCACTTCGCGGCTGCACAACATCGCCGGCAAGTACACCGGCAAGGACGATCCGGTGATGCTGGTGCGGGTGCAGAAGGATTTTCCGGCCACCGGCGAGGTGCTGGCGCCGTACGCGCTCGGCGCCTACGTCGCCGGCTGCATGCGCGGCTCGCACCAGATGCCGCTCATGCCGGTGGAACTGAACTCCGGCATCAGCTACTTCGACGGCCCGCCGGTGGTGAGCTGCGCGGCCTTCTCCGTGCACGACGGCGTGCTCACCGAGCCGGTGGACGTGTTCGCCCATCCCTTCTGGGACACGGTGCGCGAGCGCGTCACCGGCAAGGCCATCGACATGCGCCGGCAGGGCTTCTTCGGGGCGGCGATGCTGCCCATGTCCGAACTGGAGTACACCGGCATCATGGAGACGCTGGCCTCCCTGGAGGGGCGCTTCCGGGTGCGCTAGCGGGCCGGCGCAGCGTGCGCCGTGCGGCAAAGGTCACGCCTGCCATCTCCGGCGGGCGGGTCGTACGGCGGATAGTCACAGCAATTCAAAGTGTAAGGCCCGCGCGCAGGGCGGCTGCGGCGGGGTCATGGTTTTTGCTTATGGGCGGATAATCACAACTTTCCGCAGGCGCCCGCTCCAACCGTTAATATAGGCCCCCCGAGCGGCAGCCAGGCTCCTGCGGCTGCCCCGCCAGTTTCTGTTCACACCACACGCGGAGATTTGAGATGCGATTGATTCTTCTGGGCGCCCCCGGCGCTGGCAAGGGCACCGTGGCCAAGATGCTGACCGCCCTCGACGGTTCGGTGCAGATATCGACCGGCGACATCCTGCGCGGCGCGGTCAAGGACGGCACCGAGCTGGGCAAGAAGGCCGATGGCTACATGAAGGCCGGCGATCTGGTGCCGGACGATCTGATCCTGGGCATCATGGCCGAGCGCCTGCAGCAGCCCGACTGCGCCAAGGGCTTCCTGCTCGACGGCTTCCCGCGCACCATCCCGCAGGCGGATGCGCTGAAGAAGATGCTGGCCGACCTCGGCATCAAGCTCGACGCCGCCGTCAACCTGGACGTGCCGCGCGACGTCATCCTGGACCGCCTGACCACCCGCCGCACCTGCTCCAATCCGAGCTGCCAGGAGATCTACAACGTCAAGAGCAAGCCGCCGAAGAAGGAAGGCATCTGCGACAAGTGCGGCAGCCCGGTCATCCAGCGCGACGACGAGACCGAAGAGGCCATCAGCAAGCGCCTCGACACCTACAACGAGAAGACCGCGCCGCTGGTCGACTTCTACCGCAAGGAAGGCCTGCTGCTGGACGTGAACGCCACCTCCAGCGACGTCGTGGTCAACACCATCAAGCACAAGGTCGGCGTCGGCTGCTGCGGCGGCTGCTCCTGAACGCGCCTGCCGGCATGCGTTGAGAAAAGGGGCCGCGAGGCCCCTTTTTTTGTGGTGCGCCCGGCAGGGCGCACTCACTTGGAGGTGAAAGTCCTCTACT
>CAYWKV010000264.1:1344-3705 GCA_964458835.1 uncultured Gammaproteobacteria bacterium | reverse complement strand
GGCCGCGCCGTGGTGGAGCGGGTGCGCGTGGCCGCGGCGGGCTTGGTGGTTCTGCGGGTCGCGGGGGCGGCTTTGCGTTTCACCGATGTCAGGTCAGCAGCAGTTCCAGCAGCGCCTTCTGCGCGTGCAGGCGGTTTTCCGCCTCGTCCCACACCACGCTCTGCGGGCCGTCGATGACCTCGGCGGCGACCTCCTCGCCGCGGTGCGCGGGCAGGCAGTGCATGAACAGCGCGTCCTCGGCGGCGACGCGCATCAGGCGGGTGTCGACCTGGAAGTCGGCGAAGGCCAGTGCGCGTGTCATGTGCTCCTCCTCCTGGCCCATGCTGGCCCAGACGTCGGTGACCACCAGATCGGCGCCGCGGGCCGCAGCGGCAGGGTCGGTGTACACCTCGACGTGGCCGGCGCCGCAGGCGACGATCGCCGGGTCCGGGGCGTAGCCCTCGGGCGCGGCGATCTTCAGCCGGAAGCCGAACTGCTTGGCGGCACCGATGTAGGAATTGCACATGTTGTTGCCGTCGCCGATCCAGGCCACCGTGCGGCCGCGGATGTCGCCGCGGTGCTCGATGTAGGTCTGCATGTCGGCAAGCAGCTGGCAGGGGTGGCACTTGTCGGTCAGCGCGTTGATGACCGGCACCTGCGAGTGTTCGGCGAAGCGCTCGATCTTCTCGTGCTCGTAGGTGCGGATCATGATGATGTCGACCATGCGCGACAGCACGCGCGCGGTGTCCTCGATCGGTTCTCCGCGGCCCAGCTGGGTGTCGCGCGGCGACAGGAACAGCGCGTGGCCGCCGAGCTGCGCCATGCCGGCCTCGAAGGACACGCGCGTGCGCGTCGAGGATTTCTCGAACACCATGCCGAGGATCTTGCCGCGCAGCGGCTGATGCATCTCGCCGGCCCGGTGGCGGGCCTTCAGATCGATGGCGCGGCGGATCAGGCCCTGGAGTTCGTCGGGCGACAGGTCGAGCAGCGTCAGAAAGTGGCGCACGGCCATCGCCTCACGCACCGGCCAGGAATTCGCGGATGAGCGCGCCGACCTCGTCGACGATGCGGTCGGCCTGCCCGTCGCTGATGACCAGCGGCGGCAGCAGCCGCACGACCTTCTCGGCGGTGACGTTGATCAGCAGTCCGCGCGCCAGTGCCATCTTCACCAGCTCCCCGCAGGGACGGTCGAGTTCGATGGCGAGCATCAGCCCGAAGCCGCGCACGGCAACCACGCCGGCCGTGTCGTCCAGGCGTGCGTGCAGGCCCGCCAGCAGGCGCTGGCCCAGCGCCGCGGCACGCGCCAGCAGGCCTTCCTTCTCTATGGTGTGGAGCACCGCCAGCGCCGCGCTGCAGGCCAGCGGATTGCCGCCGAAGGTGGAGGCGTGGTTGCCCGGTTCGAAGACCTCGGCGGCTGTGCCGCGCGCCAGGCAGGCGCCGATGGGCACACCGTTGCCGAGCCCCTTGGCCAGCGTCACCACGTCCGGCACGATGCCGGTGTGCTGGAAGGCCAGCCAGCGGCCGGTGCGGCCCATGCCGGTCTGTACCTCGTCGAGCATCAGCAGCCAGCCCTGCCGGTCGCAGAAAGCGCGCAGCGCCGTCAGATAGTCCGCGCCGGGTACGCGAACGCCGCCCTCGCCCTGCACCGGTTCGACCAGCACGGCGACGACGTTGTCGCTGTTCTCCGCCACGGTGTGCAGCGCGCTGACGTCGTCGAAAGGCACGCGGATGAAGCCCTTCACCAGCGGCTCGAAGCCGGCCTGCACCTTGCGGTTGCCGGTGGCGGTCAGGGTCGCGAGCGTGCGGCCGTGGAAGCTGCCTTCCATGACGACGATGGCGGGTTCCTTGATGCCGCGGCGGTGGCCGTAGAGACGCGCGAGCTTGATGGCGGCCTCGTTGGCCTCGGCGCCGGAGTTGCAGAAGAACGCGCGCTCCATGCCGGTGACTTTGGCCAGCTCGGCGGACAGTTCCTCCTGCAGCGGGATCCGGTAGATGTTGGAGGTGTGCACCAGGCGTGCAGCCTGCGCGCACAGCGCCTCGGTCACGGCGGGGTGGGCGTGGCCCAGTCCGCACACGGCAACGCCGGCCAGCGCATCGAGATATTCCTTGCCGTCGCTGTCCCACAGGTTCGCGCCCGCGCCGCGCTCGAAGCGCACCGGGAGGCGGGCATAGGTGGACATCAGGGTCGTGTTCGTCATACGGGTCCAAGCCTGCAAAAACAAGAACGGCAGCTCCTGGAGCCGCCGGAAAGAGCCGATTCTATCCAGGCGTGGGCCGGTGCGCAAATCCGCCCGGGCCCCTGAGGACAAAAGCAAAAAGCCCGGCACGGGGCCGGGCTTCCTCGCGCCCCCCCGGGGTTTACCCGGCGGGGCGGGCCGGGCG
>CAYWKV010000264.1:0-1334 GCA_964458835.1 uncultured Gammaproteobacteria bacterium | reverse complement strand
GCGCGGGTTGGGTGAACACAAACTCCGCGGGGGGGGGGGGGGGGTGCGCCGCGCCGGGGGGGGGTGCCCGGGGCGCCCCGTCCGGGCAGCCGTCAGAACGGCATGCCGTGCATGTGGCCGGTCATGCCGAGGATCATCGGGATCGACAGCAGGGTGTTGGTGCGCGAGGCCATCAGCGCCACGACCTTGGCCTTGGCGATCTCGTCGGCGCTGGCCTGGGCGATGCCCAGGATCTTCTTCTGGTTCGGCCAGATCAGCACCCAGACGTTGAACAGCATGATGGTGCCCAGCCAGGCGCCCATGCCGATGACGCGGTAGCCTTCAGCGAAGGTGAAGGCGGCGACGAAACCGGAGCCGGCGTCGGCGTGCATGGCCTCCAGCGCCAGCGCGCCGGTGATCCAGGTGGCCAGGGCGCCCCAGCGGAACCACAGCAGGGCGCGCGGGGCGACGTACTTGTTGATGGCCGCGGCGCCGGGGCCGCCGCTACCGGCCTCGGCCAGCGCCTGGCCGACCGCCGGCACCTGCACGAAGTTGAAATAGTAGAGCAGACCGATCCAGGTGATGCCGGCCAGCACGTGCATCCACACCCAGAACTCCCACGGATTGATGGTGCCGTGGCGACCGAGCACGAAGATGAGAATCACCGCCAACACGAAACCGGAAATGATGGTGCCGGGGATGGACTTGAGTGGGTTCATGGAATCGGTCCTCTGAGCAGAATGTGCGTTGGGAAAACGCCGAAGATCGGGTGGTCGAGCCGAAAGCTGACTGTTTTTCTAAGGACCGGGAGGATAAGGCAGGCGTTCGGGCATTGCAATATGTCAATATCGGGGCGCGCGCCGCATTCCGCGCGGCGGCGCGGGCACGACGCTGGCAGGTTGGCCCGCGCGACCGCATAATGCGCGCAACAGAAATTTCAGGCAGGAGCGGACATCATGAAACGATTCGTGCAGGCAGCGGTGATCGGCGCCAGCGTGTCCCTGCTCGCCGGCTGCGCCGCGGCCGTGGTGGGCGGTGCCGCGGCCGGCGGCTATTATGTGGGCAAGGACGAGCGCAGCGTCGGCGAGATCAGTTCCGACGCCACCATCACCTCGACCATCAATACCCGTTACGTGCAGGACAAGCAGGTCAGCGCGCTGGCCATCAACGTCGACACCTACCGCGGCGTGGTGACGCTGTACGGCAAGGTGCCGAGCCAGGCGGTCGCGCAGCGGGCAGTGGAGATCGCGCGCAACGTCAAGGGCGTGAAGCAGGTGGTCTCCAAGCTCACGGTTGGCGGGTGAGGAGTGAGGAGTGAGGAGTGAGGAGTGAGGAGTGAGGAGTGAGGAGTGAGG
>CAYWKV010000263.1:0-3706 GCA_964458835.1 uncultured Gammaproteobacteria bacterium | reverse complement strand
TGGCCGCGCTTCTTCTCCCAGTGCGGGTCGGAATAGCTGCGCTTGATCAGGTGTTCCGCCAGGCGCTCCACCCACTCGGGCTCGATGCGCGCCACGGTGCGCGCATAGCGGCGCGCGGTCTCGACCAGCTCGGCGGCGACGATCCATTTCGGTTGTTTCTTGAACAGCGCCGAGCCAGGGAAGATGTTCAGGGTGATGCCGCGCGCGCCGGTGTATTCGTGGGCGTCGGTCTTGAAGGCGATGTTGCCGAGCAGACCGGCCAGCAGCGCACGGTGGATCGGCTCATAGCCGCCCTCGACCTCGTTGAGGCGCATACCCATCTCGGCTGTCAAAGCGTGCAACTGGGCGTGGATGTCGTGCCACTCGCGCATGCGCACGTAGGAGATGAAACTCGTCTGGCACAGCTTGCGCAGCTTGGCCTGGGACAGGCGCTTCGCCTGTTCATGATAGAAATTCCACAGCTTCACGAAGCCGAGAAAATCCGATTGCTCGTCGGCGAACTGTTTGTGCTTCTCGTCGGCCGCCTGCTGCCTGTCCAGCGGGCGCTCGCGCGGATCGGGCACGGAGAGCGCGGAGGCGATGATCAGCACCTCGCGCAGGCAGTGCTCGTCGCGCCCGGCCAGGATCATGCGGCCGATGCGCACATCCACCGGCAGCCGAGCGAGCCGGCGGCCGATTTCGGTGAGCCGGTTGTCCGCGTCCACCGCGCCGAGCTCGTGCAGCAGCTTGAAGCCGTCGCGGATGTAACGCGCATCCGGCGGCTCGACGAACGGAAAATCCGCGATGTCGCCAAGTTTCAACGCCAGCATCTGCAGGATCACCGAGGCGAGATTGGTGCGCAGGATCTCCGGCTCGGTGAATGCCGGACGCGCATTGAAGTCTTCCTCGCCGTAGAGGCGGATGCACACACCGGGGCCGAGCCGCCCGCAGCGTCCGGCACGCTGATTGGCCGAGGCCTGGCTGACCGGCTCGATGGGCAGGCGCTGTACCTTGGTGCGGTGGCTGTAGCGGCTGATGCGCGCCAGCCCCGTATCGATGACGTAACGGATGCCGGGCACGGTCAGCGAGGTCTCGGCGACGTTGGTCGCGAGCACGATGCGCCGGCCCGAATGCGGCCTGAACACTGCGGACTGCTGGCTGGCGGACAGGCGCCCGAACAGCGGCAGCACCTCGGTCTGCGGCGGATGGTGCTTGCGCAGCAGCTCCGCGGCCTCGCGGATCTCGCGCTCGCCGGGCAGGAACACCAGCATGTCGCCCGGACCCTCGTGCGCGAGCTCGTCGACCGCCGCGAGCAGCGCCTGGCCACGGTCGCGGTCCTGCTCGTCCTCGTCCTCGGCGAGCAGCGGCCGGTAGCGGATCTCGACCGGATACGTACGTCCCGACACCTCGATGATGGGCGCGTCGCCGAAGTGCCGCGAGAAGCGTTCCGGGTCGATGGTCGCCGAGGTGATGACGAGCTTCAGATCGGGCCGCCGCGGCAACAGGCGCCGGAGATAGCCGAGCAGGAAATCGACGTTGAGCGAGCGCTCGTGGGCCTCGTCGATGATCAGCGTGTCGTAGGCGAGCAGCTCCGGATCGCCCTGGGTCTCGGCGAGCAGGATGCCGTCGGTCATCACCTTGATGTGGGTGTCCGGGCCGACGTGGTCGGAGAAGCGCACCTTGAAGCCGACCGCCTGGCCGATCGCCGAGTGCAGTTCCTCGGCGATGCGCGCGGCCAGGCTGCGCGCGGCGATGCGCCGCGGCTGGGTATGGCCGATCAGCCCGTCGACACCGCGGCCGAGCTCCAGGCAGATCTTCGGCAACTGGGTGGTCTTGCCCGAACCGGTCTCGCCGCAGACGATGACCACCTGATGCGCCGCGATCGCCGCCTTGATGTCCTCGCGGCACGCGACCACCGGCAGATCGAGCGGGTACCCGGGGCTCGGCAGGCGTTCGGCACGCTGCGCACGGCGCTGTCGCGCGGCCTCGATATCCGCCGCCAGCGCCGCCAGCCCCCGATCGACGGGCTGCCCCTGCTGCACGCGGCGCTGCAGGCCGGCCAGCCGCGCGCGCAGCGCCACCCGGTCGGTGGGCATGACGTCATCGAGGCCGCGGTTCAGTTCGTCCAGGCTAGGCAGCGGCAGCATCCGCGCATTCTACCAATGCCGGGCCCCTTGCGAACGGGAAAAGACCAAAGATCTGTTAGCCACGAAACCCACGAAATCTACGAAAGATACGTGTGTGGTCACGGCACCTGACAAGGACAGCGCAGGATACCTTGCGCCACGTTCACATAATGTATCGCCAGGCATGAACCCGCCCCCCTCACGCATTCATTAATTTTCGTGGGTTTCGTGGATTTCGTGGCTAAAACGATCTTCCGTCACTGGTCCGCGGCGCCCTGGGCCTCGCGCCAGTGCTGCAGGGTGGGGTGGTCGCGGTAGGCACCGCTGCGGACGTACTCGAGCGCAGTCTGCAGGCGGTAGAACTTGGCCACCGAATCCAGGCGCAGGACCTCGCGGCCGTGCTCGTCGAAGAACAGCAGCGTCGGGGCGTAGAACAGGCCGAGCTGGTCAGCCCACTCGCCTTCGGTCAACCGCCGGCCGTCCGGCGTGATCACCGGCTGGCGTCCCCACAGATTCAGCTGCACCGTCTCGAAGCCCTCGAGCTGCTCCAGGATCTCCCGTTCGGTGAGCGGACCGGTGTGCAGGACGTCGCAGGCATGGCAGTCCGGCTGCTCGAAGAACACGATCAGGGGCCGCTCGCCGGGACGGTGCGCGCGCGACAGCGCATAGGGCGGCGGCAGGAAGAAATCGGCGTAGTTCAGACTGCCCGCCTCGAACACCATCGCCACGTCCGCGCGCGCCAGGTATTCGCGGAAACTCTCGTTCCGGTAGTGCCCGTCGGCGACGTATTCGAGCGCGGCGCGGAACTGATAGGGCGGATAGTAGCCCGACAGCCGCAGCGCCAGCTTGCCCTCGGCGTCGTAGAACAGCAACGTCGGGGTGAAGTTCACGCCGTGGCGCAGTGCGAACCAGCGCTCGTTACCCTCGGCACCGTCGAAGTCGGTGATGGTGGCATCGCCCTGGATGTCGATGCCGACCACATCGAAGTAATGACGCGTATAGGCCTGGATGTCCGCCTTGCCGAAATTGGTCTGCAGCAGTGCCTTGCAGTAGGCGCAGTACTTCTGGCCGAAGTAGATCACCAGGCCACGCTTGCCGGCCGCCACCGCCTCGCGCAGATCGTCGGCCATGTCGAGGAAGCTGAGCTTGAACCAGTCCGGGTGGGTGAGCGGCTCGACCAGCGGCTGATCGTCGAACAGCGGATAGTCGAACTCGGGATCGAAATCGTCCACCAGTTCGACGGGTGGATCATCGACCGTCGCACCCGCCGCCGGGACGGACGGTTCGGCGGCCGATACCGCGCCATTCACCCACAGCCAGGCGAGCAGCAGCGTCAGAAGGACGCGTCCTGCCACGCGCGGAGGGTGGGTGTGGTGGGTCATGGCACGATCTGCCGCCGATGAGTATTCGCACGCACATTAGCAAAAGGGGGCGATGACTGGCAAAGCATACCGAAAGTATCCTCTGGCGCGAATGGCACTTGGCTTCAGCCGATGCCCTGAAAAGAATGGCCACGGAACCCACGGAATGACACGGAACAAGGCTTAGGAACCTCTGATTAATTCGTCATTGCGAGGAGCGCAGCGACGCGGCAATCTCCA
>CAYWKV010000262.1:0-3712 GCA_964458835.1 uncultured Gammaproteobacteria bacterium | reverse complement strand
GCCCCATGTCCCTCGGACCCGTCATGCTCGACGTCGGCGGCACCGCGCTGACCGAAACCGACCGCCGCCGCCTGCGTCACCCGCAGGTTGGCGGGGTGATCCTGTTTTCCCGCAATTTCGCCGCGCCGGAGCAGATCGCCGACCTGGTCGCCGAGATCCACGCCCTGCGCGATCCGCGCCTGCTGGTGGCGGTGGACCAGGAGGGTGGGCGGGTGCAGCGCTTCCGCGACGGCTTCACGCGCCTGCCGCCGGTCGGCGGGCTCGGCCGCGTCTTCGATCGCGATCCGCGCCGGGCGCTCGAACTCGCCGCAACGACCGGCTGGCTGATGGCCGCGGAACTGCGCGCGGTCGGCGTCGACCTCAGCTTCGCGCCGGTGCTGGACCTCGACCGCGGCCTGTGTCCCGTCATCGGCGACCGTGCCCTGCATTGCCGGCCCGATGCCGTCGCCGAACTGGCGCACGCCTACCAGAAGGGCATGCAGCGCGCCGGCATGCAGGCCGTCGGCAAGCATTTCCCGGGACATGGCGGGGTGCGCGAGGACTCGCATCTGGCGCTGCCGACCGACACTCGACTTCTGACGGACATCCAGATGGATTACATTCTGCCGATCAGGCGCATGATCGATCACGGCCTGGCCGGCGTCATGGCGGCGCACGTGGTGTACAGCGACGTGGACGGCCGGCCGGCAGGGTTCTCGCGCTTCTGGCTGCAACGGCAACTGCGCGGGGAGCTGGGTTTCCAGGGTGTGATCTTCAGCGACGATCTGAGCATGGCGGCGGCGGATTTCGCCGGCGATCACCCGCAGCGGGCGCGCGCGGCGCTGGATGCGGGCTGCGACATGGTCCTGGTGTGCAACCAGCCCGAGGCCGCCGACCGGGTACTGGACAGTCTGCACGATCACACCGACCCGGCCTCGCAGGTGCGCCTGGCGCGGCTGCACGGCCGTGGGGGCGATGGCTGGGATGCGCTGCACGCATCCGCCGCCTGGCACCGCGCCGTGGAGGCCGTCGGCGGCTACGACGCAGATCCGCTGCTGGACATGGACATGTGAGCCGCTCGCCCAGGAGAAAGCCAATAAGGCCACGGAAGCACGTGGAAAAACACAGACAAGGTCGTTAGTCAGCTTCACCTATTGATCTTTACCTAACCATTTGACATGGCTCTGTAGGAGCGGCCTCCGGCCGCGAACCGGTCCGGGCGGTGCCGTTCACGGGCGGAGGCCGCTCCTGCAGGCGTCGTCTGTCGGGTATACCTGAAAAATCTCTGATTTACTTGTCGTCATGAGCGGCGCAGCGACGCGACGAGGGTTTCGGACCGGCATCGGCAAGGCCCACCCGCAGCCACGTCCCCGCGGCTGACAAGCATGCCGATGACGGTACCGATGCCTGTCGGCTGTCAGGCGATGTATAACGTTTAGGGGACAGCAGTGAGCAGCAGTGCTATCGTCCATGTGCTTCCGTGACCAATGGATTTTCCGCATGAACGTACAGCGCATCCCCGCGGCCCCGTACCGCACGGCCCGCCGGGACGGCCGCCCATGAGGCGGCCGCGTATCGGCGTCGCCCTGGGTGGCGGTGCGGCGCGCGGCTGGTCGCACATCGGCGTGTTGCGCTGGCTGGAGGAGCACGACCTTCGGCCCGACATCGTCTGCGGCACGTCGATCGGCGCGCTGGTCGGTGCGGCGGCCGCGGAAGACGAGCTGGGCCGCCTCGAGGATTGGGTGCGCGGCCTGACCTGGCAGGACGTCGTGTCCTATCTGGATGTCAGTTTCGGTGGCGGTTTCATCCACGGCCGCAAGCTGTTCCAGTACCTCGAATCGCGCTTCCACGACCGCGACATCGCCACCCTCAAGTGCCCCTACGGCGCGGTGGCGACCGAACTGGCCACCGGCCAGGAGGTCTGGTTCCGAGAGGGCTCGCTGCATAAGGCGATACGGGCCTCGGTGGCGCTGCCCGGCCTGTTCACGCCCACCCGTCACGAGGACCGCTGGCTGGTCGACGGCGGCCTCGTGAATCCCGTGCCCGTGTCCCTGTGCCGCGCGCTCGGCGCCGAGCGGGTGATCGCCGTGGACCTCAACGCCGATCTGCTCAGCCGGCGCGGCATGGGTGTCGTCGACGAGGAACCGGAGGGATCTGCGGAAGCGGACCGGCCGCTGCCGATCGTGGAGAAACTGCCCTGGTTGGTGTCGCTGGGCGAAGGCATCAAGGCGCGCGCCAGCCAATGGACCAACGAGCTGCTGGGCAGCAGCGAGGCGCTGCCCTCCTTGGTCGACGTCATAGCGCAAAGCGTTTACATTATGCAGGTCAGAATCACCCGTGCGCGCATGGCGGGCGATCCGCCCGATGTGCTGATCGCGCCGAGGCTGAGCCAGATCCGTCTGCTGGACTTCCATCGCGCCGGCGAGGCCATCGAAGAGGGTTATCGCTGCGCCCAGGCGGCGGCGGAGGCCTTCGAGCAGGAACTCAGGTGAGCGTCCGGGTGCGGACGCGAGACGGCAGAAAAAAACAGGGGGGCGCATGGCGGACAAACTTCTCATCATCATGGTCAACACCGATCCCAGGAACGGCACCGAGCTCGGCGCGCCGTTCTTCCAGGCCACGGTGGCCGCGGCCATGGAGTACGAGGTCGAGATCGTTCTGACCGGCCGCTCCGGCGAGCTCGCCAAGAAGGGCGTCGCCGAGAATCTGTACGTGCAGGAGGGCAGCTCGAAGAGCGTCTACGACTACATCAAGGACGCCCACGAGGCCGGTGTCGTGTTCAAGGTGTGCACGCCGACGCTGGAACTGTGGGGCGAGGATCTCATCCCCGAAATCTCGGAAACCGTCGGTGGCGCCTACCTCATCAGCGAGGCGATGAACGACGATACCGTCACCTTCACCTATTGACCCCCGGCTGCGCGGCCGGCGCACCGGTCCGTGCGCGAGCCGCGCCCTCCCGAGGAGACCATGTCCATCACCGCCCAGCAGGCCCAGACGGTCCTTGCGGAAGCCGATCGACTGCATGCCCCCGACGACGTGAACGCCGCCCTGGACCGCATGGCGGAGGCCATCACGGCCGAACTCGGCGGCAGCGACCCGATCGTGCTGTGCGTCATGACCGGTGGCATCATCCCCGCCGGACACCTGCTCACACGGCTGCACTTCCCGCTGCACATCGACTATCTGCACGCCACACGCTACCGTGGCGCGACCCGCGGCGGGGAGCTGCACTGGATTACGCGGCCGTCGCTGCCGCTGGCCGGGCGCACGTTGCTGGTGGTCGACGACATCCTCGACGAGGGCTACACACTCGCCGCCATCGTCGATTATCTGCGCAACACGGGGGCCGAGGCGGTCTACAGCGCCGTGCTCGCCGAAAAATGCCATGCGCGCCGCGCGCCCGGCATCGACGCGGACTTCATCGGCCTGCAGGTCGAAGACCGTTACGTCTTCGGCTGCGGTATGGACTACCACGGCTATCATCGCAACCTGCCGGCCATCTACGCCGTGCGCGAGACCTGATTCCGACGCCCGTACACCTCGCTGGCCACGCAAACACACGGACGAGGCCGGTCATGAGAGGTGCGGGCGATTTTTCCGCGTCGTTCCGCGCTAGTCTGGACTATGCATGAACTGCCGTAGCGAGGGCGTCGAGATGCCTGACAAGGCAGCGTGGCACGGACCGGAAGGCGCGCAGGCATACTCGACAGTATGTCGAGCACCTGGAGGGAGC
>CAYWKV010000261.1:0-3729 GCA_964458835.1 uncultured Gammaproteobacteria bacterium | reverse complement strand
TCCCCCAGCAACCGCCCCACCTGCTCGGCCAGTTCGGCGGCCTCCCGCTGGACCTCGGCCTCGTCCTCGCCCTCGACCATGACGCGCACCACGGGCTCGGTGCCGGAGGGGCGCAGCAGCACCCGGCCGCGGCCGGCGAGACGCGCCTCGCTGGCGCGCACCGCCGCCTGGATGGGTGGATGCCCGGCGAGATTCACCCGGCCGCTGACGGGCACATTGATCATGTGCTGAGGGTATTTGCTCATACCGGCGCGCAGCCCGGCGAGCGGCAGCTGGCGCTTGGCCATCTCGGTCAGCACCTGCAGGGCCGAGACGATGCCGTCGCCGGTGGTGGTCCGATCCAGGCAGATGATATGGCCGGAGGATTCGCCGCCGAGCTGCCAGCCGCGTTCGACCAGCATCTCCAGCACGTAGCGGTCGCCGACCGCGGCGCGCACCAGTTCGATACCGTCGCGCCGCAGCGCATGCTCGAGGCCCAGGTTCGACATGACGGTGCCGACCACGCCGCCGCCCAGCCGACCGGCCTGCTGGCGCGCCCGGGCGATGATGTAGAGGATCTCGTCGCCGTCGAGCAGCCGACCCTCGTGGTCGACCATGATCACCCGGTCGCCGTCGCCGTCGAGTGCGATGCCGACATCGGCGCCGGTCTCCAGCACCCTGGCCTGCAGCGCCGCCGGGTGGGTGGAGCCGCAGTCCTGATTGATATTGAGGCCGTCGGGCTCGTCGCCGAGGGTGATGACCTCCGCGCCCAGTTCATCGAACACCGCGGGCGCGACCTTGTAGGTGGCGCCGTTGGCGCAGTCCACCACGATCTTGAAGCCGCGCAGATTGAGGCTCATCGGCACGGTGCTCTTGCAGAACTCGATGTAGCGGCCCTCGGCGTCGACGATACGCTCGGCCTTGCCGAGCTGACTGGAATCGACCGTCTGCATGGGCTCGTCGAGCATGCGCTCGATCTCCAGCTCGACGTCGTCGGGCAGCTTGGTGCCCTGGGCCGAGAAGAACTTGATGCCGTTGTCGGCGAACGGGTTGTGCGAAGCCGAGATGACGATGCCGGCGCAGGCATGCAGGGTACGGGTGAGGTAGGCGATGGCCGGCGTCGGCATGGGGCCGAGCAGACGGATATCCATGCCCGCGGCGGACAGGCCCGCCTCCAGGGCCGACTCGAACATATAGCCGGAGATGCGCGTGTCCTTGCCGATGAGCACCTTGTCGCAGTCGCCGTTGCCGAGCACGCGTCCGATCGCCCAGCCCAGCTTGAGCATGAATTCCGCCGTGATCGGCGCCTCGCCGACCCGGCCGCGGATGCCATCCGTTCCGAAATATTTTCTGCTCACCTGTTTCTCTCTCTCGATTCGCTCCCTCCGGCAGGGCGCATCAGGCCGATGGCCGTCATGCACCGGACGGAGTCGGGGCGCATAGTGTACACGCCCCGCTCACTCCGCGGCCCGTACCGCCGCGCACATGCGCACCGCCTGCACGGTGGCCGCGACGTCGTGGACCCGCACGATGCGCGCGCCCTGCCACACCGCCAGCACGGCCAGCGCGACGCTGGGCGCGAGGCGCTGCTCGACCGGCAGGCCGAGCACCGTTCCGATCAGGGATTTGCGCGACAGGCCCGCAAGGATGACGTAGCCGGTGTCGGTCAGCACCGGCAGGTGCTTGAGCAGGCGCAGATTGTGCTCCGCGGTCTTGCCGAAGCCGAAGCCCGGATCGAGCAGGATGCGATGCGGCGGGATGCCGGCCGCCGCGCAGGCCGCCGCGCGCTCCAGCAGGAACTCGCGCACCTCCGCCACGACATCGACGTAATGCGGCCGATGCTGCATGCTGCGCGGCTCGCCCTGCATGTGCATGAGGCAGACCGGTACACCGGCGGCGGCCGCCGCCGCCAGCGCCCCGGGCTCGCGCAGGGCGCGCACGTCGTTGATGAAACCCGCCCCGGCCGCAACCGCGGCGCGCATCACCTCGGGTTTGCCGGTGTCGACCGAGATCGCCGCCGGCAGCTCCGCCCGCAGGGCCTCGATCACCGGCACGACCCGGTCGAGTTCCTCCTGCACGGACACGGCCTCGGCACCCGGCCGCGTCGACTCGCCGCCGACGTCGATGATCGCCGCCCCCTCCTCGACCATCGCCCGCGCATGCGCCAGCGCCCGGTCGCGCGCGACGAAGTGCCCACCGTCCGAGAACGAATCCGGCGTAACGTTGAGGATGCCCATCACCTGCGGGCGGGAGAGATCGACGACGGTGCCTGCGCAATCGAGCTGCATCGGAAAAACCCTTTCAACACGAAGGCGCCCCGATCAACCGAGGGGCGCACGAAGAAAACCAACCCTCTTTTGGCCACGAAATCCACGAAACCCACGAAAACTGAATTGTGCGAAACCCCACATTCTTTTCCGTTCGTGGGTTTCGTGGATTTCGTGGCTATCGAGGGTTTTCCTTCGTGCACCTTCGTGTTGAAAAATCATAAAAACAAAGCCCCGCCGAAGCGGGGCGTGAAGAGCGTCGATGCGGACGCTCAGTGCTGGCTGGCCGGGCCGCCGATGGGGCCGGGCTTGGGCGCCGGGGCATCGCCGGTGACCGCGGTGCCGCCGCCGGAGGCGGGCTTGTCGTCCTCCCAGTCCTGCGGCGCGCGCGGGGGCCGGCCGGCCATGATGTCGTCGATCTGCTGCGCGTCGATGGTCTCGTATTTCATCAGCGCATCGGCCATGGCGTGCAGCTTGTCCAGATTGTCCTTGAGGATCTGCTCCGCCCGCTGGTAGTTGCGGTCGATGATCGCGCGGATCTCCTCGTCGATGACGTGCGCGGTGCCGTCCGAGACGCTCTTGTGCTGTGTCACGGAATGGCCCAGGAACACCTCGCCCTCGTCCTCGCTGTAGGTCAGCGGGCCGAGCCGCTCGGACAGGCCCCACCGGGTGACCATGTTGCGCGCCAGCTCGGTGGCGCGCTGGATGTCGTTGGACGCGCCGGTGGTGACCTTGTCCGAGCCGAAGATGATCTCCTCGGCGGTGCGCCCGCCGAACAGGCTGGAGATGCGGCTCTCCAGACCCTGCTTGCTGTGGCTGTAACGGTCCTCTTCCGGCAGGTACATGGTCACGCCCAGGGCGCGGCCGCGCGGGATGATGCTGACCTTGTAGACCGGATCGTGGTCCGGCACCAGCCGGCCAACGATGGCGTGGCCCGACTCGTGATAGGCGGTGAGTTTCTTCTCGTCCTCGCTCATGACCATCGAGCGGCGCTCGGCGCCCATCATGATCTTGTCCTTGGCCTTTTCGAAGTCCTCCATGTCGACCGTGCGCTTGTTGGCGCGCGCGGCGAACAGGGCGGCCTCGTTCACCAGGTTGGCGAGGTCGGCGCCGGAGAAGCCGGGGGTGCCGCGGGCGATGAGCTGCGGCTTGACGTTGTCGGCCACCGGCACCTTGCGCATGTGCACGCGCAGGATCTGTTCGCGGCCGCGCACGTCGGGCAGCGGCACCACCACCTGGCGGTCAAAGCGGCCCGGGCGCAGCAGCGCCGGGTCGAGCACGTCGGGGCGGTTGGTGGCGGCGATGACGATCACGCCCTCGTTGCCCTCGAAGCCGTCCATTTCGACCAGCAGCTGGTTGAGCGTCTGCTCGCGCTCGTCGTGACCGCCACCCAGGCCCGCGCCGCGATGGCGGCCGACGGCGTCGATCTCGTCGATGAAGATGATGCAGGGCGCGTGCTTCTTGGCCTGCTCGAACATGTCGC
>CAYWKV010000260.1:2682-3740 GCA_964458835.1 uncultured Gammaproteobacteria bacterium | reverse complement strand
AGCCGCCGTCACGGGCTTCCACGATACTATTGACCGCGCCCGTCGCAAATCAACCAAAAAAACCGTTCCAGCCCCGGCATCAGGCGGACAAACCGTTCTTGGCCACGAAGCCCACGAAAGCTAAAACCGGCCACGGAAGGCACGGACAAAACCCTTTTAGCCACGAAATCCACGAAATCCACGAAATTTTTTTTGGGCTGAAATACATATTGCAGCCACAGAAGCGCAGGGCATCAAAAACTCGCTTCAGTTTGGCCCTCCACACGCACCTGTGGCGAATGCAGTCCTGAATCCTTGAAAGCCCGTCCTGGCATCACGGCCCCGACAACACTGACATCGTCCGTGCTTTCCGTGTTTTCCGTGGCCAGTTTTAGGTTTCGTGGATTTCGTGGGTTTCGTGGCAGAAGGGTTTTCGGGTCGGGCGCGTACGCAGGCGGGACACCGGGCAGCCGGCGGCGTCGGTGCCCCCGCTTACGCAACTTTACCCGGCTTTACTCCCGCCATACGCCGTCTTGCACGGCCGCCGTCCATACTCTGCCCACGATCCGGATACGGGATCGCGGCATTCGAGAGGAACGCATCATGAAGGCACGCAAATACGTCATCACCAGTCTGCTCGCGGGCGGGCTGCTCGCCGCCGGCGCTGCCGGCATCGCGACGGCCCGGCCCGCGGGCGACTGCGACATGGGGCCGCGCGGCGAACGGATGAGCCATGAGCACGCGCACGCACGGGGCGGGCCGTCCACCCGCATGTTCCGTCACCTGGATCTGACCGAGGCGCAGCAGACCGAGATCAAGCAGATCACCGAGGGCGCCCGCGCCGCCCACAAGGATACACGCGACGCCCTGCGCACGAACCGCCAGGCGTTGCGCGAACTGGCCACCGGGGCGGACTACGACGTCCAGCGCGTACGCGAACTGGCCGATGCGCAGGCGAAGCTCCAGGCCGACATGCTGGTGGCGCGCACCGAAACGCTGCATCGCGTCCATCAGGTGCTGACGCCCGAGCAGCAGGCCGAATGGACCCGCCTGCGCGACGAACGGCGCGCGAAGTGGGA
>CAYWKV010000260.1:0-2582 GCA_964458835.1 uncultured Gammaproteobacteria bacterium | reverse complement strand
TCAACCCTCCGCCTCACCGTCCTCGTAGGGGTTGTCCACCAGCGGGAAGGGATGGTCGACGGGTTCGTCGAGATAGGCCTGGCGGGTGGCATCGGTCTCGAAGTATATCGTGACGTTGCCGTCGATGAGATGCGGATGGTTTTTCCAGTCGGGTATGTCGCGACCGGTGATGGGATCGATATTGGTGATCATCGATTCCGGCTCGTGCAGCCGCCTGCTCTGCTCACGATCGCGCTCGAGATAGTCGGTGGCGACATAATTGAGTGAGTCGTAGCGATGGACGGTGGCGCCTTCCATTTCCGATGTGCTGCTCATGATGACCTCCTGTATCCGTGATCCGATCCTTGCGATCGGAGCCTTGCGCGGCGTGGCCGGCCTGCCCCGAAGACCGCATTGGCCACGCAACCCACAAGCGCTGAGGGGCAGACTTAAACCCGTTCCCCACTTCCTCCATTCCAGCGTCACTCCGCCTCGACAACATTGACATCGTCCGTGCTTTCCGTGTCCTCCGTGGCCGGTCTCGGGTTTCGCGGGTTGCGTGGATTTCGTGGCTATAAGGGGTTGGTCCACACGCTCCAGGCACTGCGCCTGAATCTTAGGCTTATTGAGTTATAGACCCCGCGCGGCCGAAACAAAATGCTGTGCATGCTGAGGTATTGAGCGGGATACGCGTCACCGCGTTGACACATGAAAGCGCTGGCCTCAGTCACGCCCGTACAGCCTGCGCAGTTCGTCCTTGGCCTGTTCGAGGATGGCCTTCTGCCGGCGATCCAGCTTGCGACCGGCGCGGTTGACATAGAACACCAGCATGGACATCGCCGAACGGAAGGGGTCGGCCTTGCGCCGCGTGCTCGCCTCGGCGGCGCGTTGCAGCGAGCGGGCGATGCGCCGCGGATCGGACCAGGTAAAGACGCCCTCTTCGAGGTCGAGCGCACGGCTCTCGCGGGTCACGCGCGCGGACCAGTTCTTGCGCGGTGAAATGACCATGGGCAGCGCGTCGTGCCGCAGGGCGGCCGGTCAGGTGGAGCGGCGGCCGGACTCCGCCAGACGCGCCTCGATGCGCACGCGCAACGCGTCGCGCTGGGCCATAAGCCGTGCGCGTTCCGCAGCCGTATCGGTCGGCGTGTCCGTCACCGCCCATCTCCCGGCCCGCCGCCACCGGCGGGTGCCGGCGGATCATCCAGCAGCCGGTCCAGATCCAGCGCCCTGATCGCCTGCACCGCGTACTCCCAGCGGCCTTCGTGACACAGCCCCAGAATGCCGGCCTCCTCGTAGGCGGCCAGCGCCGCCTCCACGCAGGCGCGGCGCACGGCCTCGGCGAGGGTCTTCATGTCGGATGCGCCTCGCCACGAATCCGTGCCAATACCCGCGCGACGATGCGGTCACAATGCGCACCGCCGAACTCGAAGGCATCGGCGGCCGCGGTATCGACGACACCGGCCAATCGGCGCTGCAACAGCAGGCGCGCCCGGTGCAGGCGTGTCTTGACCGTCGCCGGCGGCAGGTCCAGGCAGTAGGCGGTCTCTGCGATATCCAACTGCTCCACCATCCGCAGCACGAACACGCTGCGGAACGGCTGCGGCAGCGCGTCGATGGCCGCCTCGATCAAGGCACGCAGCTGGGCGCGGCCGGCCAGCAGTTCGGGGCTGGCGCTGGAGCGCGCCCCGTCGTCGGGTGCCGCCATATCCAGTTCCTCCTCGTCACCGATCGAAGTCATCCGCCGGCTGCGCCGCAGGCGCATGCGCGCCTCGTTGACCGTGATGCGCGCCACCCAGGCGGCGAAACCCGCCGGCCGGGTGAGTTCCGCGAGCCGCAGCCAGGCGCGCACATACGCCTCCTGGACGATGTCCTCGGCCTCGTCGTCGTCGCGCACGAAACTGCGCGCCGTGCGGAACATGCGCCGGTTGTGCCGGCGCATGAGCTGCTCGAAGGCACACACGTCGCCGGCACGCACCTGCGCCACCAGTGCCGCGTCGTCGGGCACATCGGCCGCCGCCGTCCGGGTACAGGGCACAGCCTGCGCCCGCACCGCCTGCTCTGTCATGGGTGGATCTCCCTGAACACGATCAGCCAAGCATAGCCGACGGCCGTGCTCACGACACGAACGCCGCGGGCACCGGATCCTCGCCCAGCACATAGCGCAGCACCGCCCAGTGCATGGCCTCGTCACCGAGGATGCTGGCCGCGGCCTTGGCCAGCGCACCATCGCCGAACTGCGGTACGGCGGCCAGGTAGGCGCTGACCGCGTCGCGCTCCAGCCCGGCGGCGAACCGCAGCACGTCGGCCTCGTTCTTCAGCTGATCGACCGGAAAATCGTAGCGGTCGCGCGCCTCGGCCGGCGTCGCGCCGAGCTGCATCACCGTGCCGCGCAGCAGGTCGGCGTGCGACCGGTGATGGCCCTGGAACTGCAGCGCCAGGCGCTTCGCGTCCTGCCCCAGCAGGCCGCTCTCGGCCCCGACCTGATAGGCGGCGATCGCCTGCAGCTCGGCGGCCACGGCCCCGTTCAGGATGTCGATGTCGCCGCTGCCGGGCTCGCCGGCGCGCAGCGCCAGGCGCGGCGCGCCGCCCAGCAGCGCCACGGC
>CAYWKV010000259.1:0-3744 GCA_964458835.1 uncultured Gammaproteobacteria bacterium | reverse complement strand
CTCAACCGGCCGGTGTTGATGACCGTGACCTCGGCGGCGGCGCCGGTCTGGGCGACCCGTACCGCCACCTGCCGAGCACCCGTGGAGTGCTTGACCGCATTCAAAATGAGTTCGTTGATGATCAGTGCGACGGGCACCGCCTCGTCCGTCGTGATTTCCACCGGCTGCGGGGCCGCGAGTTCGACCAGAGGTTCGATGCGGGCACGCGTCAGGGTGCCGGCGTTGCGCGCGATGGCGCATACCATGTCGCACAGGCGCACCTGCAGATCATCGCCCTGGCCGTGCAGCCCGTGGACCACGGAGATCGACTGCACCTGACCGATGGCCGCGACGATGGCGCCGTCCAGTTGCGGATCGGCGTCGGCGTGCGAGCGCAGCAGGCCGACCACGCCCTGCAGGTTGTTCTTGATGCGGTGGTGCACCTCGCGCACCAGGGTGTCGCGCAGCTGCTTCTCTTCGGCCAGGCGCTGCGCGGCGCGGCGCTCGCGGGTCGAGACGTCGCGGAAAATGCCTTGGACGAGGGTCTGGTCGCCGAAATCGATGCGGCAGGCCGCCACCTCGACCTGCAGGATGCTGCCATCCTTGCGCCGCACGGGGTGCACCACCAGCGTGTTGCCGGCGCTGCGCAGGGTCTCGAAGACCTCGTCCAGGCGCGCATGCTCCTCGGGCGGGTGCAGAGCGCGGCTGTGCATGCCGTGCAATTCCTCGCGACTGTAGCCCAGCAGCTGCTCGGCGCGGCGGTTGGCGTCCACCAGCCGGCCGTCCAGCCCCGCCAGGAGGATGGCGTCGACGGCGTTCTCCAGCAGGGCGCGGTACTTCTGTTCGGAGGCCAGCAGGCGCCGCTCGGTCTCCTTCTCCTCGGTGATGTCCATGGCCAGGCCGAGCACGGCGTGGCTCTTCTCGCCCATCGTGTGATACGGGATCTTGATGGTGCGCAGGGTGCGGGTCCGGCCATCGGCCCCGGTGAAGGTCTCCTCGGGGATGAGCCTCATGCGGCCGGTGGCGAGCACGGCGCGATCGTCGGCCCGCATCCGCTCCAGCTCCTGCGCATGGCCGTGCAGTTCGCCGTGATGGCGGCCGAGGATGTCCTCGACCGCCATGCCGTAGGCCTCGGCCACGGCTTGGTTGGCGAGCAGGAAGCGGCCCTCGCCGTCCTTGGCGAAGATGCGGTGCGGCACCAGGTCGATGATCTGGCGCAGATGCCGCTCGCTCTCGCGCAGCCGATGCTCGGCCGCCTTGCGTTCGCTGACATCCCGGTCGATGCCGCGGTAGCCGTGGAACACGCCATCGGCTCCGAATACCGGCACGCCGCTGGTCTCCAGCACCACCCGGCGGCCGTCGCGGCGACGGTTGACGTTCTCCACGCAGCGGAACGCCATGCGCACGGCGAAAATGGATTGCAGCAGCGCCCCGAAGCGCTCGGCCTCGTCGGGCGGCATGAAATCCATCATGGTGCGGCCGACGACCTCGTCCGGCGTGTAGCCGAGGACGTCCAGGCTTTTGGGACTCGTATAGGTGTAGACACCCCGCGCATCGAGCTCCCAGACCCAGTCGCTGGTGGTCTCGACCATGGCGCGGAAGCGTTCGGTGCTGTCGCGCAGCGCCGCCTCGATCTGCACACGCTCGGCCGCCTCGCGCTGCAGCTGCCGGTTGAGCTCGTCCAGGTGGGCGGTGCGCACCGCGACCTGGCGTTCCAGCGCGGCACTCGCCGCCTCCACGGCCTCCTCCGCGTGGCGGCGCAGCAGCACCAGTATCGCCGTCACCCAGACCATCAGCAGGGCCAGCGCGCGGTTGAAAACCACCATCCAGTTCAGCGTCCCGGCAGGGCTCAGGAACATGTCCGCCACCACCAGCAGCGAGGCGATGCCGGCCACCGCCAGCGTGAGGCGGCGCGGCGACCACAGCGTCAACAGCACAGGAATGACATAGGCGACACCCGCGGCGGCGCCCACGGGCAGATAATGATCGAGCGCGAACAACGCGGGGAGCAGGACCAGACTGACGATGCCCGCCACGGGCCGTGTCCCGGTCAACGGCCGGTAGGACCTCGCCGGCCGCCTCACCGCCGGCGCTCTGCGGGGGGTGCGTGGAAACTCCCAGGCGATTCGCCGATAATGCCGCCTTCCACAGTTCCGAACATAACCAGCCTTATCGGTATTCCTATGGCCCAGTACGTTTATACCATGAATCGCGTGGGTAAAATCGTCCCGCCCAAGCGTTGGATCCTGCAGGACATCTCGCTGTCGTTCTTCCCCGGCGCCAAGATCGGCGTGCTGGGATTGAACGGCTCCGGCAAGTCCACCCTGCTGCGCATCATGGCCGGCATCGACACCGAGATCGAGGGCGAGGCGCGCCCGCAGCCGGGCATCAAGATCGGCTATCTGGCGCAGGAGCCGCAGCTCGATCCGAACAAGGACGTGCGCGGCAACGTCGAGGAGGGCCTCGGCGAGCTCAAGGCCGCGCAGCAGCGCCTCGAAGAGGTCTACGCCGCCTATGCCGAGCCGGATGCCGATTTCGATGCGCTGGCCGCCGAGCAGGCCAAGCTCGAGAACATCATCCAGGCCGCCGACGCGCACAACCTGGAGCGCACGCTGGAGGTCGCCGCCGAGGCGCTGCGCCTGCCGCCGTGGGACGCCGACGTGACCAAACTGTCCGGTGGCGAGAAGCGCCGCGTCGCGCTGTGCAAGCTGCTGCTGTCGGCGCCGGACATGCTGCTGCTCGACGAGCCGACCAACCATCTGGACGCCGAATCGGTCGCCTGGCTGGAGCGCTTCCTGCACGAATTCCCCGGCACCGTGGTCGCCGTGACCCACGACCGCTACTTCCTCGACAACGTCGCCGGCTGGATCCTGGAGCTCGACCGCGGCCGCGGCATTCCCTTCGAGGGCAATTATTCGAGCTGGCTGGAGCAGAAGGAGAAGCGCCTCGCCCAGGAACAGAAGGCCCAGGCCGCGCACGAGCGCGCCATCAAGGAAGAGCTGGAATGGGTGCGTTCCAATCCCAAGGCCCGCCAGGCCAAGAGCAAGGCGCGCCTGGCCCGCTTCGAGGAGCTGCAGTCGCAGGAATATCAGACGCGCAACGAGACCCGCGAGATCTACATCCCGCCGGGCCCGCGCCTGGGCGAGCTGGTCATTGAGGCGCAGAACCTCAAAAAGGGCTACGGCGAGCGCGTGCTGATCGACGACCTGTCGTTCAATGTCCCGCGCGGCGCCATCGTCGGCATCATCGGCCCCAACGGCGCCGGCAAGACCACGCTGTTCCGCATGCTGGTCGGCCAGGAACGGCCCGACGGCGGCGAACTGCGCCTGGGCGACACCGTGCAGCTGGCCTACGTCGATCAGAGTCGCGACGCGCTCGACCCGGGCAAGACGGTGTGGGAAGAGGTCTCCGACGGTCTGGACGTCATCACCGTCGGCCGCTACGAGACGCCGTCGCGCGGCTACGTGTCGCGCTTCAATTTCTCCGGCAGCGATCAGCAGAAGCGCGTCGGCGATCTGTCCGGCGGCGAACGCAACCGCCTGCATCTCGCCAAGCTGCTGAAGAGCGGCGGCAACGTCCTGCTGCTCGACGAGCCGACCAACGACCTCGACGTGGAGACGCTGCGCGCACTGGAAGAGGCGCTGCTGGAATTTCCCGGCTGCGTGCTGGTCACCTCGCACGACCGCTGGTTCCTCGACCGCCTGGCCACGCACATCCTCGCCTTCGAGGGCGACAGCCACGTGGAATGGTTCGAGGGCAACTACG
>CAYWKV010000258.1:0-3757 GCA_964458835.1 uncultured Gammaproteobacteria bacterium | reverse complement strand
TTCCCGCAGCCAACTACTACCGCTTCCGTACGCCGGGGGCGACGCAGTGAGGGGACGGTCTGCGTAAAAGCGCAACAGAAAAAGAAGGGGATGGCGGGAATGAACGTTGACCGGTTCGGAGGTACCTTACATCACCAAGTGTTGGTCTCGCAGCCGTAGACGCAGGCACAAAGCAACAGTTCAATGATGTTTGCCCACCATGTTTACCGACCCACGGCACGCCGCAGGCCATCGCCGCATCTCCCCCTCCAGACGGAAAATTTCGGCCGCGCCGCTAGCGGCGCCCGGCGGCACGCGCCTTGGCGAGCTCCTCGAACGTCACCGGCCGGGCGTCGTTGCCCCAGGACTGCCGCTGGTAGTTGATCAGCTCGAGCAGTTCGCTGTCGTTGACGCGGCCGACGTAGCCGATGGGCGGCATGGTGCCCGCGTACACCTGCTTGTCGACGATCAGTCCGCCGTGGTGGCCGAAGACGACCCGGCCCAGATACACCTGGACCTGCTCCGGGTCTTCGGCGGTGACGCGCGGGTTGCCGGCCAGCGGCGGGAAGAAGCCGGGCACGCCCTTGCCGTCGGGCTGGTGGCAGCCGGCGCAGTGCTGCAGGTACAGGGCCTCACCCGGTGACTGGGCCTGCACGCCGGCCGCGGCCAGCATCAGACCGGCCAGCGCCCACATCGGCCGTGTGCGCCGCCCGGTTGTCCGCTGTTTCATATCGTTTCTCCTCTTCAGTGCCGGCCCGGCGGGCGGCGCCGCTGGCGCAGCCAGCGCATGGCCGGACTGCCGCTATAGGGCCGGCGTTCCCGGCAGAGTTCCAGGGCACGCGCGTGATCGACGTCGCTCATGGAGGCGGCGATCACGTCGCGCAGCGACAACGCGTCCCGGTCGCCCTGCTCGCCGGCCAGGGTCAGCCACATGAACGCCCGCGACGCGTCCTGGGCCACGCCGCGGCCTTCGGCGTAGATCAGGCCCATGGCGTACTGGGCGTCGACGTCGCCGAGTTCGGCCTGCACTTCGAGTTCGGCGGCCACGCCGGGATCGTTGCGCAGCAGGATGAGCGAGGAGATGTCCGCGGGCATGAGGGCGACTCCGTGAAAGGTCCTGTACAAACTTTAGCAGTCCGGTACCGGGATGACCAAGGCGGCCTCAGCCGCTCATGAGAAAGATCAGGCCGGCGCCGGTGCCGGCCAGCGGCAGCGGCCAGCAGCCATGATGGCGCCGCACGCGCGCGTGCACCTGCAGCCCGGCGTAGAGGCACACGATGTAGACCGGCACCACCTGCAGGGAGGTGAGATGGAACACGTCGCCCGGCAGGTAATAGGCGTAGTACTCGCCCACCGTCAGCAGAAAATAGATGTTGCCCAGCACCTCCCAGACCAGCGGTGCCTCGACCCCGATGAACACCGCCTTGAAGACATCGCGCCGCGGCCCGGCGGCGATGCGGCGGTCCAGGGTCTGGTCGAGGAGATACAAATGCACGCCGTAGGACGCCCAGACGATCGCCCCGAGGGCGGAGACATTGCGGTCGTGCAGCGGCAGCAGGCGATACTCCCACAGCTTGTGACCGAACAGCATCTCGTACAGCGGATTCACACCGGCCTCGCACAGGACGGCCAGCACGAACACCAGCACGGCCAGCAGCACAGCCTCGCTGGCCACGAAGCGCAGCTGTCCGCCGCACAGCCGCCGGTTCACGAACAGCGAGACACCACAGAAAAGAAGGGAGAACCCACATGCAGCCCATAGGTAAGCCGCGCCCGTCGCCGGCACGGCCGCACTCACGGCGGCGTTCCGCCCGGCCCCGGCGTCAGTGCCGCCAGAGCGTCGAGCACCTCGCGGAAATGCCGGTCGACGTCGACGTCGCGGTACAGACGGGCGACCCTGCCCTGGGGGTCGATGAGGACGCTGTGGCGCTTGGCGAAACGCACCGGACCGAGCGACCAGAGCGCGCCGTAGCGCTGCGCGACCGTGCCGCCGGCGTCACTCAGCAGCGGAAACGGCAGCCGGTATTTCTGCGCGAAGGCGCGGTGCGAGGCGGCGTCGTCGAGGCTGACGCCGACCACCTGCACGCCGCGGGCGCGCAGCTCCGCGTAGCCGTCGCGGAAGGCGCAGGCCTCCCTGGTGCAGCCCGGTGTGTCGTCCTTGGGATAGAAATACAGCAGCAGCCACTCGCCACGGAAATCGGCCAGGCGCCGTTCCTGCCCGTGCGCGTCCGGCAAGGCGAAATCCGGTGCCGGCGCGCCGACCGTCAGCGCCGTCTCCGCGGCGGCGGGGCGCAGCACGAACATGGCGGCCAGCACCGCCACCACCGCGACGACCAGCCAGGCCCAGGTGTTCATCATGACAAAACCGTTTTTGGCCACGGAAACACGGAAGACACGGAAACGCACAACGCCATGCTATCGGGTATGCGTCGCGTCGTGAAGGACGGGCGTGTCCGTCGCCCCGACCGCGCCGGGTGCCGCCCGTGCATGTCCGGGTGGTTCCGTGGCCGGCGAGGGCCTGGCGTTCATGCCTCCTCCCCGCCCTCGGCGGCGCCGATCAGTTCGCGCAGGAGGACCGTGGCATAGCTGCCGGGTGGCAGCGCGAAGGCGAGGGACAGCTCCGACGTGCCCGACCAGGTCCAGGACAGATCCGCGGCGCGCACCCGCAGGGCACGTCGATCCTGCTCCAGGCCGGCGCGCTCCAGACCGGAGCACCATTCGCCCCAGGGTTCGAGGCAGGCCCGTTCCAGGGCGCGCGCGGCGCCCTGCGTCGCCAGCTCGCCGCGCCCCCACAGCGGTCCGGTGGGATGCACCTCCATGGCCTGCAGCCGCGGCGGCAGCGCCGCATCGCCGGCATCGGCGACGAACCAGGCACGGCCGCCGTCCAGCTGCAGCACGTCACCGTCCAGCAGCGTGTCCCAGCTGCCGGCCGCGACCCGCGCCGCCAGCACCTGGTTGAACAGGTGGCTGCGCGCCGCGGACAGGTACAACCCGCGTTCATGGCGCGCCGGCCGCCGGCCCTCGCCGCGCAGCATGCGCGCCGCCGCCTCCAGGTTGCCGCCGTCACGCCCGAAGCGCTGCGTGCCGAAATAGTTGGGCACACCGCGCGCCGCCAGCGCCCGCAGCCGCGCCTCGGCCAGCGCACGGTCCCCGTCGAATCCGCGCACGCGGATCTCGAAGCGGTTGCCGCGCAGCGCGCCACGCTTGAGCTTGCGCGCATGGCGCACCGCCTGCAGCACCGTGACACCCTCCACTCCGAGCCGCTCCCAGTCGGGATCGGCGCGCCCCGGCAGCTGCACCGAGAACCACTGCTCCGTCACCGCCCGGCGGTCCTTCAACCCGGCGAAGCTGACGTCGCGCGACGCCGCGCCGGCGAAGCGCGCGATCTGCCGCGCCACCCACTCCGTGTTGGCGTTGCGCTTGCGGATGTGCAGCCAGACGTGCTCACCGGCGCCGTCCGGCGCGCAGATCGGCATCTCGCGCACCACGAAGTCCTCCGGCTCCACGCGCAGCCGCCCGCTGCCTGCCGGCCCGCCGAAGGCGAAGGGCAGCTCCGCGTCATCCGCCGAATGCGCGGTCATGCGGTCTTTCTGTTCCGTCATCGATCAACCCCGGTAGAGACAAAGAATGAAAGCGCCACGAAATCCACGAAACCCACGAAAGATATGAAACGTTCATAACCTTGAGCCTATGGGGACAGACTTAGGGAACCTCTGATTAATTCGTCATTGCGAGGAGCGCAGCGACGCGGCAATCTCCAAGTTGTTGATCTGCCGTC
>CAYWKV010000257.1:0-3768 GCA_964458835.1 uncultured Gammaproteobacteria bacterium | reverse complement strand
GGGATGATGCCGGGTTTGCGCAATGAATGTTTTCCGCGTCGTTCCGTGGATTCCGTGGCCATCCGTTTTAAAGGTACCGGCTCAAGCAAGCGCCAGTGGGGTCTGATGTCATAGTTCCGTCGTATCGACGATGATCCTTGCCGGCGCTCACCCGCCGGTCACAGTCAGTGTAGTACCTGCCGCATGACCCGCCGGCGTCGAGGCTTTGACCCAGGTCAGGCTCAGACCATGCCCGGTTCCTGCCAGGCGCCGGGTGGCGCCGCCGCTGCCGGCATCGGTTTCTCCGCGATCATGGCCTCGGTGGTGATCATCAGGCCGGCGATGGAGGCGGCGTTCTGCAGCGCCACGCGCACCACCTTCGCCGGGTCCAGCACGCCCATCGCCATCATGTCGCCGAACTCGCCGCTCTGGGCGTTGTAGCCGAAGGCGCCGGCGCCTTCCTTCACCCGGTTCAGGATGACGGAGGGCTCCAGACCGGCGTTGGCGACGATGTCGCGCAACGGCTGCTCCATGGCGCGCAGCACGATGTGGATGCCGATATCCTGGTCGTGATTGGCGCCGGCCAGCCCGCGCTCGACCAGCGCCTGCCGGGCACGCACCAGGGCGACGCCGCCGCCGGCGACGACGCCCTCCTCGACCGCCGCGCGGGTGGCGTACATGGCGTCCTCGACGCGGTCCTTCTTCTCCTTCATGGCCGTCTCGGTGGCCGCCCCGACCTTCAGCACCGCCACGCCGCCGGCCAGCTTGGCCAGGCGTTCCTGGAGTTTCTCCTTGTCGTAGTCGGAGGCCGCGTCGTCGATCTGCCGGCGGATCTGCGCAATGCGCGCCTGGATGTCGGCGGCACGCCCGCCGCCGCCGACCAGGGTGGTGTGGTCCTTGTCGACGATCACCTTGCCGGCCTTGCCGAGGTGCTCGAGCGTGGCCTTCTCCAGCGTCAGGCCGACCTCCTCGGCGATCAGGGTCGCGCCGCTGACGACGGCGATGTCGGCGAGCATGGCCTTGCGCCGGTCGCCGAAGCCGGGCGCCTTCACCGCCACGCATTTGATGATGCCGCGGATGGCGTTCACCACCAGGGTCGCGAGCGCCTCGCCCTCGACCTCCTCGGCGATCAGCAGCAGCGGACTGCCGGACTGGGCGACGGCCTCGAGCAGCGGCAGCACCTCGCGGATGCTCGACAGCTTGCGGTCGGCGACCAGGATGGCCGCATCCTCCAGCTCCACCGTCATGCTGTCCGGCTTGTTGATGAAATACAGCGACAGATAGCCGCGGTCGAACTGCATGCCCTCCACCACCTGCACCTCGTTGACCAGGCCGGAGCCCTCCTCCACGGTGATCACGCCCTCCTTGCCGACCTTGGCCATGGCGTCGGCGATCAACCGGCCGACCTCCTCGTCGCCGTTGGCCGACACCGTGCCGACCTGGGCGATGGCGGTGTCGTCGGTGCAGGGCACGGCGAAGGACTGCAGTGCCGCCACGGCGGCATCCACCGCGGCGTCGATGCCGCGCTTCAGGTCCATGGGATTCATGCCGGCCGCGACCGCCTTCAGGCCCTCGGTGAAGATCGATTCGGCAAGCACGGTCGCGGTGGTGGTGCCGTCGCCGGCCACGTCGGAGGTGTGGGCGGCCACCTCGCGCACCATCTGCGCCCCCATGTTCTCGAACGGATCCTCCAGTTCGATCTCCCGGGCCACGGAGACGCCGTCCTTGCTGATGGCGGGCGCCCCGAAGGCCTTCTGCATCACGACGTTGCGGCCGCGCGGCCCGAGCGTCGCCTTCACCGCGCGCGCCAGGATGCGCGCCCCCTGCGCCATGCTCTGGCGCGCCTCGTCACCGAAGCGGATGTCTTTGACGCTCATAGGATGTCCTCCGAATGCCCGGCCGGCAGCCGGATAACGTGGGTCTGCACCCTCGCAGATTCACCTCATGCGTGGGCGCGGCGCTCCGACGGTCCCGTTCGTCGCGCAGCCGACTGGCGATGCCCGATCGGGCTAACTTGCCCGCAGCGTGTCGCGGATCTCGTCGGGCGTACGCGTGACCAGATCCTTGCTGATCTCCCGGACCACCAGCCGGCGCAGCGCGTCGCCCAGCCGTTCCCGCAGCGTGCCGAGGAGTTCCGGAGGCGCCATCAGCACCAGTTCCTCGAACTGGCCGCCGGTGCGGCCCGCCTCCAGGCGCGTGGCGATCTCCCTGGCGAAGACCTCGGCCTCGTGTTCCTTGGCCTCGGTCCGGGCATCGAACACATGCGAACCTTGACCGAACGCGCCGGTGTGTCTGCCCGGACGGTCAGAGGTCAGTTCCTCCCTCTGCAGGCGCGCGCCGGGATGCACGAGATCGAACATCTCCCGCAACGCCCCGCCGTGCCGGTCCTGCGCGTAGATCCTGCCGCGGCTGCTGTCTGCCACCACCACCCATGTCGTCATGACCGTGTCTCCCCGGCAAAGTCCCCGAACTCGTCGCGATGCCCCGGCGACCGCCGGGCCTCGTGGCTCCCTGTCCCGCAGTTCCGCTCCCTCTCTGTTCAGTATGGCCCGCCGCCACGCGGCCGGGCTGACGCAGATCAATGGCGGGGAAGCCCTCTGCGCCCGCCGCGCAGGCTCAGTCGGGCTCGCGCCGCAGGGAACAGCATTGGACGTTGGTCGTCTCGGCCGCGTCGCCGAGCACGGCGCCGGTGACGGGGTTGGGGCGGAAGGTCGTACAGCCCTTGAGGCCCAGCGCATGGGCCTGGGTGTACACGTCCTTGAACGCCTCGAAGGGAAAGTCCGCCGGTACGTTGATGGTCTTGGAGATCGAGTTGTCCACGTAGGGCTGGACCGCCGCCTGCATGCGCAGATGCGCCTCCGGCGTCAGCATGTGCGCACTGACGAAGCTCTCCGGCACCGGACGGTCGCCGTGCAGCCCGCGCCAGCGCGTCAGCGCGTGACTCGTCAGTTCGTATTCACGGAACGTGCCGTCGGCCTGGCGCAGGCGTCGCCGGTACTGGAAATCGAACACCGGTTCCAGGCCGCTGGAGACGTTGTCGGCCAGCAGGCTGATGGTGCCGGTCGGCGCGATGGCGAGCAGGTGGCTGTTGCGGATGCCGTACCGGGCTATGCCCTGGCGGATGTCCTCCGGCAGTCGGCGGACGAAGGCGCCGCACAGATACGCCTCGGCCTCGAAGAACGGAAACGACCCCTTCTCGCGCGCGAGATCGATCGAGGCGCGGTAGGCGGCGTGGCACAGCTCCGCCAGCGTCCGCCCGGCCAGCCGGCGCGCGGACTCGTCGCCGTAGCGCAGGTTCAGCATGATCAGGGCATCCGCCAGCCCGGTGACGCCCAGGCCGATGCGGCGCGTGCCGCGCGCCTGCTCCGCCTGCCGCTCCAGGGGAAAGCGGGAGGCGTCGATCACGTCGTCGAGCAGGCGCACCGCCACGGGTACGGCCGCGCGCAGGGCATCGAAATCCAGCCGGGCACGGGCGGTGAAGGGATCGCGCACGAAGCGCGTCAGATTGAGCGAGCCCAGATCGCAGGCGCCGTAGGGCGGCAGCGGGATCTCGCCGCAGGGATTGGTGGCGCTGATGTGCTCGCGGTAGTGGAGATTGTTCTCGCCGTTGATGCGGTCGATGAACAGCACGCCCGGCTCGGCATAATCGTAGGTGGCGCGCATCAGCCGCGCCCACAGTGTCCGCGCGCGCAGTGTGCGGATCACCGCGCAGGGCACGGGTTCGCGCCGCCCCGACCAGACCCGCATGACCGTCTCGCCGCCGGCCGGCGCGCCGTCCGCGCGTGGAAA
>CAYWKV010000256.1:0-3793 GCA_964458835.1 uncultured Gammaproteobacteria bacterium | reverse complement strand
TCCCCTCACTGCGTCGCCCCCGGCGTACGGAAGCGGTAGTAGTTGGCTGCGGGAATCTCGTCCAGATCGCAGGCGTTGCTGACCAACGCCGCACTCGGGATCAGGGAGAAAGCCCAACGGGAGGCCTGCGGCTCGCCGGCCAATCGATAGCGGGCACGGAAACTCCAGAAATGCTCCATACCCGCATGCAACGGATACTCCAGCCGATGCTCCGGCTCCGGTAATCCGACCCGGTCATAGACCAGCCGCTCGGGATACCCTCGCGGCGCCTCCCAGATGCGCAGCTCGTAGCTCACGCCATCGATGCGGGAGACGACGTCGGCGTTCTCCGGCGTGCGGTCCCGAGGTCGCGGAAGACCTTCCCAGGCGAGCATCGGCTGGAGGCTATCGACGGTGTCGGTGAGCAGCATGTCACGCTGCGGGTCCAACGCCTGCGGATGCAACACGAACTCCTTCAGGCCGCGGTAGCGCTGTGGCGGCCGCAGCGGTGCGAACCAACAGGCGCCATAGCCTGGAGAACCCGGCAGCGCCCCCATACCGGAAGCGAACGGGAAAGCGGTCACCACGAACATTTCCTCGACTACACGGCGGCCGAGGTTGGTCTTGGCGCGCTCGAACTCTGCCGCCAGCAACTCCGCATGGTCGGCGAACCAGGTGCTGAAGGGCCGGGCAACGCTCACGTACTGGAAACTGCGCCGGTAACGCTCGCTGCCGTCGCCGGTGTTCAGCAGCCGCACGGCCGCGTTCATATAGAACAATGCCAGAGGATTTTCGCCACCCCCGGCACGAAAGCCGGCCTCCTCCACCCGCACTTCCAATGCCGTGGTATATCCTCGCGCGGCCAGATCCCGCGGATTCGCCGCCGCATCGCCTTCGTGGATCACCCCGTAGGCAATGCCCTCGGGAGCTGCGACGGCCGCCGCGCTCACGGCCCGGGCCACGCCGGCGGCCAGTTCCATCTGCGCCAGAGCCTGCTGGATGTCGGCGTCGACTCGTTCGGCCACGGCCTTGGGGATGGATGCGCGTCCACCTGCGATGCCGCCCACGACTGCACCCACCAGCGTGCCGATGGCCGCCGCGATCAACACCGCGCCGCCCATGTACGGGCCCGCTTCCCCGCCCTGGCCGAGCCCCATGAGTATGCCGGTGGCGGTGCCCTCCAACCGCCCCTTGGCGAAGGCCTGAAATTCGCTGCGAGTGTTACCGGGCACCACCACCACGGCGACCCGGCCGAGCTCTGAGCGCACCTCGGCGGCAGGCGGCTGCGGCAGGGTGGCGCAGCCGCTCTGCAACGCGAGGGTGACCGTCAGCATCAGGGAAAGCGTGTGGAATCCGGCTGAGCGGGTGTGCATGGGAAAGGAACCCATCGGTGCGGCGGGGGCCGCCGCGCATATGATAGCTAACTTGGACAATACTGGCGCGATGCCAGCTGCCGTAGAGAATGAGTCAAGAGGCGGAACACACGCTTAAGGCAAGCATAAGGTGCGCTTCATCGCGCCGCCTCGCGCCGGGCTGCGTGCGGAGTCACACCGTCGCGGTAGTGCTGGAGAGGTTTCCGCGTGCGTGTCGAACGAAGCCGTTCGTACCGGATATCCGTGGCGAGGGACTTTGGCGTGGGAGGTGGTTCTGCGTTTGACGATGGTTGCCATGTTGCAGCCCCGGATAGTTAAGGAATGCAATGTGCAGAAACCGGAGCGGATCTCTTCTCCCGGGGTGTCCCAGGAATGTCCCAAGAGGCGGGGCATATCGGGTCGGGGACGCGTAAGTCCTCGAAAGATATGGTGGGCGCGACAGGGATTGAACCTGTGACCCCCGCCGTGTGAAGGCGATGCTCTCCCGCTGAGCTACGCGCCCGTTTTTTACTGGCGTGCTGTCTGGATTTCCCGCGGCCAGGGGGCGGTTCCGAAGACCGGTCCCGGCGCAGGGAAGTGCATTCTAGGGCCCGATCCACCGGGGGTCAACCGCCCGGACAAGCGGCCGGGCGTTCGGCTACAATACGCGGCCTTCGCCCCATACCAATGGATCCGCCACCCCATGACCGTCCGTACCCGTTTCGCCCCCAGTCCGACCGGCTATCTGCACATCGGTGGCGCGCGCACCGCGCTGTTCTCCTGGCTGTACGCCCGCAAGCACGGCGGAACCTTCATCCTGCGCATCGAGGACACCGACCTGGAGCGTTCGACCGAGGAATCCGTCAACGCCATCCTCGAGGGCATGACCTGGCTGGGGCTGGAGTACGACGAGGGCCCGTTCTACCAGACCAAGCGCTTCGACCGCTACGGCGTGATCATCCAGCAGCTGCTCGACACCGGGCACGCCTACAAGTGCTACTGCAGCAAGGAGCGCCTGGAGAAACTGCGCGAAGACCAGATGGCGAACAAGGAGAAGCCGCGCTACGACGGCCGCTGCCGCGACGGCGCCACGCCGCCGGCGCCGGACGCGCCCTACGTGATCCGCTTCCGTAATCCGCAGGAGGGCGAGGTCGTCGTCGACGATCTGATCCGTGGCCGGGTGGTGTTCCAGAACACCGAGCTCGACGATCTGATCATCGCGCGCAGCGACGGCACGCCGACCTACAACCTGACCGTGGTCGTCGACGATGCCGACATGGACATCACCCACGTCATCCGCGGCGACGATCACCTGAACAACACGCCGCGCCAGATCAACATCCTGCGCGCGCTCGGCGCGACGCCGCCGCAGTACGCGCACGTACCCATGATTCTCGGCTCCGACGGCAAGCGCCTGTCCAAGCGCCACGGTGCGGTCAGCGTCATGCAGTACCGGGAGGAGGGCTATCTGCCCGAGGCGCTGCTCAACTATCTGGTGCGCCTCGGCTGGTCGCACGGCGATCAGGAGATCTTCACCATCGGCGAGATGATCGAGCTGTTCGATGTGAAGGATGTCAACAAGGCCGCCTCCAGCTTCAACCCGGAAAAGCTGCTGTGGCTCAATCAGCAGTACATCAAGGACAGCGATCCGACCCATGTCGCGCGGCATCTCAGCTACCACCTCGGCCGCCTGAACATCGATCCCGCGCCGGCCCCGCCGCTGCACGAGGTCGTCGCGGCGCAGCGGGAACGCGCCAAGACGCTGGTGGAGATGGCCGCCAACAGCACCTATTTTTATTGCGAGTTCGAGAGCTTCGACGAGAAGGCCGCGCAGAAGAACCTGACGGCGGCCGCACGGCCGCTGCTGGCGGCGCTCAAGGAGCAGCTGGCCGCCCTGGTCCACTGGCAGCCGGAGCTGATCCATGCCTGCATTGTCGCCGTGGCCGACGCCACCGGCGAGAAGCTCGGCAAGGTGGCGCAGCCGCTGCGCGTCGCGCTCTCCGGCGGCACGGTGTCGCCGCCCATCGACGTGACGGTGTATCTGATCGGCCGCGAGCGGGTGCTGGCACGTCTGCAGCGCGCGCTCGATCATATCGACGCCCTGGCGCAGGCCTGAGGGCGCGTGAGCACCGGCGGCGGTTGTCGCCCGGGCGGGTGCTTGCTACAGTCGGCGCCAGTTTGGAATGGATACATAAGAACACTTGGATTGACCCGACCACACACCTGAGGAGATTCCGACATGAAACCGTTCAAACTCTTGCTGATCTGTTCCGCACTGGCCCTGGCCGGCTGCGGCGACAAGGGCGATGCCGACAAGGCCGAGGGCGAGTCGCTCACCGAGCAGGCCCAGGACACGACCAGCCAGGCAATGGACGAGGCCAAGCAGGCGGCTTCCGACGCGGGCGCGGCGGTGGAGCAGGCGGCCGAGACCGTGCAGGAAGAGGCGGCCGCGGCCGCCGAGC
>CAYWKV010000255.1:1535-3805 GCA_964458835.1 uncultured Gammaproteobacteria bacterium | reverse complement strand
GCACCCGCACGCGGCCTGTCCGATGCCGTCCGCGAGGCCGAGCGCCGCACCGGCGGCCAGGTGCTGTCGGCCGAGCCCCGCGACGAGGGCGGCCGGCCGGTCTACCGCGTCAAGGTGCTCACGCCCGACGGCCGCGTGCGGGTGCTGTATCTCGATGCCCGTTGAACCATGCGCGTACTCCTGATCGAAGACGAAGCACAGCTGCGCGACCCGCTGCGCGACCGCCTCCGCGAGGCGGGCTACGTCGTCGACACCGCCGCCGACGGCGAGGAAGGCCTGTATGCGGGCAGCGAATATCCCATCGACATCGCCGTGGTGGATCTCGGTCTGCCGAAGCTTTCCGGCATCGAGGTCATCAAGCGGCTGCGCGCCGCCGGCAAGGCCTTCCCCATCCTCATCCTGACCGCCCGCGGCCGCTGGCAGGACAAGGTCGAGGGCCTGGAGGCCGGCGCCGACGACTATCTGGTGAAGCCCTTCGAAGTCGAGGAACTGCTGGCCCGCCTGCGCGCCCTGGTGCGGCGTGCCGCGGGCTGGACACAGTCGACCCTGCAGTGCGGCCCGGTGCTGCTGGATACCGCCGCGCAGACCGTGCAGGTCGACGGCCGGCCGGTGGAACTCACCACCTATGAATACAAGGTGCTCGAACACCTGATGCTGCACACCGGCGAGGTCGTCTCCAAGACCGATCTCACCGAGCACCTCTACGAGCAGGACTACGACCGGGACAGCAACGTCATCGAGGTGTTCGTCGGGCGCCTGCGCCGCAAGCTCGATCCCGACAGCCGGCTGAATCCCATCGAAACCGTGCGCGGCCGCGGTTACCGCTTCGCCCTGGCGCGCGGCAGCTGATGCAGTCGCTCAACGCGCGCCTGACGCTGGCGGCCGGTCTGGTGCTGGCGGCCTTCCTGGGGCTGGCGGGCTGGGCGCTCGACCGCGCCTTCCGCGACTCCGCCGAGACCGCCGTGCGCGAGCGCCTGCAGGCGCACATCTACGGCATGCTGGCCGCCGCCGACCTGAACGCGCAGGGTGACATCGAACTGCCCGCCGACCTGCCGGAAGAGCGCTTTCGCCGGCCCGGGTCCGGACTCTACGCCCAGATCATCCGCCAGGACGGCGAGACCGAGTGGCAGTCGAGTTCGCTGCTCGGCCAGGCGCTGCCGCTGCCGCCGCACCTGGCCCCCGGCGCCTGGCAGTTCGACCGGCTCCCCGCGCGTGAAGATATCCGACTGTTCCGCCTCGGACTGGGCGTGGCCTGGGATCTGGGCGAACGCAGCATCGGCTTCACCTTCTGGGTGAGCGAATCGCCGGACGCCTACCTCGCCCAGGTGGACCGGTTCCGTCACAACCTGTGGGTGTGGTTCGGCACCCTCGCCCTGGGGCTGCTGCTCGCCCAGGGGCTGGTGCTGCGCTGGGGGCTGGCGCCGCTGCGCCGTGCCGAACACGATCTGGCCGCGGTCGAGGCCGGCACCCGCGACGGCCTCACCGGCCGCTATCCGCGCGAACTGCGCGGTCTCACCGACAACCTCAACGCCCTGCTGCGCACCGAGCGCGGCCGGCTGGCGCGCTACCGCGATGCCCTTGCCGACCTCGCCCACAGCCTGAAGACGCCGCTCGCCGTGCTGCGCGGCGCCACCCGGCAGCACGATCCCGAGACCCTGGAGGCCCTGGTGCGCGAACAGACGGAGCGCATCGGTCAGATCGTCGACTATCAGCTGCAGCGCGCCGCCACCTCCGGGCGCACCACCCTGCTCGCGCCGGTGGCCATCGCGCCGGCCCTGCAGCGCATCGTCCGGACGCTGGAAAAGGTCTACGCGGAACGTCGGCTCGAGTTCGCGGTCGAGGCGGACGCGGCCCTGCAGTTCCGCTGCGACGAGTCCGACCTGCTGGAGCTGTGCGGCAATCTGCTGGACAACGCCTGCAAATGGGCGCACCGCCGCGTCCGGGCCAGCGCCCGGATCGACGACGGCGCGCACGGTCCGGCGCTGCTGATCGTGGTGGAGGACGACGGCCCCGGCGTGGACCCGGCACAGCGCAACGCCGTACTCGGCCGCGGCGTGCGCGCCGACAGCACGGTGCCCGGTCAGGGCATCGGCCTGGCGATGGTGCGCGACATCGCCGCGGCCTACGGCGGGCGGATCGAGATCGACCGCAGCCCGACGCTCGATGGCGCCCGCGTGCAGGTATGGCTGCCGGCCGGCCAGCCGCCTGCGCTATCATGACGCGCCCTGGAACCCGGTTTGCCGCGGACAAAACCTGCTTTAGCCACGAAA
>CAYWKV010000255.1:0-1435 GCA_964458835.1 uncultured Gammaproteobacteria bacterium | reverse complement strand
TGGGTTTCGTGGCGAATATGGTTTTGTCGGTGTTTGCGGTGGCTGAAACGATTTTTCTATTTGATTCGACACGGGCCGAGGCATGACCCTTTCCGACTACGATCAGCGCTTCGGCGCCATCCAGCGCCTCTACGGCGACCGCGCCTACGCGCTGCTGCCCACGCTGCACTTCTGTGTGGTGGGCATCGGCGGCGTCGGCTCCTGGGCGGCGGAGGCGCTGGCCCGCAGCGGCATCGGCCGGATCACGCTGATCGACTTCGACGAAGTGGCGCTCAGCAACGTCAACCGCCAGCTGCCGGCGCGCAGCGATACCGTGGGGCGCAAGAAGATCGCCGTCATGGCCGAGCGCATCGCGCAGATCAACCCCGCTTGCGACTGCCGGCCGGTCGACGACTTCGTCACCACCGAGAACCTCACCGTCCATCTGGGCACGGCGCGCGGCTACGACTACGTCATCGACGCCATCGACAGCATCAAGTTCAAGGCGGCGATGATCCACCATTGCCGGCGCCACAAGATCCCGATCATCACCACCGGCGGCGCCGGCGGCCTGAGCGATCCGACCCAGATCCGGATCGAGGATCTCAGCCGCACCTACAACGACGCCCTGGCCGCCAAAGTGCGCGGGGCGCTGCGCGACCGCCACGGCTTTCCGCGCGACACCAAGAAGACCTTCGGGGTGGAGTGCGTGTTCTCCTCACAGCAGCCGGTCTACCCGAAGGCGGACGGTACCGTCAGCCACGCGAAGCCGGGCATCCACGGCGTGCACCTCGACTGCCGCTTCGGCTACGGCTCCGCGACCTTCGTCACCGCCGCCTTCGGCCTGGCCGCCGCCGGCCGCGCCGTCAACAAGATCCTGAAAAAGCGCCTGGGATAGACGAGAAATGCGCCACGAAACCCACGAAACCCACGAAAGTCGTTAAAGGCGAAAGGCAGCCACGGAAACACACGCAAGCACACGGAATGTAAAACCCACCACAGCCCTGCCTTCCGTGTACTTCCGTGTGTTTCCGTGGCCGGGTTTGGCCTGAACGATTTTCGTGGGTTTCGTGGGTTTCGTGGCCATACCGGTTCCGCTCAGTCCCCGCTGCGCGGTTTGAACAGGGCGTCGAGGGCGGCGCGGGCGCGGTCGGCCTCGTCCTCCGGGGGCGCGTCGGCCGTTGCGCGGCCGGATGCGCGGCCGAACAGGGCTTCGAGCTGGGAACGCGCGGCCTGGGCGGCGGTCTCGTCGCGGGGACGGTAGGCGTCGGGGCGCAGCTGGAAATAGTCGCAGAAGTTCGCGCGCTGCTTGTCCTGGACTTCTTCGGCGATGGGTTCGCGGCAGTGCTTCGCCTTGGCGGTGTCGTAGAATACGCAGGCGCGGCACACGTGCAGTTCGGCGTGGCAGACCGGACACTCGGCCAGGCGGTGGATGGGTACCGGCACATCCTCCAGC
>CAYWKV010000254.1:0-3811 GCA_964458835.1 uncultured Gammaproteobacteria bacterium | reverse complement strand
TTGGCCAACCGGTCGCGCGCCAGCGCGTGGCGCGCCTCGGCCGCGGCCGCCTGCTTGACCAGCGCGGCGTGCTGCGCCTCGGTGCCGTCGAGCTGATCGCGCGAGATGTGCCCGGCGGCGGCGAGTTCGCGGTAGCGCGCGAGCTTGCGCGCCAGGTCGTCGCGCAGCGCGCGCAGGGCGGCGGCGTCGGCCCGCGCCGCCTGTTCGGCCAGCGCCAGCTGGGTGGGGTCGATCTCGGCCAGCAGATCGCCGGCCGCCACCGCGGCGCCGACTTCGACGTGCACCCTGGCGATGCGTCCGGGCACCTCGGCCGCCACCGTCGGCGCCGTGCGGGTCTCGATATAGCCGACCGCCTCCAGGCGTACGGGGATGTCGCGCAGCATCGCCGTGGTCACGGTGACGGGCGTGGCCGGGCGCTCCGCCGGCGGCTCCGGTTCGGCGCCGCAACCGCCGAGCAGCAGGGCCGCGCACAGCAGCGTCGCGGCGTGGAAAGGGGATCGAAGTTGCCGGCCTCGTAGCATGCCGCCCGTTCCTCGTGGCTCGTCGCTCTTACTGGGCATTCCCGTCATGCCGCCGGGCGCTACCCGTCAATGCCGGCCGCACCCGACGGCTCAGGTCCGCGGTTCCTCGACCAGCAGCACCGCCACCAGCGCCGCGATGCCTTCCTTGCGGCCGGTGAAGCCCATCTGCTCGGTGGTGGTGGCCTTGACGTTGACCGCACCGATCCCGATGCCCAGATCCGGGGCAATGACGGCGCGCATGGCGTCGCGGTAGGGCGCGAGCTTCGGCGCCTGGGCGATGACGGTGATATCGACGTTGCCCACCCGCAGGCGGCGGAAACGCAGCAGGCGCATCACCTGGGCGAGCAGCCTGCGGCTGTCGATGCCCGCGTAGGCGGGATCGCTGTCCGGGAAATGCTGGCCGATGTCGCCGAGCCCGGCGGCGCCGAGCAGCGCATCGCACAGCGCGTGCAGCACCACGTCGCCATCGGAGTGCGCGGCCAGGCCGTGGGTGTGCGGGATCTCCACGCCGCCCAGCACCAGCCGGCCGCCCTCCTTGAAGGCATGCGCATCGAAGCCCTGGCCGATTCTCATAGTGATCTCTCGTACCCCGAAACCATTTTTGGCCACGAAACCCACGAAATCCACAACAGGTGTTTTTGTTCTGAGACGCGTATTGCGGCCACGGAATCACACGGAAATACACGGAACGTAAAACCTACCACATCGCTCACTTCCATGTATTTCCTTGTGTTTCCGTGGCAAATACGGTTTCCGGGTTTTCGAGACAGCAGTGGCCCCGCCCGTAGCCGGCAGGGTTTCACGATAAGCGTCCCTGCCGCCGCAGATAAAACTCGGCCAGGGCGAGGTCCTCCGGCCGGGTGATCTTGATGTTGTCGGCGTGGCCCTCGACCAGCCGCGGCCGCTGCCCGGCCCGCTCCATCGCCGCGGCATCGTCGGTGACACGCACGCCGGCAGGGTGCGCGGCGACCAGCGCCTCGCGCAAGGCGCCGAGCCGGAACATCTGCGGGGTCAGGGCGTGCCAGAGGCCGCCACGGTCGACGGTGGCGGCGCAGCGGCCGTCGTCGGCCGCCTGCTTCATGGTATCGCGCACCGGCACCGCCAGCAGACCGCCGACGGGATCGTCGCGCAGCGTCTCGACCAGGTGCCGCAGGTCGTCCGCCCGCACGCAGGGCCGCGCGGCGTCGTGCACCAGCACCCAGTCGCCGTCCGCGGCCCGGTCCCGGAGGACCTGCAGCGCGTTCAGAACCGAATCGGCGCGCTCCTCACCGCCCGGCGCGACGGACAGCGGACAGCGAGGCCGATGGCGCAGCCCGGGCCAGTACGGATCGCCGGTCGCGATCGCCACCACGATCCCGGCGAGCCCGTCGATGGCGCACAGCGCCGCGAGGCTGTGCTCCAGCACCGTGCGGTCGCCGAGCTTCAGGTACTGCTTGGGGATGTCCGCCCGCATGCGCCGGCCGACACCGGCGGCGGGGACGACGGCCCAGAGGCTGGGATTCGGGGGTCGGGAATCGGGATCAGGCAAAATCACGGCACGTCATTCCAGGTGCGCCCCTTCGGTACAGGATCCAGACCGCGCGCCTGCCCAAATCCCGAATCCCGAATCCCGCATCCTCATTTCCCTTCCGGCTCGACGATCTGATAGAAGACCTCGTCCTCCTTGATCATGCCGAGCTCGGCACGGGCGCGCTCCTCGACCGCCTCCAGGCCCTGCTTGAGGTCCTGCACTTCCGCCTCGAGCGCGGCATTGCGCTCGGCCAGATGGGCGTTCTCGTCCTTCTGCACCTCGACCGCGTGATGCAGCCGCCAGACCTCGGCGAAGCTGCCGTCACCGTACCACAGCCGGTACTGGAGGCCCGCCAGGATGACGATCAGGATGGCGATCAACCAGCGCTGCATCGATCACGCGCCGGCCATGCCATCAGCCCTTGAGCCGATTGAAGGCGTCGCGGCCCGCATAGCCCGCCTGCCCGCGCAGCTGGTCCTCGATGCGCATGAGGCGGTTGTACTTGGCGACGCGGTCGGAACGCGACAGCGAGCCGGTCTTGATCTGGGTGGCGGTGGTGCCGACGGCGATGTCGGCGATCACCACGTCCTCAGTCTCGCCGGAGCGGTGCGAGACGACGGAGCTGTAGCCGGCGCCGGTGGCGAGCCGGATCGCCTCCAGCGTCTCGGTCAGCGTACCGATCTGGTTGACCTTGATGAGGATGGAATTGCCGATACCCTTGTCGATACCCTCTTGCAGGATCGCCGGATTGGTCACGAACAGGTCGTCGCCGACCAGCTGCACCTTGCCGCCGAGCTTCTCGGTGAGCAGCTTCCAGCCATCCCAGTCGTCCTCGGCCATGCCGTCCTCGATGGTGATGATCGGGTACTTGTCGACCCAGCCGGCGAGGTAATCGGCGAACTCCCCCGAGGTGAACTCCCTGCCCTCGGAGGCGAACACGTACTTGCCGTCCTTGTAGAACTCTGAGCTGGCGGCGTCGAGACCCAGGTAGATGTCCTCGCCGGCCTTGTAGCCGGCCTTGTCGATGGCCTCGAGGATCACTTCGATGGCCGCCTCGTTGGACGGCAGATCGGGCGCGAAGCCGCCCTCGTCGCCGACCGCGGTGTTGAGCCTGCTGCGGCTCAGCACCTTCTTCAGGGCGTGGAACACCTCGGCGCCGTAGCGCACCGCCTCGCGGAAGTTCGGTGCGCCCACCGGCAGGATCATGAACTCCTGCATGTCGACGGAATTGTCGGCGTGCGCGCCGCCGTTGATGATGTTCATCATCGGCACCGGCAGCTGGAAGGTATCGCCGCTCAGGTTGCTCGCCCCCAGCAGGCGGTACAGCGGTACCTGCTTCTCGCGGGCGGCCGCCTGCGCGGTCGCCAGCGACACGGCCAGGATGGCGTTGGCGCCGAGGCGCGACTTGGTCGGCGTGCCGTCCATCTCGATCAGCGTGTGGTCGACGTCGGCCTGCGCATCCGCATCCATGCCCATGAGGGCGTCGCGGATCTCGCCGTTGACGTTGTCGACGGCCTTGAGCACGCCCTTGCCGCCGTAGCGCCCGGCGTCGCCGTCGCGCAGCTCCACGGCCTCGCGGGTGCCGGTGGACGCGCCGGACGGCACCGCCGCGCGGCCGACCGCGCCGGATTCGAGGATCACGTCCGCCTCCACCGTGGGATTGCCGCGTGAATCCAGGATCTCACGCGCGCGGATATTGCTGATCTGGGACATCGTTGCTCCGTTCGTTCAGTTGTTCTTCATGACTAAAACAAAATTCAACCGCAAAGGACGCAAAGGC
>CAYWKV010000253.1:0-3864 GCA_964458835.1 uncultured Gammaproteobacteria bacterium | reverse complement strand
TCTATTCCGCCCGAAGCCACATACCGAACATGGAATGTTCCACCGCTTCGACAGCCGCAAGATGCTCCCGAATTGCCTCGGGATCACCCATCAGCCTTCCCAGCTTCTTGGCCAGCTCGATTTCCTCGGGGAACTCCGGAGCCTTGCGAATGAACTCTTGCACAGCGGCCATGAGGCGGCTTTCGATCTTGTGATTCATATCTCCTCCCGATTGCCGACCGGAAAACGGATTACGTTCTCGGGCAGCGGAATTTCATCAGGCTTGTTTGTCCGCATGTAGGCGCTCGAACTGGACTCGTCTCTCCAGATTGCCACCATCGCATCCTTCAGGAATCCCGAGTTACTGATGATCCGATCCCTCGACTCCTCATCGCTCTCTAAGTAATCGAGAGTCTGTCGGATCAGCGAACGGAATTCCGCCGGCAGAACGATGATGCGATCGGGAAAGTAAAAGCTGCTGACGTTTTCCTGTGACAACTTCCCGATGCGTGAGCACATTCGCACAAGAGCTTGAAGATGGAAAATATCGTTCACCCGGAAGTAGAAGGGCAGCATTCGATTGCGGCTGACATCCAGACCGCTAAACTCGAAATACTCCGAAGCCAGAAGCCTTTCTCCGCCGTCCCAAAGATCGAGGCAGATTTCATCGTCCGTGACTTCCTCGATCTTGGTTACCCGAGTGAGGTAACGACCGGTCACATCCGCGATCACATCCTCCTGAAATTCCCGAATGGTAATCACAGGAAGTGCTTCCGGATTTTCGAAAAAGATTCGAACGATCATCTTGTCTTCCAGACTTGTATTCATGCGCATATATGTAGAAGGAGTGAGCCGCCTGGGACTCGAACCCAGGACCCCCGACTTAAAAGGACGACGCTCTAACCAACTGAGCTAGCGGCTCACAAGTTTAATCGAAAATGCTCAGGGCGGGAATCGAACCCGCAAGCCCAAAGGGCGCAACATTTTAAGTGTTGTGTGTCTACCTATTCCACCACCTAAGCCTATTCTACTATCCGAGCGAAGAACTACCTAGAGGAATTCCTTGCGGATCTGGTTGTCGATCGTGGCTTCGTCCGCCTCATCCTCGATCTCCGGAGGAGTATCCTCCTCGATCCAGATATCATTCAAGAAAACTTCCTCGTAGAATCCAGGTTGAGGATTCTTTTCTCCCAGACTCCGAAGGTTTTCTTCCCAATTGGACCAGTATTCGGAATCCTTCTGCCATACGGAGATACACCGATCCCACTTGATGATGAACGTTTCTTCGAATGCAGCCAGGATGGTAGCGGGTTCGAGAGGGTATGCATCCGGAGCGAATCCAGCCAGATCGAATACACCTGCTCCTGTCGAAATGTAAACGCGATCGCCTACGCCTACTCCCTTCCGCACACGAACCAATGAAGGTTCCTGCGCTTTCTTCTCCAGAAGGAAGCTTTCGCGAGCCATCTTCCACGCTTCCGCGAACGCACGCGCAGTCTGGCGAAGCTCGTTGTAGTAGTCTTCCGCGAAGATGGGTCCGTGCCCGTAGGGGTTATGCTTGACCAGATGCTTTCGATCGATCCAGCAGACCCAGCCGTTTTCGGTTTGAGCGATGTAGCCGTCGTGACGGAAGGAAAGGAGATCGCTCATGATCTCGTGGAGCTTCCGCGCCGCCTGCTCGGTTTCGACCGGCGAGAAGACGCAGGCATCGGAAGGGATATTTTGGTTGACGATTTCACGATTGCTCATGACTCATCTTCCGCTGGAAACCCGAAGTCATCCACGCGCATACCATCGAAGAATTCGATGTTATCCTTGCCGTCGTGCTCGCCTGCGAGATACAACGTACCCTTCTTATGAAAGATTACCGCAGGCGAAAACTCATTGATTCGATCCTTCGTGGTCTTGGTTGCGTATCCGCACGTATCCAGAGTATAGGTTCCGTCCGGATGATAGGTCACGATTCGCGAACCGTGATACTCCAGATGGAATACTCCATCTTCGCCTCGCGTGAATCGAGTTGCGGCGAGATTGGGAAAGGTGCGCTCGTCATCGCCATTCAAGGCGCGACGAACGTTCTCATAGGTCCAGATCATGAACCCTCCTATCGACTCAGCTTTTCGATATCCACAGGCGTGAACGTATTCAGGCTTAGGCAGGTTGGTTGCTCAAACTGTGCGTTCGCCGCATGAACGGCTTTTGTCGAATGGTAAACGATGCTTGGCACCATCAACCAAGCCAGAAAGAAAGTCAGAAGGATGCTGAAAAAGCCGTTGAACATTTATCCTCCCTTTCCCCCTTCTATACCTTATCGGGAAGTTTTAAGAGACAACTTTTTCTGATCTCGGCCCCATAACACGATTCGTTCATCATACCAGCAACGTGACAATTTTTGACATCTCAACTTTGGAAAAAATTAACAAAAGGAAAATGCCCCGAAAGATGTTGGCTCCTTCGGGGCACCATTCGACCGGTCGAATCGGGAGAGCTAGGCAGTGACCCGCGCGTCATCCTTGCGCGGACGCCCACGCTTGCGCTTGGGTTCGCCATCGCCCCCCTTGTCGCCGCCGTTCTTCGCGTTCGCACGGGCCGCCTTGGCCTCTTCGCGCTCCTTCTCGGCCTGCTGCTCCTCGGCCTTGGTCAAATCCTCCTCGTAGTCATCCCACTTCGCGAGATGAGCATCGAGGAGATCCGCGACCTCGGTACGGTCATCGACCTTGAACGCGATCGTGCGTGCGCGCTTCTCGTCGCTGAACTTGGAGATGAGGTTTCCTTCCTCATCTTCCGTCGCGGAGCGCTGGAACACCGCGCCGGGATTGGAGCCCTCGATCTTGGGAGCCTCCAGGCGGTTGATGATGTCCGTCAGATCCTCGCGCGAGAATCCGATCACGTCGAGGCCAGGGAACTTGACGAAGAGGCGAGAGTTGCCGTCCTCGTCGCGGGCGAAGCTCAGCCCTGCATCGTTGACCTGCTCAACGATGGAGCGAGCCACTTCGTCTCCGATCTTGAGTCTCACCGACGACATGTTTTCCTCCTGAGGTTGGGTCGAGAGGTTTTCTCCTCTCAGTGATCCCATATCACGCCCAGGCGGACCCGCCAAAACTTATCGAAGAAAAATCCGGGCATAGAAGTTGCGGTAGCAAGGAACGTGCCAACGCATACATCTTCTTTTTTCTTTTGTCAAATTTAACTTGCCAGTCTTTTTGACAATTTATGACAAACAGAGATTGGCATAGGAAGTGCTAGAAGCAAATGTCGTTCCAACCTTCCGGCGCAAAAAATAAATGCGCATAGATATAAGAAACCTCCGGAGAAACCGTTAAGCCTCTCCGGAGGTTTAGGTTGAGGGTGCGTCCCTACTTCGCCGCCGCCGCGTTGTCGTTCTCGTTGCTCGTCTCGGAAGCCTTCTCGGCCTCCTTCTCGATCAGGGCAGCGGCGTAGTCATCCCAGGACTTGAGCAGCCCGGTGAGGAGATCGGCGATCTCGTGCCGATCGCTGGGCGAGAAGGAGACGGACCGAGCCCGCTTCTCCTCGGAGAACTTCGCCGTCAGGTTGCCGTTGGGATCCTCGCTGGCCGACCGGGCGAACGAGGCGCCGGGGCCGGAACCCTCGATCGTCGGGGCGTCGAGGCGATCGATGACGATCCCGAGATCCTTTCGGGTGAAGTTGAGGGTGTCGATCCCAGGGAACTTGATCGAGATGGACATCTCGCCCTGGTCGTTGCGCTGGAAGCCGAACCCGGCATCCTCGATCTGCTCGCGCTTGGAAACCTCGGTCTTCTTCGCCTTGCCGATCTGGATCTTGACCTTGCTCATCGAAACCTCCCTTTGGGTTTTCGCGGCCCCGACCTTTGGGGCTCATCCTCTTTCTAACCCCTTATAACTT
>CAYWKV010000252.1:0-3868 GCA_964458835.1 uncultured Gammaproteobacteria bacterium | reverse complement strand
CCGCTGCACCTTGCCGTCGCCGTCCTCACCGCCCGCGGCCTGCCACCGGCATCGCGGCTGCGACTGGCACGCTTCGCCGTGCGCCTGCTGCGTCGGCGCATCGAGCTTGGCAGCGACATCAGTGCCCAGGCGCTGCTGCTCAGCGAGGGCCAGGACGCGCGGCTGATCCAGGCACTGTGGAATCCGCTGTGCCTCGCCACGCTCAACACGCCGCTCAGCGAAGCCTCGGCCGCACTGTTTCTGGAAGTCCTGCAGCGCGCGTTCGGCGGCGATGCCCGTCAGGCCGACCTGCTCATTCCGCGCACCGACCTCGGCGCTCTACTGCCGGAACCGGCCATGGAGTTCATCGAGCGCCGCGGCGGCAGCGTCGTCCTCAACCGGCGCATCCAGGGTCTGGATCTGGCGGACGGGCGGCTTGCCGGCGTCCGCTGGCGCGGCGGCGCCTGTGCGGCGACGCAGGCCGTGCTCGCCGTGCATCCGACCGTGTGCCGGCGCCTGCTGATGCCGCACCCCCCGCTCGCGGCCATCGCCACCCGGATCGGCGGGCTGCGCCACGAACCGATCACGACCGTCTACCTGCGCTATCCGGAACCGGTCCGTATCGACGCCACGCTGCAAGGGCTGCAGGACGGCCTCGGCCAATGGGTATTCGATCGCCAGATCACCGGGTTGCCGGGCACGGTCGCGGTCGTGATCGGCGGCCGCGGCGAGCACCTGTCCCTCGCCCCGGACACCCTGGCCGAACGGGTGGGCACCGAACTCGCCGCGCTGCACTCCGACTGGCCGGCCGCAGTCGACCACCTGGTGATCCGGGAAAAACGTGCCACCTTCGCCGCCACCCCCGACATCGACCGCATCCGGCCGGTGCCCCGGACCCCGGTGGCAGGGCTGTGGCTGGCCGGCGATTTCACCGCCACCGGCCTGCCCGCCACCCTCGAAGGCGCCGTGCTGAGCGGCCGGCGGGCGGCCGAGGGCATCCTCGAAGAAAGCTAGAAAACCCTCCAACCACACTGGGTTACTCAACTTTTCCGGGTGGCCGCCGACAAGGCCCGAGGTGGGGCGCGCTCGATACACGGGCGACTGGAAGGCGGTGCAGTGGATCGGGGTGTTGCCGTGGAAAAGAAGGTCGACAGCAGGGATCTCAAACCGGGCATGTACGTCGCGCGTCTCGACCGGCCATGGGTGGAGACGCCGTTTCTGTTCCAGGGTTTCCGCATCCACAATCAGCACGACATCACCGAACTGCAGCGCCACTGTCGCTTCGTCTACATCGACATCGAACGCGGCGAACCCGCTGCCCGCTACCTCGACGACAATCCAGCCGCTGCCCGCGCCACCGATACCGAGCTGCACGACATCTGTCGCTCCGCGCCCGGCCGCCCCGTCTACCAGGATACCGTGAGCGTCGAAGAGGAACTCGCACCGGCGCGCGAAAGCCACCGGACTGCGTGCGACCGGATCGGCAACATCCTGGACGACATCCGCGCCGGCCGCAAACTGAATGCCCGCGAGGCCGAACACGCCGTCAGCGGCATGATCGAAAGCATCCTGCGCAACCCCGACGCCTTCATGTGGCTCACCAAGCTGAAGGACAAGGATTCGTACACCTACGCCCACTCCATCGACGCCTGCGCCCTGGCCATCACCTTCGGGCGTCACCTCGGCCTGCCGCGCCCGGAGCTGCAGCAGGTCGCCGTCGGCACGCTGCTGTTCGATATCGGCAAGATGAAGCTGCCCACCGATCTGTTGGAAAAACCCGGCCGGCTGACGGAGGCGGAGTTCACGCTGATGCAGGCGCACGTCGAGCACAGCGTCGGTCTGATGACCGACAGCAAGGACATCTCGCGCACCTCCATCGAGGTCGCCTACAGCCATCACGAGCGTCACAACGGCAAGGGTTATCCGCGCGGCCTCCGGTCCGATCAGACCTCCGTGTACGGCAAGATCGCCGCCATCGTCGACTGCTACGACGCCATCACCAGCGACCGGCCCTACGCCGTCGCCGTCTCGCCGCACGAGGCGATCCGCAGCCTGTACGAGTGGCGCAACGTGGATTTCCAGGAAGAGCTGGTCGAACAGTTCATCCAGTGCCTGGGCGTCTATCCGACCGGCACGCTGGTGGAGCTGAGCACCGGCCAGGTGGGTATCGTGCTGTCGCAGAACCGCGTACGCCGCCTCCGCCCCAAGGTCATGCTGGTACTGAACGCCGACAAGGATGTCTACGAGATCGCGCCGACCGTGGACCTGATGGTCGAGGAGTCCGCCAGCCGGAAACTCGAGATCGCCCGCTCGCTGGAACCGGGCGCCTACGGCATCGATCCCGCCGCGTATTTCCTGTGACCTGCCGCCGACATGGAACGTGACCCGCTGACCGGGCTGCCGGACCGCCACACCTTCTTCCGCCGCCTGGAAGGGCAGATCAAATGCTGTGGCCAGTTCGGCGATCTGCTCGGCGTGGTCGTCGTCAACCTGCGCCGCTTCCGTGATATCAATCGCGAGTACGGCTACAAGGCCGGCGATATGCTGCTGCAGGAGACCGCCAACCGCATCCGCGACGCATTGCGGCAATCCGACACCGTCGCCCGCATCGGCGCCGACGAGTTCGCCCTGCTGCTGCCGGGCCTGCTCAATCCCGGTCATGCCCAGCTCGCCGCCCACAAGATCAACCAGGTCCTGAGCGAGCCCTTCCCGATCGGCGAGCTGCGGCTGCGGCTGCGCAGCTATGCCGGGATCGCACTCTTTCCGCAGCACGCCGCGGACGGCCAGCAGCTCATGCAGGCGGTGGACCGGGCCCTCGTCGAGGCGCGCGAGAGCGCGGCGTCCTGCGAGTTCTTCAACGATCAGCTGACAGCCGCCAAGCCTTGCCTGCTGGCCCTGGAAACGGACCTTCAGGAGGCCATCGACAGCAACGACCTGCGCGTGTACCTGCAGCCCCAGGTCGACCTCGAGCACGGGCGGGTGGTCGGTTTCGAGAGCCTGTCGCGCTGGAATCACCCGCAGCGCGGCGAGGTACCGCCCGATCAGTTCATCGGCCTGGCCGAACAGACGGGGCTGATCGAATCGCTGACGCTCTGGTCCCTGAAGGCCTCACTGCACCACCTGCGCATGCTGCAGCATCTGCAGCCGGAGCTGACGGTTGCCGTGAATCTGTCGCCGGGCATTCTGCATCACGAGGATATCGTCGAACTCATCGAGCAGGCGCTGGCGGTGTGGAACACGCCACCGCGGCAGCTGGTGCTGGAGATCACCGAAGGCGCGATGATGCAGCAGCCGGACCGCGGCCTGGAGGTGCTGCGGCGCCTGCATGCGCTGGGCGTCGGCCTGTCCATCGATGACTTCGGAACGGGCTATTCCTCGCTCGCCTATCTGAAGCACCTGCCGGTGGACGAGATCAAGATCGACAAGTCCTTCATCCGCGATCTCCACCGAGACGCCGACGACGAGAAGATCGTGCGTACCGTCATCTCGCTGGCGCACAACTTCGGCATGCGCGTGGTCGCCGAAGGCGTGCAGGAGAAGGAGACCCTGGAACAACTCGCCGATCTCGGCTGCGACTGCGCCCAGGGCCACTACCTCGCGCCACCGCTGCGCGCCGACGATGCCGCCGCCTGGCTGAGCCATCCCGGCGAGTACCTGCAGATCCCCGCCGGGCCGGACCGCGCCGCCCGTCGCCGCTAAGTCCGCCGCGATGGCGACCCGCTCCAGAAGCTTCATCCGCCACGGAACAACACGGAAAGAATTCGCCGGGGATCTGATCAAGAGACTTACTCAGCGCAGAGGCGCAAAGGCGCAGAGAGAATCCTGGTGCTAGGGGGACAGACTTAAGGAACCTCTGATTAATTCGTCGTACCGTCATTGCGAGCGAAGC
>CAYWKV010000251.1:0-3891 GCA_964458835.1 uncultured Gammaproteobacteria bacterium | reverse complement strand
AGGGCGGGCGGGATGCCGGCGTTGAAGAGGTCGGTCGCGAGGAAGTTCTGGCCGTCGGTGATCGAGATGACGTTCGTCGGGATGTAGGCCGACACGTCGCCCGCCTGGGTCTCGATGATCGGCAGCGCGGTCAGCGAGCCGGTCTTGCCCTTCACGCGGCCGCCGGTGAGCTTCTCGACCTCTTCGGCGTTGATGCGCGCGGCGCGCTCCAGCAGGCGCGAGTGCAGGTAGAAGACGTCGCCCGGATAGGCTTCGCGGCCCGGCGGACGGCGCAGCAGCAGGCTGACCTGGCGGTAGGCCCAGGCCTGCTTGGTCAGGTCGTCGTACACGATCAGCGCGTCTTCGCCGTTGTCGCGGAAGTACTCGCCCATCGCGCAACCGGCGTAGGGTGCGATGAACTGCATGGCGGCGGAGTCGGCCGCGGCGGCGGCGACGATGATGGTGTGCGCCAGCGCGCCGTGCTCTTCGAGCTTGCGCACCACGGCGGCGATCGAGGAGTTCTTCTGGCCGACCGCGACGTAGATGCACTTAACGCCGGTGCCCTTCTGATTGATGATGGCGTCGATGGCCACCGCGGTCTTGCCGGTCTGGCGGTCGCCGATGATCAGCTCGCGCTGGCCGCGGCCGACCGGCACCATGGCGTCGATGGCCTTGAGGCCGGTCTGCACCGGCTGGTCGACCGATTTGCGGGCGATCACGCCCGGGGCGATCTTCTCGATGGGCGAGGTCTTCACGGCGCTGATCGGGCCCTTGCCGTCGATCGGGCTGCCGAGCGCGTCGACCACGCGGCCGAGCAGACCCTCACCGACCGGCACTTCCAGGATCTTGCCGGTGCACTTGACCGAGTCGCCCTCGGAGATGTGCTTGTACTCGCCGAGGATCACCGCGCCGACGGAATCGCGCTCCAGGTTCAGCGCCATGCCGTAGACGTCGCCGGGGAACTCGATCATCTCGCCGGCCATGGCGTCGGCCAGGCCGTGGATGCGGGCGATGCCGTCGGTCAGGCTGACCACGGTACCTTCGGTACGGGCCTCGGCGACGGTCTGGAACTTCTCGATGCGGCTTTTGATCAGCTCGCTGATTTCAGTGGGATTGAGTTGCATAACCATTCCTTATCAGTGACTCAGGGCCGTACCCAGGCGGGTCAGCTTGCCCCGGACCGAACCGTCTATGACCAGGTCGCCGGCACGCACCACGGCGCCGCCCATCAGGGTCGGATCGATGATGAACTCGAGCTGCACCTCGCGGCCGAAGCGCTTCTTCAACGCCTCCGCGATGGCCTGCTGCTGGGCGTCCGTGGCCGGGAACGCGGTGATCAGCTGCGCCTTGATGGCGCCCTCCGCGTCGTGCTTGAGCTGCTGGAACAGGCCGAAGATCTCCGGCAGGACCGCCAGCCGGCGGCGCTCCGCCAACAGCCGGATCAGATTGCGGCCGTCGTCGTCCAGGCGCCCGTCCCCGGCGCCGGTCAGGATATCGACGAACAGCGCCCCCAGCTGGTCCGGCGTGATGCGCGGATTGTCGAACAGCTTGCGCATGTCGGGATCGGCCGCGACGTGGGCCGCCAGCTCGAGCATGTCCGACCAGGCCGCCAGGGCCTGCCGCTCGCGCGCCAGCTTGAACACCGCCTGGGCATAGGGTCGTGCGATCGTGGTGAATTCCGCCATGAGCGTGCGCCTAGATCTGTGCGGCCAGCTTGTTCAGCAGGTCGTTGTGGGTGTTGGCGTCGACTTCGCGCTCCAGGACCTTGCTGGCGCCGGCGATGGCGATCGACACCACCTGGGCGCGCAGGCCCTCCTTCGCGCGGTTGACCTCCTGGCCGATCTCGGCGCGGGCCGCGGTCAGGATGCGTTCGCCCTCGGTCCTGGCGTCGGTCTTGGCCTCGTCGACGATCTCCGCGGCGCGCTTCTCCGCCTTGGCGATGATCTCCTGGGCCTGCTGCTTGGCCTGCAGCAGCACCTCCGCCGCGCGCTTCTGCGCCAGTTCCTGCGCGTGCTGGCCGCGCTCGGCGGCGGCCAGGCCGTCGGCGATCTGCTTCCGGCGGGCCTCCAGCGCGCCCATGATGGGCGGCCACACGAACTTCATGCAGAACCACACGAACACGGCAAACACGATCATTTGCGCGATGAGTGTGAGATTGATATTCATGCCGTTACCTCAAATCGTAGGAAGCCGGGTGAATGCCGATTGACCGGACTTCAGCCCCCGACGACGGCGAACAGCACGTACAGCGCGATACCGACGGCGATCATCGGCACGGCGTCGACCAGGCCCATGACGATGAAGAACTGGGTGCGCAGCATGGGGATCAGCTCCGGCTGGCGCGCGGCGCCCTCCAGGAAACGGCCGCCGAGAATACCGATGCCGACCGCAGCGCCGAGCGCGCCCAGGCCCATCATCAGAGCGCCGGCGATGTACAGCAGAGCAGTTGCCATTTCCATGATTGTCTCCTAGCTAAATTATCGAAGAGTTGAAGAGTCGAGGTTGTAGACGAAGCCGAAATCAATGGTGTTCCTGGTGCGCCATGTCCAGATAGACGATGGTCAGCGTCATGAAGATGAACGCCTGCAGCGTGATGATCAGGATATGGAAGATCGCCCAGCCGAGCTGCAGGAAGCCGCCGAAGATGCCCAGGGCCCAGCCGGCGCTGTACATCAGCGCGATCAGGATGAAGATGGTTTCGCCGGCGTACATGTTGCCGAACAGTCGCAGCGCCAGCGAGACCGGCTTGGAGATCAGCGACACGCCCTCGAGGACGAGGTTGGCCGGTGCGCCGAGCTTGCCGAAGGGCTGGAAGGCCAGCTCGCCGAAGAAGCCGCCGGCGCCCTTGATCTTGATGGAGTAGTAGAGCATCAGCAGGAACACGAACAGCGCCATGCCGAAGGTGACGTTGGGGTCGGTGCTCGGCACTATTTTGAAGTAGACGTGGTGCGGATCGGCGCCGAACAGCTCGCCGATGCGCTGCGCCGCCCACGGCAGCGCGTCGACCGGCAGCAGGTCCATGAAATTCATCAGGAACACCCAGCAGAAGATGGTCAGTGCGAGCGGCGCGACCATGTCGTTGCGGGCGCTGAACGACCCGCGCACGCTGGTGTCGATGAACTCGACGATCCACTCGGCGAAGTTCTGGCCGCCGCCGGGAACGGCCGCCGTGGCGCGCTTGGCGACCTTGCGGAAGAAGTAGAACAGCACGAAGCCCAGGACGATCGACCACAGCATGCTGTCGACGTGGATCGCCCAGAAGCCCATGGCCTTGGCGTCCTCGGGGGTGTGCGCGAACGACCAGCCGTGGTCGGGGTGCAGACCGTAGGTCCAGTTCTGCAGATGATGTTTGATGTACTCGCCGGAGGTCAGGGTGTCGCCAGCCATTACGTTTTGCGTCCGTGATCGATCCAAGAAAACATCCAGGCCATCTGCCCGGCTACGAAGGCCGCCATGAGCGGCAACGGCGTGAGCTGCAGCGCACCGATACCGACAGCGAGCAGGCCGCCCACCACGAACAACCGCTCGATGCTGGAAAAATAAAACGACCGCAGATGCCGGTGCGCATCGGTGTGCATCTGTCGCTTGCCCCGGTGCAGGCGCCAGGCCAGCAGCAACGTGTTGGACAGTGCCGTGATGGCCCCGAACAGGGCGGCCAGTGCCGCGGGCGTCCCACCGTAGAAGTATCCGGCCGCCGCCGCCACGGCGGTCAGGAAGGCCTGGATACTCAGAATCGTACGCATGCCGCGGCGGTCTCAGCGCGGGGGCGGCGAACACCCCTGTGTTCGAGCCGGCTGCCCGGTGACGCGCGGCGGAAGGATGCGGTCGTCATGTGCTGTAGCGGTGACCGGCCCGTGCGTGCCGGCGCGCATTATAGGGACTTCGGGGTCAGGGGGTCAATGATGGGGGAAT
>CAYWKV010000250.1:0-3934 GCA_964458835.1 uncultured Gammaproteobacteria bacterium | reverse complement strand
TCTTGCCCACGCCGGCGCCGCCGAACAGGCCGACCTTGCCGCCCTTGGCGAACGGACAGATCAGATCGATGACCTTGATGCCGGTCTCGAGAATCTCGATCGCCGCGGCCTGCTCCGCGAAGCTCGGCGGCTTGCGATGGATGGCGGAGGTGGTCTCGGCGCCGATCGGACCGGCATCGTCCACCGGCCGGCCGAGCACGTCCATGATGCGGCCGAGGGTCTTCTTGCCGACCGGCACGTTGATCGGGGCGCCGGTGTTGGCCACGTTCAGGCCGCGCTTCAGGCCGTCGGTGGAGCCCATGGCGATGGTGCGCACGATGCCGTCGCCCAGCTGCTGCTGCACTTCCAGGGTCAGACCGGCGTCGCCGACGGTGAGCGCGTCATAGACCTTCGGCACCGCGTTGCGCGGGAACTCCACGTCGACCACGGCGCCGATGATTTCAACGATGTTGCCCGAACTCATGGTGCTGTCCTCTTTAACTTGAATATCGCTGTCGTCCCGGTCGGTGCCTGCCGCAGAAAACAGGTCCATCTGCATGTCGACCGACCTTCCGAATAATCGTTTCAATCTCTCGTGTAGGAGCGGGCTCCGCCCGCGAACGGTTCGCGGCCAAGGCCGCTCCTACAAAATCCACTACACCGCGGCGGCGCCGCCGACGATCTCGGAGATCTCCTGGGTGATCGCCGCCTGGCGGGCCTTGTTGTAGACCAGCTGCAGTTCGTTGATCAGATCGCCGGCATTGTCGGTGGCAGCCTTCATGGCGACCATGCGCGCGGCCTGCTCGCAGGCGATGTTCTCGACCACGCCCTGATAGACCAGCGACTCGATGTAGCGGGTCAGCAGCGCGTTCATGACCGGCTTGGCGTCGGGCTCGTACAGGTAGTCCCAGTGATGCTTGAGGCGCTCGTCCTCGTCCGGCACGATCGGCAGCAGCTGATCGACGCGCGGCGTCTGCGTCATGGTGTTCACGAAATCGGTGTAGCCCAGGTACAGGCGGTCGATCCGGCCCTCGTCGTAGGCGTCCAGCATGACCTTCACGCTGCCGATCAGCTCGTTGATCGCCGGTGCGTCGCCGAGGTGCGTGGCCTGGGCCACGACGTGGCCGCCGACGCGCTTGAAGAACTGGCTGGCCTTGGCGCCGAAGGCGACGACGTCGATCTCGTAGCCCGCCTGCTTCCATTCCTTCATGTGGCCGATGACGGTCTTGAACATGTTCACGTTCAGGCCACCGCACAGGCCGCGGTCGGTGGACACCACGATCAGGCCGACCCGTTTGGTCTCGCGCGCCACCAGATAGGGGTGCTTGTATTCCGGATGCGCCATGGCCATGTGGGCCACCACGCTGCGCATCTTCTCGGCGTAGGGCCGGGAAGCCAGCATGCGATCCTGAGCCTTGCGCATCTTGCTCGCCGCGACCATCTCCATGGCCTTGGTGATCTTCTGCGTGTTCTTGATGCTCTTGATCTTGGTGCGGATCTCTTTTGCGCCAGCCATTTTGATTCCTTGGGGGCTAGGGACTGGGGACTAGTGAGCACAAAAACCAAAATGGGTTATGCCGTTTCTAATCCCTAGCCCCTAGCCCCTCGTCCCTCGCAATTACCAGGCCCCGTTGGCCTTGAAGTCCTCGACGGCCTTCTTCAGGCCGGCGGCGATCTCGTCGTTGTAGTCCGCCGTGGCGTTGATCTGCTCGATCAGCGCGCCGTGGTTGGACTTGGCATAGGCGTGCAGGGCGGCCTCGAAATCGACGATCTTCTTGATCTCGACGTCGTCCAGGTAGCCCTCGTTGGCCGCGAACAGCGACAGCGCCATGTCCGCGATGGTCAGCGGGGCGTACTGCTTCTGCTTCATCAGCTCGGTGACGCGCTGGCCGCGCTCGAGCTGCTTGCGGGTGGCCTCGTCGAGGTCGGAGGCGAACTGGGCGAAGGCCGCGAGTTCGCGGTACTGCGCCAGCGCCAGTCGCACGCCGCCGCCGAGCTTCTTGATGATCTTGGTCTGCGCCGCGCCACCGACGCGCGACACCGAGATGCCGGCGTCGATGGCCGGCCGGATGCCGGCGTTGAAGAGGTCGGTCTCGAGGAAGATCTGGCCGTCGGTGATCGAGATGACGTTCGTCGGCACGAAGGCGGAGACGTCGCCCGCCTGCGTCTCGATGATCGGCAGTGCGGTGAGCGAGCCCGTCCGGCCCTTCACCTCGCCGTTGGTGAACTTCTCGACGTACTCCTCGTTCACGCGCGCGGCGCGCTCGAGCAGCCGGCTGTGCAGGTAGAAGACGTCGCCCGGATACGCCTCGCGGCCCGGCGGGCGGCGCAGCAGCAGCGAGATCTGCCGGTAGGCCCATGCCTGCTTCGTGAGGTCGTCGTAGATGATCAGCGCGTCCTGTCCGCGGTCGCGGAAGTACTCGCCCATCGTGCAGCCCGAGTACGCCGCAAGATACTGCAGCGCGGCCGACTCCGAGGCGCTCGCCGCGACGATGATGGTGTAGTCCATCGCCCCGGTTTCCTCGAGCTTGCGCACGACGTTGGCGATGGTCGACGCCTTCTGCCCGATCGCGACGTAGACGCAGATCAGGTTCTTGCCCTTCTGGTTGATGATCGTGTCGATCGCCACCGCGGTCTTGCCGGTCTGGCGGTCGCCGATGATCAGCTCGCGCTGGCCGCGGCCGATCGGCACCATCGCGTCGACCGACTTCAGTCCGGTCTGCACCGGCTCAGACACCGACTTGCGTGCGATGACCCCGGGGGCGACCTTCTCGATGACGTCGGTGAGCTTCGCGTTGATCGGGCCCTTGCCGTCGATCGGCTCGCCGAGCGCGTCGACGACGCGGCCGATCAGCTCGGGGCCGACCGGCACCTCGAGGATGCGGCCGGTGGACTTGACCGTCATGCCCTCGGAGATGTGCTCGTACGGGCCCATCACGACCGCGCCGACCGAGTCGCGCTCGAGGTTCAGCGCCAGTCCGTACGTGGCCGCCTGGCCGGGCGCCGGCGGGAACTCGATCATCTCGCCCTGCATCACCTCCGACAGCCCGTGGATGCGGCAGATGCCGTCGGTGACCGAGACGACCGAACCCTGGTTGCGCGTATCGGCGCCGATGTTCAGGTTCTGGATGCGCGTCTTCAGCAGCTCGCTGATTTCGGCCGGATTCAGTTGCATGGGATACCCCTTGGCTTAAATCTTCAACGCACTGGCCATCTGGGCCAGCTTGCCGCGCACGGATGCGTCGATCACCTCGTCGCCGATCTTCACGGCGACGCCGCCGATCAGGCTGGCATCGACCGTGACGTTGGGCTTGATCCGCTTGCCGTATTTTTCCGCAAGCGTGGCGACGATCTCGTCGATCTGCTGCTCGACGAGCGGATATGCCGAGCGGATCTGCGCGTCGAGCACGCCGTCGTGCTCGTTGCGCAGCTGCTCGAAGAGCTCGGCGATCTCGGGCAGCACGCCGAGCCGCTCGTTCTCGGCGAGCACCCGCACGAAATTGCTCTGCTCGGCGCTCAACTGGCCGCTGGCGTCGGCGATCAGCTGCGCGACCTGCTCGTTGCTCAGCATCGGATTGCCGATGAGCTCGCGCGCGCTTTCGGTGTCGACGACGGTGGCGAGCCGCCGCAGCGCGTCGGACCAGGACGGCAGCGCGTTCGCCTCGCGCGCCAGATCGAACGCGGCCTCGGCATACGGCCGGGCGATCGTCAACGACTCGGCCATGGGATCAGCGCAGCTCGTTCTTCAGGTTGGACAGCAGCTCGGCGTGGCGGTTCGCGTCGATCTCGCGGCGCAGGATGCGCTCGGCGCCGGCCACCGCCAGCGTGGCCACCTGCTCGCGCAGCTGCTCGCGCGCGCGCTGCGCCGCGAGCACCGCCTCTTCCTCGGCGGCCTTGCGCGCCGCGGCGATGATCTGCGCGGCCTCGTTGCGCGCGTTCTCGACGATGCCGGCGG
>CAYWKV010000249.1:0-3938 GCA_964458835.1 uncultured Gammaproteobacteria bacterium | reverse complement strand
CAGCAGCGGGACCGGGCGGCCGGTGGCGCCTTTGTCCTTGCCCTGGTTCCAGGCCACGCCGGCGATGTCGAGGTGCGCCCACTGGTAGTTCTTCGTGAAGCGCGACAGGAAACAGGCGGCGGTGATGGTGCCGGCCTCGCGGCCGCCGATGTTGGCCATGTCGGCGAAGTTGGAATCGAGCTGCGGCTGGTAGTCGTCCCACAGCGGCAGTTCCCAGCAGCGGTCGCCGGCGGTCTTGCCGCAGTTGGCGAGCTCGGTCGCGAGCGGGCCGTGATTGCTGAGCAGGCCGGCGGCGTGTTTGCCGAGTGCGATCACGCAGGCACCGGTCAGGGTGGCGATGTCGACCACGGCGGCGGGCTTGAAGCGTTCCGCGTAGGTCAGCGCGTCGCACAGGATCAGGCGGCCCTCGGCGTCGGTGTTGAGGATCTCGATGGTCTGGCCGGACAGGCTGGTGACGATGTCGCCGGGCTTGGTGGCCTGGCCGTCGGGCAGGTTTTCGGTGGCGGGGACGATGCCGACCACGTTCAGCGGCAGCTCCAGCTGGGCGCAGGCGGCGAGTGCGCCGAACACGCTGGCGGCGCCGCACATGTCGAACTTCATCTCGTCCATGGCCTGGCCGGGTTTGAGCGAGATGCCGCCGGAGTCGAAGGTCACGCCCTTGCCGACCAGCACGACCGGCTTGTCGCCCTTGTGGCCGCCATGATAGTCCATGACGATCAGCTTGGCCGGCTGCCGGCTGCCGCGCGCCACCGACAGCAGCGAACCCATGCCGAGCTTCTCCATGTCGGCCTCGTCCAGCACCTCGACGTGCAGCTTGCGCGACTGCTTCCTGAGCGCCTTGGCCTGGTCGGCGAGGTAGGACGGCGTGCAGATGTTGCCGGGCAGGTTGCCGAGGTCCTTGGCGAGCTTCATGCCGGCGGCGATGGCCATGCCGTCCCGGACGCCCTGCTCGCCGTCGGCGAGATCGCGGCGGCTGGGGACGTTCAGCACCAGTCTGCGCAGCGGCCGGCGGGGCTTGTCCTTGCTGCTCTTGAGCTGGTCGAACACGTACCGCGCATCGGCGGTGGTCTGCACGCAGTCACGCACCTTCCAATAGGTGTCGCGGCCCTTGATGGGCAGCTCGGTGAGGTAGCTGACCGCGTCCGTGGTGCCGGTGTCGCCCAGCGCGCGGGTCGCGGCGGCCACGGCCTTGCGGTAATTGGCGACGTCGAACTCGCGCTCCTTGCCGCAGCCGACCAGCAGCACGCGCTCGCACAGGGCGTTGGGCACGTTGTGGGTCAGCAGCGTCTGGCCGGCGCGGCCCTCGATGTCACCGCGGCGCAGCAGGGCGGTGAGGAAGCCGCCGCTGGCCTTGTCCAGGGTCTTGCCGGCGGCCGACAGCTTGCGCGCCTCGAACACGCCGATGACGACGCAGCCGCTGCGCTGTTTTTCCGGGTTGCCGCTCTTGACGCTGAATTCCATGGGGGCTCCTGTGTTCGCTTGTCCGCGCGGGCTGGAAGGGTCCGCGCGGCGGTCGGGTCGTGTATGATGCGCGTGCGCGGTAGTCTACTGTAAACACCCCGCTTTTTCATGGGGCGCCGCCCTGCCCGGGGTGTCGTCGCCACAGGTACGTCATCCGAAAGGTGCTCATGCTGCGCGTCATCGATCGCTACCTGTTGAAGGAGGTCGTCCAGAACTGGCTGGCGGTCACCCTCGTGCTGTGGGTGATCGTGGTCAGCAACCGGCTGGCGCGCTTTCTCGGCGAGGCCGCGGCGGGCGAGCTGCCGGGCGGCGTCATCTTTACGCTGCTGGGCCTGAAGTCGGTGGAGTACCTGGTCGTGCTGCTGCCGCTGACGCTCTACCTGGGCGTGCTGCTGGCCCTGGGGCGGCTCTACAAGGACAGCGAGATGGCGGCGCTGGGCGCCTGCGGCATCGGCACGGCACAGATCTACCGGCCGCTGCTCGGGCTGGCCGCGGTGGTGGCCGTCGGCATCGCCGCCCTGGCGCTGTTCGTCACCCCGGTCACGGCCGAGCTCGGCTATCAGGTCCGCGCCCGCGCCTCCGGCCAGACCGATCTGTCGGTCGTCACCGCCGGCCGCTTTCAGGAGGCGGCCAGCGGCCGCATGATCTTCTACGCCGAGCGCGTGTCGCCCGACCGCGAGCGGCTCGAAGGCCTGTTCGTGCGCAGTGTGCAGGATGGGGTGCCGACGCTGGTGACGGCGCACAGTGCCTATCCCGCACGCGACACCAACACCGGCGACCGCTTCCTCGTCATGGAGGATGGTTACCGCTACCAGGGCCTGCCCGGCGATGCCGTGTTTCGCGTGCTGCAGTTCAACCGTCACGGGGTGCGCCTGGAGACGGTGGAGGTGCTCAATCCCGTCATCAAGCACGATGCCAAGCCCACCCGCGAGCTGCTGGGCTCGGACGATCTGCACGACGTCGCCGAACTGCAGTGGCGCCTGTCGCTGCCACTGGCGACGCTGAGCCTGGTGCTGCTCGCCGTGCCGCTCAGCCGCACCACGCCGCGCCAGGGACGTTTCGGCAGGCTGTTCGTCGCGGTGCTGGTGTTCATCGTCTACTACAACCTCATGGGCACGGCCCAGGTGTGGGTGGAGAAGGGCACGATCCCGGCGCAGCCGGGCATGTGGTGGGTGCACGCCGTGCCGGTGGCGGTGACACTGGTGCTGTTCCGGCTGACGCGCATGCGCGGGCCGCGGAGGGCGGCGTGAGGATCCTGGACCGCTACCTCGGCAAGGCGGTCATCGGCGGCACGCTGCTGGCGCTGCTGATCCTGCTGGCGGTGGATCTGTTCTTCGCCTTCGTCAACGAGGTGCAGGACATCGGCAAGGGCGGCTACGGTCTGGGCGACGCCTTCGCCTACGTCGGCCTGACGGTGCCCGGGCGCATCCATCAGCTGTTTCCGATGGCGGCGCTGCTCGGCAGCCTGATGAGCCTGGGCGTGCTGGCCTCCAACAGCGAACTGGTGAGCATGCGCGCCGCCGGCGTGTCCATCCTGCGCATCGCCCGCAGCGTGCTGCAGGCCGGTCTGATCCTGCTGGTCATCGCCGCCGCGGCCGGCGAGTGGCTGGCGCCCTGGACCCAGCAGCTCGCCGAGCAGCGCCGCACCCTGGCGCAGTCGGAGACCATCACCTTCCGCAGTCAGTACGGGTTCTGGGCGCGCGACGGCCGGCAGTTCATCAATATCCGCCAGATCCTGCCCGATGGCCGGCTGGCGGACGTGCAGGTCTACGAACTGGCCGCCGACGGCCGGCTGGAGGCGGCCATGCACGCCGCGTTCGCGGAGCACGCCCCGGACGGCTGGCGGCTCTACGACGTGCAGCGTGGCGAACTGGGCGGGGAGCGCTTCGAGGTGATCCGCGCCGAGCGGCTGGAGTGGCCGAGCCTGCTCAGCCCGGAGCTGCTGAGCGTGGTGACCATCGACCCGGAGGACCTGTCGGCGCGCGATCTCTACCGCTATGCGCGCTACATGCGCAACAACGGCCTCGATGCCGGCAGCTACGAGCTGGCCTTCTGGCAGCGGGTGTTCGCGCCGCTCGCCGGGCTGGTGATGCTGTTCCTGTCCATCCCGTTCGTGTTCGGACCGCTGCGCAGCGTCAGCGCCGGCCAGCGCCTGCTGTGGGGCATCATGACCGGGGTGGCGTTCTTCCTGCTCAACCAGACCATGAGCCACCTCGGCCAGGTCTACGGCCTGCCGGCGCTGGCCAGCGCGCTCGCACCCTCGCTGCTGTTCCTCGGCGGCGGCCTGTGGGTGATGCGCTCGGTGCGGTGAGTGAGGGGTGAGGGGTTAAAGGCAAAACCTTATTGGCCACGGAACTACACGGAACAACACGGAAAGATTCTATTGCCAAAACCCCGGAACGTTAAGGCTACCGTCCCGCCCTCACGAGGTACGCTGTAGGAGCGGCCTTTGGCCGCGAACCGGTGGTTCTCCGGAC
>CAYWKV010000248.1:0-3990 GCA_964458835.1 uncultured Gammaproteobacteria bacterium | reverse complement strand
CGCGCGGCTGGCCGAAGTACATGCCGCCGGTCAGCTCGCGCACGATCATGATGTCCAGACCGGCGACCACCTCGGGCTTGAGCGAGGAGGCGTCGGCCAGCTGCGGGTAGAGGATCGCCGGGCGCAGGTTGGCGAACAGGCCCATGCCGGCACGCAGGCCGAGCAGACCCTTTTCCGGGCGGACTGCGATCGGCAGCGCTTCCCATTTGTAGCCGCCGACGGCGCCGAGCAGCACCGCATCCGCCGCCTTGGCCCGTTCCAGGGTCTCCTGCGTCAGCGGCTCGCCGTGCGCGTCGTAGGAGGCACCGCCAACCAGGCCATGCCCGATCTCGACATCGAGCCCGCCGTCTTTGCGCAGATGGTCGAGGACCTTCATCGCCTCGGCGACGATCTCGGGACCAATGCCGTCGCCGGGGAGTACCAGGATTTTTTTCGTCATGCTGTGTGTTCCCTACAAAGAAAGAGCTCTCAACGCGAAGGCGCCGAAGGAAAACCGATTACAGCCACGAAATCCACGAAACCCACATAAAGATAATGCCTGCAAACATAAATCTTTTTCGTGGGTTTAGTGGATTTCGTGGCCAAGATCTTTCTTTGCGCGCCTTTGCGTCCTTGCGTTAATGGTTTGGTTATTTACGAATCAATCGAACAACCACGGCGCCTCGGCGCGGCGGCGTTCCTCGTAGGCGCGGATCGCGTCGGCGTGCTGCAGCGTCAGGCCGATGTCGTCGAGCCCTTCCAGCAGGCAGTGCTTGCGGAAGGGATCAACGTCGAACTTCATCACCGCACCGTCTGGCGTGGTTACCGTCTGCGCCTGCAGGTCCACCGTCAACCGATACCCCGGCGTGGTCTCGACCGCCTTGAACAACGCATCGACCTCGGCCGCGTCGAGCACGATGGGCAGCACACCGTTCTTGAAGCAGTTGTTGAAGAAGATGTCGGCGAAGCTCGGCGCGATCACCACGCGGAAGCCGTAATCCTCCAGTGCCCACACCGCGTGTTCGCGCGACGAGCCGCAGCCGAAGTTCTCGCGCCCGAGCAGGATGCGCGCGCCCTGGTAGCGCGGCTGGTTGAGTGCGAAATCCGGATTCAGCGGGCGACCGCTGTTGTCCTGATCCGGCTCGCCATGATCCAGGTAACGCCATTCGTCGAACAGGTTCGGCCCGAAGCCCGAGCGGCGGATCGATTTCAGGAACTGCTTGGGGATGATCGCGTCGGTATCGACATTTGGCCGATCCAATGGCACGACCAGCGCCTGCAATGTAGTGAACTTTTCCATCATGACCTCGATTCGGTATCAACCGCCAAGACGCGGAGCAAAGAATGTTGGACCCGCCATGCCGCAAAGACGCCAAGAACGCCCTTAATATTGTCAATTGCCGTATTATCAAGGTTTTCTTGGCGTCTTGGCGCCTTGGCGGTTCAAAATATCTTTGCTTGGCGCTCTTGGCGTCTTGGCGGTTCAATTCATTACTCACGCACATCGACAAAGTGACCCGCGATCGCCGCCGCCGCGGCCATGGCCGGGCTGACCAGGTGGGTGCGGCCGCCCTGGCCCTGCCGGCCTTCGAAGTTGCGGTTCGAGGTCGAGGCGCAGCGCTCGCCGGGCTCGAGACGGTCGGCGTTCATCGCCAGGCACATCGAGCAGCCGGGCTCGCGCCATTCGAAACCGGCCGCCTTGAAGACCTGGTCCAGACCCTCGGCTTCCGCCTGTTGCTTGACCAGGCCGGAGCCCGGCACCACCAGCGCCTGCTTGATGTTGGCCGCGACCTTGCCGCCGCGGATCGCCGCGGCCGCCGCGCGCAGATCCTCGATGCGCGAATTGGTGCACGAGCCGATGAACACCTTGTCGAGGCGGATGTCGCGGATCGGCGTGCCCGGCTTCAGGCCCATGTAGTCCAGCGCGCGGCGCATGCCGTTGGCCTTGACCTGATCCGCCTCGGCAGCCGGATCGGGCACCGCGGCGTCGACGCCGACGACCATCTCCGGCGACGTGCCCCAGGTCACCTGCGGCACGATGTCGGCGGCGTTCAGCGCGATGGTCTTGTCAAATACGGCGTCGGCGTCGGAATGGAGATCGAACCAGGCGGCGACGGCGCGATCCCAGAGATCGCCTTGCGGCGCGTAGGGACGGCCCTGCACGTATTCGATCGTGGTCTCATCGACGCCGACCAGGCCCGCGCGCGCGCCGGCCTCGATGGCCATGTTGCACAGCGTCATGCGCCCTTCCATCGACAGCGCGCGGATCGCCTCGCCGGCGAATTCCAGCGTGTAGCCGGTGCCGCCGGCGGTACCGATGCGGCCGATGATCGCGAGCACGATGTCCTTGGCGGTTACGCCCGCGGGCAGCGGGCCGTCGACGCGCACCAGGAAATTCTTCGCCTTCTTCTGGATCAGGCACTGCGTGGCGAGCACGTGCTCGACCTCGGAGGTGCCGATGCCGAAGGCCAGCGCGCCGAACGCGCCGTGCGTGGAGGTGTGCGAGTCGCCGCACACCACGGTCATGCCCGGCAGGGTCGCGCCCTGCTCCGGGCCGATCACATGCACGATGCCCTGGCGCACATCGTTCATCTTGAATTCGGTGATGCCGAACGCCACGCAGTTGGCGTCCAGGGTCTCGACCTGCAGCCGCGACACCGGGTCGGCGATGCCGGCGTCGCGCGCGGTGGTCGGCACGTTGTGATCCGGCACCGCCAGCACGGACTTCACCCGCCAGGGCGAACGGCCCGCCAGGCGCAGGCCTTCGAAGGCCTGCGGCGAGGTCACCTCGTGCACCAGATGGCGGTCGATGTACAGCAGCGTGGTGCCGTCGGCATCGCTGCGGACCACGTGCGCGTCCCAGAGTTTGTCGTAGAGGGTCTTACCGGCCATGTCTGTCTCTCCCACTCGGACGACCGATGGTAGGCCGCGTAGCGAGATAACTCAAATTCATATTTTTCATGTTATATATAACCAACGAGAATCTTACGGAGACCCGGAAAATGGACATCGCCAACCTGCGCGCCTTCGTCGCGGTCGCCGAGACGCGCTCGTTCTCGGCCGCCGCCGCGCAGCTGCACCTGACCCAGCCGGCGGTCAGCAAACGCATCGCGGCATTGGAGGAAAGTTTCGACGCGCGGCTGTTCGACCGCATCGGCCGCACCGTGGACCTCACCGAGGCGGGCCGGGCGCTGCTGCCGCGGGCGCGGCGCATCCTCGCCGAACTCGACGACAGCCACCGCGCCCTGGCCGACCTCAGCGGCACCGTCGCCGGCACCCTGCGCCTGGGCACCAGCCATCACATCGGCCTGCACCGGCTGCCGCCGACGCTGCGCGCCTTCGCCGCCCGCTATCCCGAGGTCACGCTGGATCTGCACTTCATGGACTCGGAGGCCGCCTGCCACGCGGTGGAGATGGGCGATCTGGAACTCGCCATCGTCACGCTGCCGCCGCAGGCGCGCGCCAGTCTGGAGCTGCGGCCGGTCTGGGACGATCCATTGGTGGTGGTCTGCGCGCCGGATCACCCCCTGGCGCAGCGGCGACGGGTGCAGATCGCCGACCTCGCCGCCCACCCTGCGATCCTGCCCGCCAGCTCGACCTATACCCGGCAGATCGCCGAACGCGCCTTCCGCGACCTGGGCATCGAGCTGCACAGTTCGCTGTCCACCAATTATCTGGAGACCATCAGGATGCTGGTGTCGGTGGGGTTCGGCTGGAGCCTGTTGCCGCAGACCATGGCCGACCGGCAACTGCATGTACTGCCCGTGCGCAGCCTGCAGCTGCACCGCACCCTCGGCACCGTCCGGCACCGGGAACGCACGCTGTCGAACGCCGCCCGGGCGATGATGGCACTGCTGCCCGCCCCCACCGGCGCAATCGGCCCCTAGGCCGAATGGCGCTTACTCAAGCCGATGTCTTGAAAAAATGGCCACGGAATCCACGGAACAACACGGAAAGCATGCATTGCGCAAACCCAGGACTAGCCTTCCGCGGCCGGGTTCCCGGGTTTTT
>CAYWKV010000247.1:0-4004 GCA_964458835.1 uncultured Gammaproteobacteria bacterium | reverse complement strand
GGAGCTTGTGCGAAGAAGATGGTGCTGGCGACAGGAATCGAACCCGTGACCCTCTGATTACAAATCAGACGCTCTACCGACTGAGCTACGCCAGCAATGAATTGATTTGGCGGGAGGATTCTAGGCAATCTCGCCGTACCTCGCAAACTATTCGCAGCTCACGGACTGGCGGCGGATATCCGCCAGCGGCCCGAGCAGAGTACGCCAGCGCTCATCGCTCACGCGGCTTGGTTCCTGCTCCTCGAGATCCACCCAGTACATGTCGCGGCTCTTGAGCCGCTCCTCGACCCTGGGCTCGTAACCCATCGCCGCGATTTCGCGCCGCCGCGCCTCCGCAGTGCGTCTGTCGGAGAACAGGCCGAGCGAAATGACATTCTGGCGACCGAGATAGTAATCCTCGACCCCCTTGGACTGCAGTTCTCTCACCGTCCGGCGTGCCGCCCCGCGTTCCATCTCGGGCAGAAAGACCCAATAACCGTTGGGCTGCTGCATCTGCGACACCCGGATCACCGCCTGCGGACCCGCGTCCGCCAGTTCGTTCACCAGGCGCTCGGCATCCCGGCGGGCAAGAAAGGGGCCGATCGTCTGGCAGACGCGCACCGGCGTAGGGGGAGGCTGCGGCGGCAGTTCCTGTTCCGGCGTGGCCTCCGTCCCGGCCACGACGACCGCAGCATCCTGACCGGCATCGGAAATCGTTTCGCCGCCCGGCTCCACCGACTCCGGCAAGGGTACGCCCGCCGCCGTATTGAACACCGCAACTTCCTCGGCCGGCGCGGGCGCAGGCACTGGTGGCTGAGATGCTTCCGGGGCCGGCCCCCTTCGATCCTCCCGTTGCGCCGGCCGGGTATCTGCACCGCGTTCACGCAGCAACCGCAGCGACTCGACCGTCGCAGGCAGCGCCGCGACCACCGGCCCTGCAGGCGGCGCGTACTGTTCATGCGTCCGGTACAACCAGGCGAAGAACGCCAGATTGGCCACCAGCAACAGATAGATGGCGTATCTCATGACTGCGGCGCCGCAGGTGCGGCAGCCGCATCCGGCTGCGTCACCGATTGCGCAGCGAACCGTGCCCGCGCGATACGCGCCAAGCCCCGCAGCACGAGATCGGCTTCATGCTGCACACGGCTCCCCAGCAACGGCAACAGCAGTGGCGCATCACCGCCGGTGAGGATGCAGCGCAGATGCCGTCCGACATCCGCCCGCAGATCCGACAGCACACGATCGATTACGGCGACCGTGGCATAGACGGTACCGCCGGCGACCGCACTCCCCGTATCCGTACCCAGGAGGGACACTTGATCGGAGTCGGCCCGATCGATCTGCTCGCGAATCACCGGCGCGCGCGCCGCCAGCGAATCCCGCATCAACTGGATGCCCGGAATGATCAAACCGCCCAGGTGGTGGTTGTCCTGCGACAGCACATCGATGGTCAGGGCTGTGCCGCAATCGACGACGCACACAGGGCCCTTGACGAGTTCCCGCGCCGCCAGCAGGGCCAGCCACCGGTCTATACCCAGGCGGGCCGCCTCGCGGTACGCATTGTGGATACCGAATTCTTCCCGGGGCGCCGCGAGATACTCCGGTGTCAGCTTCCAGTGACGTTTGATCCAGGAGTTCAGTGCACGCCGCAGTGCCTCGCCGGCGACATTGGCAACCAACACGGCCTCGGGCGGATCCAGCAGGCTCCACGCCGCGCTGGCCAGCTCCTTGATCGCAGCAACACCGTGCTCCAGCACCCCGCCGTATTCGTAATGGCCATTGCGCAGAACAGCCCATTTGAGCCGGGAATTCCCGGCGTCCAGCAACAGGATCATGTAGCCATCCGCAGACTGATCTCGCCCGACGCGAAGTGCCGCAGCTCCGCGCCGACCTGTACGACGAGGGCACCGCTCGCATCGATACCACGCACCTCGCCGTGTACGATCTCGTTGGGCAGGTGCAGCTGCACCGGTCGGCCGGCAACCACATCGAACTCATGCCAAGCGTCCACAAACGGCGCCAGCCCTCGCGTTTCGAACGTTGCGACGGCCTGCACCAGTTCGTCCAGAATGTGCGCGGCCAATTCATTGCGGGACGGTACGCCGCCGCACATCCGGAACAGATCCACCCACGGCTGATCGACCATTGCCGCCGCCCGATCCGGCATCCGCACGTTCACCCCGATGCCCACCACAGCATGGCTGGGGCCGCCGGCTTCACCCGCCAGCTCGACCAGAACCCCGGCCAGTTTGCGCCCCTGCCACAAGAGGTCGTTGGGCCACTTGAGACCGATCTCCAACCCCGCGACGTCCCTTAGAGCACGCGCCAGAGCCACGCCCACCGCCAGGCTGAATCCGCTGATTGCCGCGGGTCCCCCGGCAAAACGCCACAGGCTCGAGAGGTAAAGGTTGCCACCGAAGGGCGAAACCCATTGCCGCCCTCGGCGCCCACGGCCGGCAGTCTGCCACTCGGCCAGGCAAACGGCGCCCGATGGCGCGTCCAGCAGCGCACACTTTTTCAGATAGGTGTTGGTTGAATCGATCTGTGGAAACACATCGATGCGAGAAAGGCGTGCCCGGGCCGTCGGACTGAGGCGGTCACGGATGGCATCCGGATGGAGGAATTCTATGGGGTGTTCGAGGCGGTAACCCCTGCCCCGCACCGACTGGATCTTGAGCCCGAGGCCACCCAACCCCTTGAGCTGCTTCCAGACCGCCGCACGGGTCACGCCCAGATATCTCCCGAGCGCCTCCCCTGAATGAAAACGCCCATCGGCCAGAAGCCGCAATAATGGCAGGTGTGCCGTCATGGGCGCAGTTTAGCATAGCGGTCCCCACTGGCAGCCGCTGACGAGCACACTCCAGTATATCGCGAGCGGAGGGGGCAACGGAGCGAGTTAAACGGCATGCCTGCTCGCGGGTTCACACATTTTTTGCTAATGGAGCACGCGGGGCGAACGATTCAACTCGACGATGCGCGCACGTATCAATTCGGCATCCAGCGCGTCGGGTTCCCGTGCGAGGTAATCGCTGAAATCCGCCGCCGCTGCCGAGAACTGGCCCAGCCTCTGCTTCAGAATCCCGCGATCCCGATATTCCACCGCGACCTCCGGCGCGACCGCGAGCAACAGATCCTGTATGCGCAGCCCCTCCACGGGATGGTGCTCGCGCCAATAGATTCCCTTCAGATTGCGGAGCATACGGATGAGGATTTCGCTGAGCGATGCCGGCGTAAGCAGGGCCGCGATATGCACCCCATCCACAGGCCCATCCTGGTCGGCACGCTGGAGCAGCCGCTCCAGATCCGCCAACTCCAGCGACGTACCTTCGGCGTAGGGATCCAACACCACGGCGCCCTGATGCATCGGCAGCGTCACCAGGAAATGCCCGGGGAACGACACCCCTTCGAGCGGCAGGCCGATCCGCCGACCGAGCTCGATGTAGATCACCGACAGCGAGATCGGAATGCCCAGCCGACGGTCGATCACCGAGTTGAGAAAGCTGTTGCGCGGATCGAAGAAATGTTCACCATCGCCAGCGAAACCGAGTTCGTCGAAGAGAAACCCGTTCAATACCTCGATACGTTCCGCCGCATCCATCTCGTGATCGCCAAGGCGGGTATTGAGGTGGTCGGCCCAGTCATCAAATTGCCGGAGGTATGCCGAGATATCCAGCGTCGGATCGTAGGCCTGCGCCAACAGAAGGGCGGCCTCAGCCAACCTCCCCTGCTGCGGTTCGCTCGCCAGGATATCGCGCAATCTGGAAATCGCATCTGCCATGACGTCCGCCCGTTTACCCCTGGCACCCTGTTCGTCGACATGAAGCGCCGGTGCGCCATATCCGCCGGCGGAACAAAAAAAGAAACCCCCAGAGCCCGGGGGCTATGGGGGTTTCCGGCATTAAAGCCTGGCAGTGACCTACTTTCGCATGGGATCTCCCACACTATCATCGGCGCTGAGCAGTTTCACTTCCGAGTTCGGGATGGGATCGGGTGGTTCCCACTCGCTATGGCCGCCAGGCAAACTT
>CAYWKV010000246.1:0-4022 GCA_964458835.1 uncultured Gammaproteobacteria bacterium | reverse complement strand
AGGGCCGCCGAGTAGGTTTCGTCGCGGATGTGCCACGCTTGCAGCCAGGACAGCTTGGCGTAGGTCAGTCCGGGGCTCGACTCGGCCATCTTGGTCAGCCCGAGGTTGATTGCATCACCGAGAATCGCGGACAGCAGCAACGTCCGGTCTTTGGCCTCGGCCCCGTCCTTCAGGTGGGTGAAGTGGCGGCTGAAGCCCGTCCAGTCGTCCACGTCCATCAGCAGTTCGGTGATCTTGATGCGCGGCAGTAACTGACTGGTCTGGTCGATCAGCGCCTGCGCCCGATCCGGCACCGCCGCATCTAGCGGGGTGATCTTCAACCCGGACTCGGTGAGGATGGCATCGGGCAGCTCGTTGTCCTTGGCCAGGCGGGCGACAGTGGCCAACTGCTCGTCCAGCAGCTGCAAGCGCTCTTCCAGATACTGGTCGCTGTTCGGGTTGATCGCCAGCGGCAGGGCCTGTTCCCGCTTGAGCGCGGCGAACTTCTCGGCCAGCAGCAGGTAGTCGTCGAAGTCGCGGAACTGCCGCGAGCCCTTGACCCAGATGTCGCCGGAGCGCAGGGCGTTCTTCAGCTCGGACAGGGCGCAGATTTCGTAGAAGCGCCGGTCGAGGCCTTCCGGGGTGATCACCAGTGGCTTCCAGCGCGGCTTGATGAAGGCGGTGGGAGCATCGGCCGGCACCTTGCGCAGGTTGTCGGCGTTCATCTCGCGCAGCGTCTGCACGGCTGCCAGCACGCCCTGCGCGGCCGGGGCGGCGCGCAGCTCCAATACCTCCAGCAGAGCCGGCGTGTAGCGGCGCAGGGTGGCGAAGTTCTCGCCGACTAGGTGCAGGTGGTCGAAGCCCTCCGGCCGGGCCAGCAGCTCGGCTTCGCTGACGCTCTCGGTGAACTCGTCCCAGGGAATCACCGCCTCGATGGCGGCATAGGGGTCGCTGCCGGCTTCCTTGGCCTCCAGCAGCGCCTGGCCGATCTTGGAGTACAGGCGCACCTTGTCGTTGATCGCCTTGCCCTGCTTCTGGAACTGCTGCTGATGCTTGTGCTTCGCGCCGCTGAACAGCTTGACTAGGATGCGGTCGTGCAGATCCACCAGCTCATCAATCACGGTTGCAGTGCTCTCCAGCACCACGGCGGCCAGGGTCGCATAGCGCCGCTGCGGCTCGAACTTGCCGAGGTCTTTGGGCGTCATCTGCCCACCCTCGCGGGCCAGCTTGAGCAGGCGGTTCTGGTGGATGTGCCGGCCCAGGACTTCGGGCAAGTCCACCAGCTGAAATGTCTTCAGCCGCTCGATGTGCTCAAGCATGTGCCGAGAGTTGGGTTTCAGCGGTGCCTGGCGCAGCCAGGTCAACCAGGTGATGCTGCTGCCGGCCTTGAGCTTCAACAGCTCGTCTAGCTTGGCCCGATGCGAGTCCGTGAGCGGTTCAACCAAGGCGCGGTAGACCCGCCGATTGGCCCGCGCAATGGCTTCCGAGCAGGCCCGGTCAATCACGCTCAGCGCCGGCAGGATGCGCCGCTTCTGCCGCAGGCTCTCCAGCGCCTGACCGGCCAGCAACAAGCTCTTGTCGGTCTGCTGGGCCAGTTCGGTCAACTCACGCACCAAGGCGCGGAAGTCGGACAGGCCGAACGGGGCCAGTTGCAGGTAGGTGCGCAGCTCCAGGGCGTGCTCGCGACGGGTCACGTCGCGCTCGCCGTACTTTGCCCAGCTCGTCGGATCGGCCTGGATTTGCTTGGCCACCCACAGGATGACCGGCTCGGGCAGCTCGCTGTCAGTGCCCAGCGCGTAGCCGGGGTAGCGCAGCAGGCAGAGCTGCACGGCGAAGCCGAGGCGGTTGGCGTCGCCGCGCCGCTGACGGATCAGCGACAGGTCGGAGTCGTTGAAGGTGTAGTAGCGGATCAGGTCATCCTGGCTTTCTGGCAACGCGAGCAGGGTGCCCCGCTCCGTGGCCGAGAGGATCAAGCGACGCGGCATGTGTCAGTCGTCCGTGCGGAGGTACTGGTAGAGGGTTTCCCGGCTGATGTTGAACTCGCGGGCAAGCTGCGCCTTGGGCTCGCCGGCCGTCGCTCGCTGCCGCAGGGTAGCAGCCTGCTCATCGGACAGGGCTTTCTTGCGGCCCCGGTACGCGCCACGCTGCTTGGCCAAGGTGATGCCCTCACGCTGCCGCTCGCGGATCAGGGCGCGCTCGAACTCAGCGAAGGCCCCCATCACCGACAGCATCAGGTTGGCCATCGGCGAGTCCTCGCCAGTGAACACCAGGCCCTCCTTCAGGAACTCGATGCGCACGCCGCGTTGAGTCAGCTTCTGTACCAAGCGACGCAGGTCATCGAGGTTGCGGGCCAGCCGGTCCATGCTGTGCACCACCACTGTATCGCCTTCGCGGACGAAGCTCAGCAGCGCTTCGAGCTGGGGGCGCTGGGTGTCCTTGCCCGATGCCTTGTCGGTGAACACCTTGCTCACCTTTGTCTGTTCCAGCTGGCGTTCCGGGTTCTGGTCGAAGCTGCTGACCCGGACGTAGCCGATGCGGTGCCCCTGCACGATGTCTCCTTGGTTGAAGGCGGCTTAAGTGCTCCTTCTGTTCCGTTGTGCCTCAAACCCCGTTTCTGTCAGGCTGAAATCTATGACCTTCGCAGGCATGTGTCAAAAAATGCGAAAGATGACTCTATTCTGACGAAGCGGCGCGGCCCTGCCTGACATCCAGTTAGGGTATGCCTCAGTCTGACAGTGATGAGTCGCAGGCGTTCGGATCGGCATCGGTTTCGCTCCCGGTCTTGGCGCGCGCCTGGAAGCGCTGATAGCACTCCAGCCCGCAGAAGTGCTCGACGTATTCCGCGCCTTCCGGGGTGAAGGCGGCATCGAGCGGGATTTCCTTGCAGCACACGCAGCAACTGGTGGCAGTCGGATCATTTGCATTCATGGTGGCACCCCTCCATTGACTGACGAAGACGGCGAATGCCGCCGCCGGCATCGGCTTGGCGAACAGGAAGCCTTGTCCTGTGTCGCAGTCCGCTTGTCGCAACAAATCAAGACTCGCCGATGTTTCCACGCCTTCGGCCACTACTTCCATGCCAAGCCCATGCGCAAGCTGAATCACGGTGCGCACGATGGTCTGGTCGCGGTGGTCGTTGGCGAGTCCGGCGACAAACGATTGGTCGATCTTGAGCGTGCTGATGGGGCAGCATTTCAGGTGTTGCAGGCAGGAATAGCCGGTGCCGAAGTCGTCGGCGGCGAAGCGCACACCGATCTGTCGCAAAGCTTCCAGGGCGGGGAAGATCGCCGGATCACCGAACGCAACCGATTCGGTCAGCTCAATTTCAAGATACGCGGCGGGCAACCCGGCATCGGCCAGCACGCCCTTTACCCACTTGTCGAAATCTGGCCCCACTTGGCTCGCCGCAACATTGACGGCCAGCCGGAACGGTTGCCATGCCAGCACCCGCCAGTCGCGCATTTGACGGCAGGCTGCGCCCAGCACCCATGCGCCGATTTCCGGCATCAGGCCGGACGATTCGATCACGGGCAGGAACTGGCCCGGCGGCAACAGTCCGAGCGTCGGATGACGCCAGCGCAACAGGGCTTCCGCGCCGACAATCTGCTCACTGCGCAAATCGACAATCGGCTGGTAGTGCAGCTCAAGCTGCCCGCGCTCGACCGCCTGCGCCAGTTGCGCCACTGTCCATTCAATTGGCTGGGAAGCGCTCATGATCGACCTCTGAAGGCCCGCAGCAGCCGCGTCACAGACAGGACAAACAAGCCGGTCAGCGTGAGGGCTGCAATACCCCAGTGCTCGCCGATGAACGCGCCGGCCGTCGTGCCGGCCAGCACAATGGCGAGAATCGGCAAATGACAGGGACAGGTGAGCACCGCCAGCGCACCCCACAGGTAGCCGGTGAACGGCTTGTGTGTCTCGGTCGGCAAGCGCTCGGGGCTGTTCATGGCAGACTCTCCGCTTGCTGGGCCGGCGCGGTCGGCATCGCGGCCAACTGCACTTCCAGATCGGCCAACGCTTCGCGTCGGCGTTCGACGAACTGA
>CAYWKV010000245.1:0-4032 GCA_964458835.1 uncultured Gammaproteobacteria bacterium | reverse complement strand
GCGGGTGGGGGCCTGGCGGGGGCTTTGGGGGTCGCGGGCGGGGCGGCGACGGGCCGCTTCGCCGGCACCGCGTCCTCGGCCTTCGCCTGCCGGGTCGCCGCGCGCTGGGCGGCGATGGCCTTGGCAGCGGACTTGCGCGCCACCTTGGGCTGGCGCACCGGCTCACGGCCGGCGAGGCCGTCGACGATCTTGGCCACGGCCGTGAAGATGTCGCGGATGTCGCCGGCGCCCTGCACGGTGCGCAGCTTGTCCTGGCCGCGGTAGTAATCGATCAGCGGCGCGGTCTGACTCTCGTAGACGCGCAGGCGGTTGCCGATGGTCTCTTCGTTGTCGTCGGCCCGGTGGTGCAGATTGCCGCCGCACATGTCGCAGATGCCGTCGACGCGTGGCGGGGAGAGGTAGACGTTGCAGGCCCAGCCACAGGAGCCGCAGGTGCGGCGGCCGGTGAGGCGTTGCATCAGGGCGTCGAAATCGACGTCGATGAGCAGGGTCATCTCCAGCGGCTTGCCGATCTCGGCGAGCAGCTGGTCGAGCGCCTGCGCCTGCGGAATGTTGCGGGGAAAACCGTCCAGGATGAAGCCGTTGTGGGTGTCACGCTCGGCCAGGCGCTCGCGGATCATGCCCAGCACGACCTCGTCGGAAACCAGCTGCCCGGCATCCATGGCGGCCTTGGCCATGCGACCCAGGGGCGTGCCGGCGGCCACCGCCGCGCGCAGCAGATCGCCGGTCGAAATCTGCGGGATCTTGTAACGCTCCTCCAACAATTTGCCCTGGGTTCCCTTGCCGGACCCGGGCGCACCGAGTAATACGATTCTCATAAGCCTGATCAACTCCCCTGGTCGGTGAATGCCGTTTCCCCCGCAAACTTAAGATTTTTCCATGGGCGTATACAATTTTTTAGATGGCCCCGGCCGTTGCGTGCGTTTAAGCTACCCCGTGCCGCAGGTTTAAGTCAACGAAGCGCATGGAAAAAACCTGCTCCTGGGCTATGCTTCGCAGCCGCGGGTCTGCGCGCCCCGACGCCGGCGCCACGCGCTCCGGAGCGAGCGCCCGACCTGCCCGACGAGTCCATGCCATCGACGACCATGCAGAGCATCCCCGACTTCAACGAATCCGAACTCTGGACCGTCAAGACCACACTGCGCGAGCGCTACGGGCGCGACATCGAGGTGGAGCTGGCGGAAACGGACGTGCGGCTGTACCGCCACACCACCGACATGGTGTCCTGCCCGACTCTGTACTGGACGGTCGACGGCTGCCATTTCCTGGTGGTGAAGAGCGGCGCCGAGCGCTATCGCTGCCAGTTCTTCTACCGTGTCCACCAGATGTATGGCACCGGCATCGAAGAGTACGACAATCTCACCGAATGCGTCGTGACGCTGCTGCAGGTGCAGGCGGACTATCTGGCCAAGCAGCAGCACAGCGTGTAAGAAAGCCCTTTTCTCAATATGGCCACGGAACCACACGGAAGCACACCGAATTGAGCGGTCGGCCATTTTTCCGTATTCCGTGCATTTCCGTGCGGTTCCGTGGCCATTGACCAACCCGGGGACGGATTTGAAATCCATCCCCTAACAGATGAACCAGCACGGGGGAGTACCTGGACATGGCCAGCAAGAAAGCGCCCAAGCGCAACGCCTTCTACGCCCAGTCGGGCGGCGTCACCGCGGTGATCAACGCCAGCGCCTGCGGCGTCATCGAGACCGCGCGCAAACACAAGGACCGGATCGGCAAGGTCTACGCCGGCCGCAACGGCATCATCGGCGCGTTGACCGAGGATCTCATCGACACCAGTAAGGAGTCCGCCTCCGCGATCCGGGCGCTGCGCCACACGCCGTCGGGCGCCTTCGGCTCCTGCCGTTTCAAGCTCAAGAGCCTGGAGCAGAACCTGGCCGAGTACGAGCGCCTGATCGAGGTCTTCAAGGCGCACGACATCGGCTACTTCTTCTACAACGGCGGCGGCGACTCCGCCGACACCTGCTACAAGGTGTCGCAGCTGTCGGAGAAGATGGGCTACCCGGTACAGGCCATCCACGTGCCGAAGACCGTCGACAACGACCTGCCCATCACCGATAACTGCCCGGGCTTCGGTTCGGTCGCGAAATACATCGCCGTCTCCACCCGCGAGGCGAGCTTCGACGTCGCCTCCATGGCCGCGACCTCGACCAAGGTGTTCATCCTGGAGGTGATGGGCCGCCACGCCGGCTGGATCGCCGCCGCGGGCGCGCTGGCCTCCACGCCGGACACCGAAATCCCGATCGTGGTGCTGTTCCCGGAGATCACCTTCGACAAGGACAAGTTCCTGGCCAAGGTCGACGGCCTGGTCAAGAAGTACGGCTACTGCACCGTGGTGGTCTCCGAAGGCGTGAAGGGTCCGGACGGCAAGTTCCTCGCCGACCAGGGACTGCGCGATGCGTTCGGCCATGCCCAGCTCGGCGGTGTCGCGCCGGTGGTGGCCTCCATCATCAAGGACGGCCTGGGCCTGAAGTACCACTGGGGCGTGGCGGACTACCTGCAGCGCGCCGCGCGCCACATCGCGTCCAAGACCGACGTCGAGATGGCCTACGCCATGGGCAAGGCCGCGGTCGAGTTCGCCCTCAAGGGCCACAACTCGGTGATGCCGACCGTGGATCGCATCTCCAACAAGCCCTTCAAGTGGAAGGTCGGCATGGCCCCGCTGTCCAAGGTCGCCAACGTCGAGAAGATGATGCCGGCGAACTTCATCACCAAGGACGGCTTCGGCATCACCGAGAAATGCCGCACCTACATGCAGCCGCTGATCAAGGGCGAGGACTACCCGCCCTACAAGGACGGCCTGCCGCAGTACGTTCGCCTGAAGAACGTCGCGGTGCCGAAGAAACTCGGCAAGTTCGATCTGAAGAAGTGACGAAGAATGACAAAGGGGCCTGAGCGCCCCTTTGTTTTTTGTTCCGATGTATTTTATGAACCGCCAAGGCGGACACGACAGCGCGCAAAAAAGATTTTTGCCACGAAATCCACGAAACCCACGAAAATGTAACATTGTGAACATCAAACCCATTTCGTGGGTTTCGTGGGTTTCGTGGCCATACAGGGTTTCTCTTTGCGCGCCGTCGTGTCCGCCTTGGCGGTTCAGAAAGTGAGATGCCAATGAACATCGATCGCGCGCGTGAACTCCTGCAGGTGCAGACCGGGCTGGGCAGCGGCTACAACCGCAACTCGGCGCGACTGATCCTGGCGGAGATCCAGCGCGAGCACGGGCAGGCGGCGGTCGACCGGCTGATCCGCGAGCTGGACCTGGAGCGCATCTTCGGCTTCAAGCCAGGGACGGAGTTCAAGGCCCCTTGACCCCGGTCAAGGTCGACCGGCAACCCCCTACGAATAATCCGCACCCACTACCAATAGGAGGAATTTTCATGTCTGCTGGGCTAATTTTCGCGCTGCTCTGTGCGGCGGGCGCCATTGTCTACGGCGCACTGTCGGTGAGCTGGATCCTGGCCAAGCCGGCCGGCAACGCGCGCATGCAGGAGATCGCCGCGGCGGTGCAGGAAGGCGCCAAGGCCTACCTCAACCGCCAGTACTCGACCATCGCAGTCGTCGGCGTCGTTCTCCTGGTGCTGATCGGTTACTTCATCGACTGGCCGACCGCGATCGGCTTCCTGATCGGCGCGGTTCTCTCCGGTGCCGCCGGCTTCATCGGCATGAACGTGTCGGTGCGCGCCAACGTGCGCACCGCGCAGGCCGCCAACGAAGGCCTCAACGCCGCGCTCAACGTCGCCTTCCGCGGCGGCGCCATCACCGGCCTGCTGGTGGTGGGCTTAGGATTGCTCGGTGTGGCCGGCTACTACGCCTATCTCACCAGCACCGGCGTCTCTTCGGGCGACGCCACCCACGCGCTGGTGGGTCTGGGCTTCGGCGGTTCGCTGATCTCCATCTTCGCCCGACTCGGCGGCGGCATCTTCACCAAGGGCGCCGCCGTCGGCGCCGCCCGGGGGGGCAAGGGCGCGGCCGGCATAACCCAGGGCGCTCCCCGCCCCCCGGCCGGGGGCGCCG
>CAYWKV010000244.1:471-4047 GCA_964458835.1 uncultured Gammaproteobacteria bacterium | reverse complement strand
AAGCCCAGCAGCGCCACGGCCGCGGCCGACAGGGTCAGGCCGCCCGCACCGGAAACGAACCGGCGCCGGGGGATGTCGATGATGTCCATGGCGATGCGGGTCTTGTCGGTGATGTTTTGCATGGCAACTCTCCGTATGTGCAATGCCCGTGAGGGCGTTACCGGCAAGATGCGCGAGCCGGAGCAAAGGTTCCCATGGCCGCCGGGAACTTTTCAGCCAGGATTCAGCTCCTCCTCCTAGGCTTGACCACGACCCCGCAGCAGCGGGCATCGATCCACACGTCCTGTGGAGGACACATGAACACCCAGGGATTCCTGAATCAATTGCTGCAGACCGGCAAGTCGCTGCTGGAGTCGGGCGGCACCGCCGTGAACCGTGCCGCCGGCAACGGCGGGATGGGCAGTTTCGGCACCGGCGCGGCGGTGGGCGGTGCGCTGGGGCTGCTGCTGGGCAGCAAGCGGGTCCGCAAACTCGGCGGCAATCTGCTGGCTTACGGCGGCGTGGCCGCGCTCGGCGCGCTCGCCTACCGTGCCTACGCCGACTGGCAGGGCGGCAAGGCGGCGGCCGCACCGCGCACCGCCGACCGCGTCGACGGGGCAGAAGCCGAAGAGCACAGCCGTGCCATGCTCAAGGCGCTGGTGGCGGCGGCCAAGGCCGACGGCCACATCGACGACCGCGAACGTGAACTCATCGAGACGGAGATGGCGCGCCTGGACAGCGATCCGGAGCTGCACGCCTGGCTCGATCGGGAACTGCGCCGGCCGTTGGATCCGGCCGAGGTCGCGCACGCCGCACGCACGCCCGAGATGGCCGCGGAGATGTACCTGGCGAGCCTGCTGATCGCCGACGATCAGAGCTTCATGGAGCGCACCTATCTGGACGAACTGGCGCGCCAGCTCGGCATCGACGACGACCTCAAGTCGCGGCTGGCCCTGTCCGTTCGCGTGGCGAACGTCACCGAACTCGGCGTCGACCCCGTGATCAAGGCGCAGCTGGCGGCGCGGAACCGACCGGGCTGAGCCCCCGGGATGCGCCGGCCCGCAGCCAGGCCAGCGCGCCTGCCCCCGCCGCACGGCCGCTGGCGAAACAGGCGGTCAGCAGATAGCCGCCGGTGGGCGCCTCCCAGTCGAGCATCTCACCGGCGCAGAACACGCCGGGCAGCGCCCGCAGCATCGACCACGCGTCGAGCGCCTCGAAACGCACACCGCCGGCGCTGCTGATCGCCTCATCGAGCGGACGCGGCGCGATCAGCCGCAGCGGCAGCGCCTTGAGTACTGCCGCCAGCCGGGCCGGATCGGCGAGCACCTCCGCCGGTACGCATTCACGCACGAGTCCGGCCTTGACGCCCGCGATGCCGGCCTGCCGCCGCAGGTGATTGGCGAGCGAGTGCCTCCCCCGCGGCCGGGCCAGAGCCGTGCCGAGCTGCGCGACATCCCGCCCGGGGACCAGATCGAGTTCGATGCGGGCGGTACCCTCGCTCTCGATGCGATCCCGCAGCGGCGCCGACAGCGCGTAGATCACCCCGCCCTCGACGCCGGTCCCGGTCACGACGAACTCACCCTGCTGGCGCAGTGCCCGGCCCTGCGCGTCCGCGCAGCTCACCACCACCGGCTTGACCGGTTGCCCGGCAAAGTGGGTGCGGAAATGTTCGGACCAGCCGACGTCGAAGCCGCAGTTCGACGGCCGCAGGGGCGCGACCGCCACGTCCCGGCCGGCCAGCAGCGGCAGCCAGGCGCCGTCCGAACCGAGCCGCGCCCAGCTGCCGCCGCCCAGCGCGAGCACCACCGCATCCACCGCCGCCGACACCTCGCCGTCCGGCGTCGCGAAGCGCAGGGCCCCGGCCGCCGTCCAGCCCAGCCAGCGGTGCCGTACGTGAAACCGCACGCCGCGGGCGCGCAGGCGCTGCAGCCAGGCCCGCAGCAGCGGCGCCGCCTTCATGTCGACCGGGAACACGCGCCCCGACGTGCCGACGAAGGTCTCCACACCCAGATCCTGCGCCCAGGCGCGCAGCTCCACCGGACCGAAGGCCTCCAGCCACGGCGCGATCTGTGCGCGGCGCCCACCATAGCGCCCCAGGAAGGCCGCCTGCGGCTCGGCATGAGTGAGGTTCATGCCGCCCTTGCCGGCCAGCAGGAACTTGCGCCCCACCGACGGCATGGCATCGTACAGCGCCACCCGTGCGCCACCGCCGGAGAGCGTCTCGGCGGCCATGAGCCCGGCGGGGCCGCCGCCGATCACGGCGACCAAAGGGCTATGGGTGTCGGGTGTCATTGGGGGAGTGAGGAGTGAGGAGTGAGGCGTAAAAGAGAAACCCATTTTTAGCCATGGAAGCACACGGAAAAACACAGAAAAACACCGAAAAGGGCTATTGCAAAATCCCAGCAAACAAACCGCGCAGTTGCTATCTGGGCTTTTACATTCTTAATTTTCCGTGTCCTTCCGTGTTCTTCCGTGGCTAAAGAGGGTTTTCACTCCTCACTCCTCACTCCTCACTCCTCACTCCTCACTCACCCCCATGCTACCCCGCCGCGCCCGCAACTGCGATAATGGCGCCCCCCGCGATGGAGGCGGGCGCAGCATACCCCGGATCACGACCATGGACATGGAACTCGCCATCCGCGCGAGCAAGGCGTTCCCGCTGCAGGCCGACGACCGGCCGCTGTATCCCGCCGCCGGCCACCGGCAGGTGCTGGAGCGGCTGCGGCAGGATCTCGCCGCGGACCACCACCTCACCTGCCTCATCGGCCCGCCCGGCAGCGGCAAGACGGCCCTGCTGAAGGCGCTCGCCGGCCTCACCGCCGATGCCGCCCTGGTGCTCGAGCCGACACCCGGCGCTCTGCTGCACCGCCTCACCCAGGCCCTCGGGCTGGCCGTGCGCGGCGACACGGCGACCGCCGCACGCCGGCGTCTGGCCATGGCCCTGGCGGCGTCCGGCCTGAAGCGTCGGCCCGTCGTCCTGATCATCGACGACGCCGACCGCCTGCAGGCGGCCGATCTCGACGTGCTGTTCCACTTCTTCAATCCCGGCTGCGCGCGCATCCTGCTCGCCGGCCGGCCGGTGCTGGCCAGCTTCTTCGAACGCGCACAACCCCGCTCCGCCCTGCCGCGCGCCGACCGCATCCATCGGCTCGAGTCCCTGGCGCCAGCCGATACGACCGGCTACATCCGCCACCGGCTGGCACTGGCGTGCCTGCCGGCGCAGCTGTTCGACAGCGCCGCCACCGCCGCGGTGCATGCCTACACCGGGGGGCTGCCGCGCGGCATCAACCGGCTGTGCGCCGTCGTTCTGATGGATGCCGGCCGCCGCGGCGACGACCACGTGACGGCGGCGCAGGTCCGCGCCGTGGCGTTGCGCGCGCCCGCCGGGACCTATGTCGACCCCTTGCAACCCCTGCCGCCGCCCGTCGCGACCTTGCGCGCGCTGCAGGACAGGGACCGCCCGGACGGCGCGCTGGAACAGACCGGCGGCTGAGCCAACGCAAAAAGGCCGGCCGCGGCCGCGGGGGCTGGGACATACGCAGCCGCCGCCCGCCCCCCATACGCCGGACCCCCGGGACGCCGCCCCCCGGGGGGGGG
>CAYWKV010000244.1:0-461 GCA_964458835.1 uncultured Gammaproteobacteria bacterium | reverse complement strand
CCCCCCCCCCCGCGGGGCCGGCCCCCGGCGCCCCCCCCCCCCCCCCCCCCCCCCGGCCCGCATTCCGCAGGACACCGGTGACGCCGCGCCGCTGGCGGCTCAGTGCTTGTGCTTGCGGTGCTTGGCGTGGCCAGGCGGCTCGCGATAGGCGTGCCGCGGCGGGCCGCCGCGGTCGTAACCGTCGCCGTAATACACGCGACCACCGCCCTCATGGCGGACACGACCGTCGTCGCCGTCGGTCGCGATGGCCGTGCCCACCGCGGCCCCACCGCCCCGCCGGCGATGGCACCGTTGCGCCCGCCCAGCTCGGAGCCGATCGCGGCACCCACACCGCCGCCGATGGCGCCGCCGATCACCGCATCGGTGTCGACCGCCGGTACGGCGGCGGCACCCAACATCAACCCCAGACTGACGACTGCGGCCATTGCGATCTTCATGGATTCGAATCCTTAGGTTGGTTG
>CAYWKV010000243.1:0-4052 GCA_964458835.1 uncultured Gammaproteobacteria bacterium | reverse complement strand
TCCGTCGGGTTTGGCGGTCGTCGTGGCAGATCGTCCGCACGGCGGAGGTCCTGCTGGCGCACCCTTCCGCCGGTGTCCAACCGAGGAGGGACGCCCATGGAAACGCAAACCCCGTCACGCACCCTGCCCTATGTCGTCGTCGCGCTGGGCGCCGTGCTCGCCTTCGCCGCGGCGGTCGTGCCGCACTACACGGCAGGCTACAGACTCCTGTTCGGTGTACTGCTGGCCGGACTGGCTCCCTACTTCGTGTACGCGCTCGCGGTGCCGCTGCTGCGCGGCGGACTCCTCGCCGTGACGGGGCTCGTCCTGCTCGCGCTGCACGCCGCGCTGGTGATCCGCGAGCGTTTCCTGCAGGGTGCCGACTACAGCGACGGTCTGATCCACATCGCTCCGCTGGTGCTGGCCGCCGCGCTGCTGCCCGTGCTCTGGCGCGCCCTGCGCGAGCCCTGGGGCGCGGAGCCGCCCGGTGACCGGCCTCACTGAGGCGGCCGCGCACCGCGCAGCACACTGTCCAGCACGTCCATCGGCACCGGGAACACGATGGTGTTGGAGCGCTCGCCGGCGATGTCGGTGAGCGTCTGCAGATAGCGCAGCTGCAGGGCCTGCGACTGTTCCGCGAGAATGCGGGCCGCATCGCGCAGCTTCTCCGCGGCCTGCAGCTCGCCCTCGGCATGGATGACCTTGGCGCGACGCACGCGTTCGGCCTCGGCCTGCTTGGCGATCGCGCGGATCATGCTCTCGTCGAGATCCACGTGCTTGATCTCGACGTTGCTCACCTTGATGCCCCAGGCATCGGTCTGCGAATCGAGGATCCCCTGCACGTCGGCATTCAGGCGGTCGCGCTCGGCGAGCATCTCGTCCAGTTCGTGCTGTCCCAGCACCGAGCGCAGCGTGGTCTGGGCGAGCTGGCTGGTGGCTTCGAGGAAATCCTCCACCTGGATGATGGCCTTGTCCGGTTCGATGACGCGGAAATACACCACCGCGTTGACCTTCACCGAGACGTTGTCGCGGGAGATGACGTCCTGGGTGGGCACATCCATGACGATGGTGCGCAGATCGACCCGCACCATCTGCTGGATGGCCGGAATGATGATGATGAAGCCCGGCCCCTTGACGCGCCAGAAGCGCCCGAGCAGGAACACCACGCCCCGCTCGTACTCGCGCAGGATCCTGATCGCGCTGGCCAGGAACAGCACAACGACGATCACCAGGATGTAGAGTGCATAGGCGGTCATGACGGATTCTCCTGTGCGGCCGTGGCGGCCGGTTCGACGGCCAGTATCAACCCCTGGATGCCCGTGACGCGGACGCGCTCCCCGCGGCGTACGGGCCGCACGGTGCGCGCGCGCCAGATCTCGCTGTGGATGCGCACGCTGCCCTCGCCGCTGAAATCGCCAAGCGCAACGCCTTCCATGCCCAGCAGCTCGTCGCGACCGCTCACCACCGGCCGGCGGCGCGCCCGCAGCGCCATGCCGATCACGAACACGAACATCAGTGCGCTCACCAGGGCGAAGCTGAGGATCACGGCGATGTCGATGCCGAAGCCGGGCGCCTGCGTGTCCATGAGGATGATCGAGCCGAGTACGAAGGCCAGCACGCCGCCGATGCCGAGGATGCCGAAGCTCGGCTGGAACGCCTCGCCCACCATCAGCGCCACGCCAAGCAGGATCAGCGCCATGCCGGCGTAGTTGATGGGCAGGAGCTGGAAGGCGTAGAGCGCCAGCAGCAGCGCGATCGCGCCCACCGTGCCGGGCACGATGGCGCCCGGATTGGAGAACTCGAAGATCAGCCCGTAGATCCCGATCAGCATCAGAATGTAGGCGACGTTCGGGTTGGTGATCACCGCCAGCAGGCGGCTGCGCCAGTCGGGCTCGAGCGCGCGCAGCGGCAGGCCCTCGGTGTGCAGGGTGCGCGTCTCGCCGAATACCCGCACCTCGCGGCCGTGAAGCTGGCGGAACAGATCGGCGGTACCGGTCGCGAGGATGTCGATGACGTTCTGTTCCAGCGCCTCCTCGGCCGGCAGGCTGGCGGCCTCGCGCACGGCCTTCTCCGCCCAGTCGGCATTGCGCCCGTGCAGGGTGGCGAGGCCGCGGATGTAGGCGACGGCGTCGTTGACCAGCTTGCGCGTCATGGCATCGCCGGCGGGTGGCGGGCCGGGCGCAGCGGGACGTTCGGCAGCGGGCGCGTCCTTCGGTGGTGACTCTCCGTCGTCCCCGCCGCCCGGCGCGAACGGTGAGCCGCCGATCTGCACCGGCGTCGCGGCACCGAGGTTGGTGCCGGGCGCCATGGCGGCGATGTGGCTCGCATAGAGAATGTAGGTGCCGGCGCTGGCCGCGCGTGCGCCGCTGGGCGCGACATAGGTGGCCACCGGCACGGGCGAACGGGTGATGTGCTTGATGATATCGCGCATGGCGCTGTCGAGTCCGCCGGGCGTGTCCATGCGGATGAGGATCAGCGCGGTGGACTCGCGCTCCGCGGTGGCGAAGGCGCGTTCGATATAGTCCTCGGTGGCTGGACCGATGGCGCCGTCGATCGCAAGCTCCAGGATCTGCCCCCCCGCCTCCGGCGCCGCGAGCGCCCGTCCTCCACCCAGCACTGACCAGGCGATCAACAGCAACAGAGCGCACGTGGTTTTGAACCTCATCGGTGCACCTCCTGCGACAAGCATAGGCGCTCGCTGCGCGGCCTGCCCGCGGGCGCCGCGGGCCGGATTTGTTACACTCGCCCTTCCCGACCCCGCGATCCCGGCGCCGAATCATGTTGTCCACGCTGCTCCCGCTCGTCTCGCTGCTCACCGGCATCGGCATCCTGCTGGTCGGCAGCGGCCTGTTCGGGACGCTGCTCGCGCTGCGCGCCGGACTGGAGGGCTTCACGGACCCCGTCATCGGGCTGGTGATGTCGGCGTATTTCGTGGGCTTTTTCGTCGGCACCTTCTTCGGCCCGGCGCTGATCCGCCGCGTCGGCCACATCCGCGCCTTCGCGATGTTCGCCGCCGTCGCGGCCGCCACGGTCATCCTGCACGTGCTCGTGATCCATCCGGGGGTCTGGCTGGTCCTGCGGGTGATCACCGGGGCGTGCCTGGTCGGGCTGTACACCGTCATCGAGAGCTGGCTGAACGCGCAGACGCCGAACGCCCGGCGCGGCCAGGTGTTCGCCGCCTACATGGCGGTGACGCTGCTCGCCCTGGCCCTCGGCCAGGCGCTCATCACCCGCGCCGACCCGGCCGGCTTCACGCTGTTCGGCGTCGCTTCTATCCTGATGTCGCTGGCCCTGCTGCCGGTCGCCTTCACCAGCCTCGCCCAGCCGCAGCCCCTCACGACGCCGCGGCTCGGTCTGCGGTTCCTCTACGCCACGTCGCCGGCCGCGGTCGCCGGCGCGCTGGCGTCCGGCCTGGTCATCGGTGCCTTCTGGGGCATGGGCCCGGTGTTCGCTCACCGCATCGGCCTGGCCCACGCGGGCGTCGCCGGCTTCATGGCCGCGCCCATCCTCGGTGGCGCGGCCCTGCAGTGGCCGATCGGACGCCTGTCCGACCGTGTCGACCGTCGGCGGGTGCTGGTCGCGGTCGGTGCGGCGGCGGCCGTGCTGGCACTGGCGGCGGCCGCCGTCGCGCCGGATTCGATCGGCTGGCTCCTGGCCTGCATGACGCTGTTCGGAGGCCTCGCATTCAGCGTCTATCCGCTCAGCGTGGCGCACCTCAACGACCACCTGCAGCCCGACGCGATACTCGAGGGCAGCAGCGGTCTGCTGCTGCTGCACGGCGTCGGCGCCGCGGCGGGACCGGCCGGCGTCGGCCTGCTGGTGGGAAGCTTCGGTCCGCGCAGCCTGCTGGTCTACTACGCCGCCACACTGTTGGCGCTCACCGTGTTCGTGGCCCTGCGCATGCGCCGGACACCGCCCATCGCCGTCGAGGAGCACGCTCCCTTCGCCCCGATGGTGCGCACCTCGCCCGAGGCGCTGGTGATGCTGGCCGAGGCGGCGGAGAACGCCGCCGTGCCGCCGGAATCACCCGGAGGATCAAGGGGTCAGAGTACTTGATGTATTTTCAAGTACTC
>CAYWKV010000242.1:0-4060 GCA_964458835.1 uncultured Gammaproteobacteria bacterium | reverse complement strand
GTCGCCAGCGCATCGGGGACGGAGCTCCAGATGTCGCGGCGCCCGTCGCCATCCCTCCCTGGACCAGCAGACCCCTACAGGTTGTAGCCGCGTTCGTCGTGCTGCGACAGGTCGAGGCCCTCGGTCTCGGCCTCGTCGGTCACGCGCAGCCCGATGAGCATGTCGATGATCTTGAGGATCACGAAGCTCGCGACGGCCGAGAACACGATGGTGACCAGCACACCCTGGATCTGGGTCGCCACCTGCCCGCCGATGCTCACGCCCTCGGCCAGGCCGGCACCGCCCAGACCCGCGTCGGCGAATACGCCCGTCAGGATGGCACCGACGATGCCGCCGACGGCATGCACGCCGAACACGTCCAGCGAATCGTCGTAGCCCAGCGTGCGCTTCAGCTTGGTCGCCGCGACGAAGCACACCACGCCCGAGATCAGACCGAGCAGCAGCGCGCCCATCGGACCGGCGGTGCCCGCGGCCGGCGTGATCGCCACCAGGCCCGCGACCGCGCCGGAGGCGATGCCGAGCACCGACGGCTTGCCGTGGCTCAGCCACTCCGCGAACATCCAGCCCAGCGCCGCCGCGGCCGTCGCGATCTGGGTGACCAGCATGGCCATGCCCGCCGTGCCGTTCGCGGCCACCGCGGAACCCGCGTTGAAGCCGAACCAGCCCACCCACAGCATCGCCGCGCCCATCAGCGTGTAGCCGAGGTTGTGCGGCGGCATGGCGACATGCGGATAGCCCTTGCGCGGACCCAGCACCAGCGCGGCCACCAGGCCCGCGACGCCGGCGTTGATGTGCACCACCGTGCCGCCGGCGAAGTCGAGCACGCCCCAATCCCACATGAGGGCGCCGTCACCGCTCCACACCATGTGCGCCATCGGCGCGTAGACCACAGTGAACCAGACAGCCATGAACCAGAGCATGGCGGAGAATTTCATACGCTCGGCGAAGGCACCGACGATCAGCGCCGGCGTGATGATCGCGAAGGTCATCTGGAAGGTCGCGAACACCGTTTCGGGGATCGCCGCCGTCAGGCTGTCCACGGTGACGCCGCTCATGAACGCCTTGCCGAAGCCGCCGACGAAACTCGCCAGATTGACCGTGCCGGCCTCCATGCCCGCCGTGTCGAAGGCCAGGCTGTAACCGTACACGGCCCACAGCACCGAGATCAGCGCGGTGATCGCGAAACACTGCATCATGACCGAGAGCACGTTCTTGGCCCGCACCATGCCGGCATAGAACAGCGACAGCCCGGGGATGGTCATGAACAGCACCAGGGCGGTGGCGGTCAGCATCCACGCCGTATCGCCCGCACTCAGCGCCGCCTCTTCGGCCAGCGCCAGTCCGGGCAGTCCCGACAGGACCAGCAGGCCGACGCGTTGCTTACTTGATTTCAACATGTGGAATCCCCCTGTTTACAGCGCGTCCGGACCGGTCTCGCCGGTGCGGATGCGGATGGCCTGTTCGAGCCCGGTGACGAAGATCTTGCCGTCGCCGATCTTGCCGGTGTTGGCGGCCTTGCTGATCGCTTCGATGACGCGCTCGGCGAGCTCGGCCTTGATGGCCACCTCGAGCTTCACCTTGGGCAGGAAATCGACCACGTATTCGGCCCCGCGGTACAGTTCGGTATGGCCCTTCTGGCGGCCGAAGCCCTTCACCTCGGTGACGGTGATGCCCTGCACGCCGATCTCCGACAGGGCCTCGCGGACGTCATCGAGCTTGAAGGGCTTGATGATGGCAGTGACTAATTTCATGACGGCTCTCCTCTCGGCCCCCGCCGTCCCGGCCGGGACGGCGGGGGCGGTCGCATTCAGAAGCTCTTGGACATCGCGAATACGGCACGGCCGTCGGTGATGCTGTCACCGAACAGGTCCTCGGCATCGTCGTTGCTGTCGACGTAGCGCAGCGAGAAGTCGGCGCCGGCGAAGGCGATGGAAACGCCGATGCTGTAGTCCATGTAGCTGTCCGGCCCGCCGGGCCCGCCGAGCGCCTCGAAGGCATCGCCGCTGCTGTGCGCGACGGCGGCCGACAGCGACAGGTTGTCCAGCAGGGCGTATTCGGTACCGACGATGAGATACAGGCCGTCCTCGCTGAAGCCCGAGAAGTTCAGCTCGTCGGCGTAGTACAGTTTGGCGTTGAGCGAGAGGGCGTCGCTCAGCGCATAGCCGCCGCCGATGTAGAACTCGACGGTCCGGAGGTCGTCGGCGGCCGGCGCATCGGCGCCGGGATAAAAGTAGTACAACACGCCCAGGTCGTAGCTGAACGCGCCGAGCTCCCGGGCATAGCCGGCGTAGAGGTTGCCTTCGAGCTGCGGGTCCGTGGCGCCACCGAACAAATCCGAATCGACGTTGGAGGCCCAGGTGCCGACGTAGAAGCCGCTGTCGTGCGCCCAGTCGAAACCGCCCTGCAGGGCCATCTGGTTGTCGGTCTGCGACACGCCGCGGAACATGTAGTCGGAGGCGAGGCCGACATTGGCGCTGATGTCCGCGGCGGTCGCGACCGCAGTGAGGGACGACAGCGCGCCGGTGAGCAGGGTTCTGGCAAACAGGTTCATGCGCGAATCTCCAGTAGATGTCGTGGTCGTGGTCATCCAGCGCCGCGGTTCGCTGCAGACGGGTACGGCCCGGATTGCAGGTGGGGTTTGCAGCTCCTGTGCCATGCTTGAGTAATGTTGTAAAAACATGTGGTTATGGCATATTTTCAAGACGGCGGCGCGACCGTTGCACCATCTTGGTGACCGATCCCGGGAGCGACGGCAGGCCATGCTCCAACCTGGTGCGCCCCACCCCGAATCCCGAATCCCCATCGGGCGCGAGGCTGGACCACGCGCGCGGCGCTGCGCTACAGTGCGCCTCATGTTCGATCCGAAATTCATCGATGACCTCAGCCACCGACTGCACGCCGCGCTGCCGGAAGGCGTGCGCACGCTGCAGCAGGACGTCGACCGCAATCTGCGCGCGGCCGTGCAGGCGGCACTCGCCAGGCTCGACGTGGTGACGCGCGAGGAGTTCGACGTGCAGGCGAAGGTGCTGGCGCGCACCCGCGCGCAGCTCGACGCCATGACCCGCCGCGTCGCCGAACTCGAGGCCCGGGTGCTCGGCACCACCCCGACCGCCGGCGACGATCAGGACATGGACGGCGGCTGAGAACGGCGGTTTTGATGGCCACGAAATCCACGAAACCCACGAAAATCGTTTAGGGTTTGCTACCGTGCGCTGACCTGCCCATGGCAGAGCGCAGAACGACCGCAAGAGCAGGCGATCTTCTCCTGTTTACGGTTCGTGGGTTTCGTGGATTTCGTGGCCATAAAGATCTTTGCAGTCGACCCAGGGAAGGGACCGATGCCGCTCGCTGTCGTCTATAGCCGTGCCCAGTTGGGCGTCTCGGCGCCGCTGGTGACCGTCGAGGTGGATCTGGCCAACGGCCTGCCGGGCATGTCCATCGTCGGATTGCCGGAGACCGCGGTCAAAGAGAGCAAGGACCGCGTCCGCGGCGCGCTCGCCAACAGCCGCTTCGAGTTTCCCACGCGCCGCATCACCGTCAATCTCGCGCCCGCCGACCTGCCCAAGGAGGGCGGCCGCTTCGATCTGCCCATCGCCCTCGGCATCCTCGCCGCCTCCGGGCAGCTGACCGCGGACGCGCTGGGCGACTACGAGTTCGTCGGTGAGCTGGCGTTGTCCGGCGACGTGCGGCCGGTCGCCGGAGTGCTGCCGGCCGCCCTGGCCGCCGCCTCCGCCGGCCGGCGGCTGATCGTGCCGCTGGCCAATCACGCCGAGGCCGCGCTGGTCGATGCCGGGCGCGTGCTGGCCGCCGACCACCTGCTGCGCGTCACCCGGTACTTCAACGAACGGACGGAACTGGCGCAGACCGCGCCGCCGCCCGCCGATGCGATCGGCACCGCCCTGCCCGATCTCGCCGACGTGCGCGGGCCGGCGCGGGCGCGGCGGGCGCTGGAGGTGGCGGCCGCCGGCGGCCACAGCCTGCTGCTGACAGGGCCGCCCGGCACCGGCAAGAGCCTCCTCGCCAGCCGCCTGCCCGGCCTCCTGCCGCCCAAGACCCAGAC
>CAYWKV010000241.1:0-4065 GCA_964458835.1 uncultured Gammaproteobacteria bacterium | reverse complement strand
ACCTCTGATTAATTCGTCGTACCGTCATTGCGAGCGAAGCGAAGCAATCTCGTTAAACGGCAGATCAACAGCTTGGAGATTATTCGCTGCGCTCACCCCTACGGGGCCGCCCTGCGGGCGTTCTGCGCTCGCAAGCTCGCTGGTGCCGCGTCGCTGCGCCCATAGAAGCCCTGCGGGCTTCATCATGGGTACCTCACCCTCCGGGTCTAGGCATCCTCGCAATGACGAATTAATCAGAGGTTCCCTTATTGTAAAACCCCGAGGACCTGACCGCGGGGGATGGTTCTGGGTTTTCGCAATGAATGCTTTTCTTCCGTGTCATTCCGTGGGTTCCGTGGCCAAGAAGGGTTCAAAGTTTAAGTAAGCACCCTTCAGGCTCGCCTGCATGACCCGTGAACGCCGTCCGCAGCGGCTGCGGCCGCCCCAGGCCGTAGCCCTGGCCATAGTCGACGCCCAGTTGCCGCAGCCGGTTGAGGACGGCGTCGTCCTCGACGAATTCCGCCACCGTCCTGATGTTCATCACATGACCGATGCGGTTGATCGCCTCCACCATGGCCTGGTCGACGGGATTGGCGACCATGTCACGGACGAAATTGCCGTCGATCTTCAGGAAATCCACGGGCAGCGTCTTGAGGTACATAAATGACGACAAGCCGCTGCCGAAGTCGTCCAGCGCGAACCGGAAACCGACCTGCTTCAGCGCCTCCATCAGATCCGTGGCTTCGATCAGGTTGCGCACCGCCGCCGTCTCGGTGATCTCGAAACAGACCCGCTCCGGCGCGACGGCATATGCCTCGCAGCACTCCAGGATGTAGTCGCGCAGGCCGTGGTGGTCGCTGAGCGACGCCCCCGACAGATTGATGTTGTAGACGATGCCGCCATCCTCTGCGCTGTCCCGTATCCATTCACACACATGCCGGATCACCCAGCGGTCGATCTCCGGCATGACGTTGTAGCGCTCGGCGGCGGGAATGAAGCTCATGGGCGGTACCAGATTGCCGTCCTCGTCACGCAGACGGAGCAGGATCTCGCGATGCGGCGGCAGCTGCCCCTTGAGCGGGATGGGCACGATGTCCTGGACGAACAGCACCAGCCGGTCTTCACGCAGCGCGGCCTGCAATCGCGACACCCACTGCATCTCGCCGTGGCGGCGCGCCAGCTCGCCATCGCCGGGCTGGAACAGCTGCACGCGGTTGCGGCCCTTCTCCTTGGCGGCATAGCAGGCCGCGTCCGCCTCGCTGAGCACCTCGGCGGGGCTCACGCTCTCGATGGTGATGGGCACCAACCCGATGCTGCAGGCCAGATCGAAGGTCCGGCCCTCCCAGGTGAAACGGAACTGGCGGATCACGTTGCGCAGCGTCTCGGCCACCTTCTCCGCACGTGGCAGAGGGCAGTTGACCAGCAGCAGGCCGAACTCGTCGCCGCCCAGCCGCGCCAGGGTGTCGGAATCGCGGATATGGCGCTGCAGAAGATAGCTCAGTTGGCACAGGAGCTTGTCACCGACCATATGCCCACAGGTGTCGTTGATGACCTTGAACTGGTCGAGATCGATATAACAGAGCGCGTGTTCCTCGCCGCGGCGCTTGGCCCGCGTCAGCAGCTCGTTCAGCCGCCGGTCGAATTCCCGGCGGTTGGCCAGGCCGGTCAGCGCATCGCGGGTGGCGTAGTGCGCCAGCAGATGCCGCGTATCACCGTCGGACGACAGGTCGTAGAACACCATGACCGCACCCACGATCTGCCCTTCGGAGTCGCGGATGGGCGCCGCGGAATCGCCGATCGCAATCTCGGTTCCGTCGCGGCGGCGCATGACCGTGTTGTCCTTGAGGGCCACGATGCGGCCCAGCCGCAGGCACTCGGACACCGGGTCCTCCTCCGGCTCGCGGGTGAAGCCGTGCACCAGATTGAGCAGCTCCCGCAGCGGCCGTCCGGCCGCCTCCGCGGTCGTCCAGCCGGTGTAGCGTTCCGCCACGGGGTTCAGATACTCGACCTGCCCCTGCGCATCCGTCGTGATGACGGCATCGCCGATGGAGTGCAGGGTGACCTCGGCCAGTTCCTTTTCGTGGAACAGCTGGTTGGCGGTATGCCGCACCTTGGTCGCACTGAATGCCGCCAGCAGCAGGGCGCCCAGCACCAGTGCCGCATGCGCGACCAGCCGCCGGAAGCTCCGCCGGGCGAGCTCCTCCGCCATGTCCGCCGACACCTCGGCACTGGCGTCCGCCAGGGCCAGGACCGAACCGATCGCCGCCGTGGACTGGCCGACCCAGGCCGCCCCCGACAGCGGATAGGCGCCATCGCGGGCGGCGGCGAACACCGCCGCCCGTATGGCACCGAAGTGCCCGATGAAGATCGTCCGCATCGCCTCTTCAGTGGTGCGCAGACGGGGGTCCGCGCCGGGCTGCCGGACCAGGGTGTGGATCTCGGCGAGATTGTGGTCGACGACGCCGCGATAGGCGTGCAGCAGGTGGATGACGTGATCGGGAATGGGCTCCCGACGGCTGATGTAATAGGCGAGGGTGCCGCGCTCCAGCCCGGCGTACTCCGACACCAGCCAGATCCAATGCCGCAGCGTCAGATTGAGCGTGGACAGCGCCGCATGCGAGTGCGGGATCTCGAAGGCCGTCTTGCGGAGTTTCTCCAGCGCGCGGTTGAAGTCGGCAACGCGCGCGACCCACACCGGGATCTCGACGCGGGATGCGCCGCCGTCCAGGAACCGGTCGACCGCCGCCCGCACCTCGATGAGCCCCACATACGCCTGCTCGACTTCGGACCAGGCCTGCCGGTAACCACCCGACCCGTCCACCAGCTGCCGGGCGAGCGTGCGTGTCTCCTGCCAGTGCGCCTCGGCCTCGGCGCGTATGTCCATCAGCGCCGCCGGCAGATCCGCGTCGCGCTCCGCTCCGCCGCCGAGCGCTGCGGAGGTGATGCCGCGCTCCACCGCGGTCGCGGCGGTCGTATGGACGATGGCGTCGCTGAGGACGGTCGTGGCCTGGATGGCGTGGGCCGCCCGGTAGTCCACGATGGCTTTCCAGGCGGCATGGGCAGACAAGCCCAGCACCAGCGTCACCAACAGCGCATTGGCCAGGTTGATGACACGCTGCGGCCCGGCCTCGCGCACGCGGCGGCGCAGCTGCTGAGACAAGGATGAAATCATCTGAGACGCAAGCCCTGATGTAGTTATCTAACCGCTCGCGGGGGCTTGGCGAAGGATAATCGTGCGACAACGGGTACCGCTGGAAGACCGCGTAACGATAACGCGGCGCGGGGGCGCCTGACAAACGCCATGTCGCGCCCCGTTGACCCAGCTCAATCTTGCCGTCCCGAAGGCGGGCGGCGCGGTCTCACCAGCCCAGCGCGTGGCCGAAGCTCTCGCGGTAGCGGTCGGCAAACTCATCACGGTCGAAGCGGTGATTCTGGGTGCCGTGGCGTTCGATCTTGATGGCGCCCATGAGCGCCGCGACCCGGCCGGTGACTTCCCAATCGAAATCGTGCATCAGGCCGTACAGCAGACCGGCACGATAGGCGTCGCCGCAACCCGTGGGGTCCAGCACCTCGCGGGCCTGGGCGGCGGGAATGTCGATCCGGTGGTGGGGCAGGTAAATCTCCGAGCCCTTGGCGCCGCGGGTGACGATCAGGCCGGCGACGCGCTCGGCGATCTCGTGCGGCGACAGCCCCGTGCGGTCGCAGATCAGCTGCGATTCGTAGTCGTTGACGCAGACGTAGGTGGCCTTGTCGATGAAATCGCGCAGCTCCTCGGCGCCGAACAGCGGCAGGCCCTGGCCGGGGTCGAAAATGAACGGGATGCCGGCCTCGGCGAATTCTGTCGCGTGCTCGAGCATAGCGGTCCGGCCGTCGGGCGACACCATGCCGATGGTCACACCGTCGGCGTCCTCGACGCGATTGCGGTGCGCATGATCCATCGCGCCGGGATGGAACGCGATGATCTGGTTGTCGTCGAGATCCGTGGTGATGTAGGCCTGTGCCGTGTAAGTGCCTTCCACCACCGTCACGTACTTGCGCGGGATGCCGTGCCGGTCCAGCCATTCGGCATAGGGCGCGAAGTCGGTG
>CAYWKV010000240.1:0-4095 GCA_964458835.1 uncultured Gammaproteobacteria bacterium | reverse complement strand
CGTTTGCCCGCCAAGGCCTACATGCGGGTTTCACATTAATCAGGTTTTCTTGGCGCCTTGGCGCCTTGGCGGTTCAACAATTCTTTTCTTGGCGCCCTTGGCGTCTTGGCGGTTCAAGCAGATCGCAAAGAGGTCGAAGCATGAGCATCAATCTCGACGACTACCGTAAACAGCTGATCAAGACCGCGCCCGAGCTGGCCGACACGCTCGACGGTATCTTCCAGGAGGCCGCACGCGTGATCTCGCCGGCCGGCCTGCAGGACTATCTGCAAGGCGCGCGCGGCCTGTGCGATCTGGGGCGCGGCGGAAATCTGGTCGTGACCTACCTCCAAGAGGTGCCGTTGGTCGCCAAGGAGGTCGGCGAAGACATCATCCAGGACGTGGTGCATGCCGCGCTGAAGCTGTCGTCGATGACTTCGGGAGAGGTCATCGAGATGATGTTCGCCAGCCTGCCCACGGCCGCGCGCCGACTCGGCGACAGCGCCATGCTGCGCAGCTACCTGCAGGTCATCCATCAGGTCTCCGCCAAGGCGCCGCGTGGCCTGCGCCCCATGTTCAGCCACATGGAGGAGCTGCTCTCCAAGCTGACGTTGGGCGGTCTCAAGCGCTGGGCCAATTTCGGTGCCGAGGCCTACCGTCGTGATCTGAACAACCTGGTTGCCTATTTCAATCTGGAGACACAGGACTCCAAGGCGGTGCTGCAGAAGGAGCGCCGCGGCACGTTGTTCATCGACGTGCAGCGCAAGATCAACTTCTACCTGCGCGCACTGTGGGGCCGCGACTTCTGGCTGCGCCCGACCCAGGCGGATATGTCCGGCTTCAAGCCCTACATCGAGAAGCGCGTCCTGCACCTGGCCGACGCGCTGGACAATCATGGCGACGTGCAGGGCCTGGAACTCTACCGCGCCTGCGCCGGCCATCTGGCCGCGCACATGATCTACACGCGTGCGACGATCTCCGCGCAGGAGCTCAGCCCGGCCCAGATGTGGTTCATCGGCTTCATGGAGGACGCCCGCGTCGAGTACTGCGCAGCCCAGGATTTCCCCGGTCTGCGCAAACTGTGGCGTTCGATCATGCAGGTGCCGCGCGAGGGCAGGGTGGAGCATCCCACGGTCGAGGCCCTGGAGCAGACCGCCTTGGCCCTGCTGGACGGCGCGTTCAAGGTGGTGGACGCCGAGGCGGCGGCGATCGTCGAGAAATTCCATACCAACATCGAGGCGAACAAGCTGGACGGCCAGTTCTCCTGGCATCTCGGTCTGGAGCTGTTCAACGTCTACGCCGCGCGCAAGGACGTGCCCAGCCTGCGCATCCTCGAGAGCCTGCGTATCCCCTATCGCGACGACAACCGCTATGTCTGGGAGTTCGCCGAGTTCGACTGGGACCGCGAGGCCGACTACATGCCGGGCCACCAGCAGCAGGTGCGCAAGACCGTCAGCGCCCTCGAGATGGCCAACGAGGTCGACTGCGAGCTCGCCGGCGACGATGCCCAGGAGATCTGGCGCCTGACCACGCCGTTCTATCTGGATCAGGAAGGCTGCACCATCAATGAGCTGGAGGGCAAGGAGCCGATCTCCGATCCCTTCCACTACCAGGAATGGGACTATCAGGTGCAGCTGCACCGCCCCGACTGGGTGACGCTCTATGAGCGCCGTCAGGCCAAGAACGACCCCGATATCATCGACCGGATCCTGGTCGCGCACCGTCCGGTCGCATACCGCATCCGGCAGATCATCGACATGCTGCAGCCGGAGGGCGTGATCCGCCAGCGCAACATGGAGGACGGTGACGAGATCGACATCAACGCCGCCATCGACGCCATGGTATCGATCCGGATGGGCCAGCAGCCCAACCCGCGCATCACCATGCGCAACGTGATCAAGAGCCGCGATCTGGCCGTGGTCATCCTGCTCGACCTGTCCGAGTCGACCAACGAGAAGATGCTGGGCTCGGAGAAGACGGTCATCGAGCTCACGCGCGAGGCCTGCGCGCTGGTCGCCACCGCCATCAACGGCATCGGCGACCCGTTCGCCATCCACGGCTTCAACTCCGACGGCCGCCATGACGTGCACTACTATCGCTTCAAGGACTTCAAGGAGAAGTTCACCGATGACGTCAAGGCGCGCCTGGCGGGCATGACGGGTGGTCTGTCCACGCGCATGGGCGCGGCGATGCGTCATGCGGCCCAGCATCTGCTCAAGCAGCCCGAGCGGCGCAAGCTGCTCCTGCTGGTCACCGACGGCGAGCCGGCGGACATCGACGAGCGTGATCCGCAGCATCTGCGCTACGACACCAGGAAGGCGGTGGAGGAACTCTACGGCAAGGGCATCATGACCTATTGTCTGACGCTGGACCCGAACGCCGACAACTACGTCAAGCGCATCTTCGGCGGGAGCAACTACACGATCGTGGACAACGTCGACCGCCTGCCGGAAAAGCTGCCGGTCCTGTTCGCGACCATAACGAAGTAACCATGCTCAGGAGCAGACTTAGGGAGCCTCTGATTATCGAGTATTACCTAACCGGTTGGCGCGTGTAGGAGCGGGTTTTGTCCGCGAACGGTCCTGCGTAGATCGGTTCGCGGGCAAAGCCCGCTCCTACAGCGCCATGGCAAACGGTTCGGGGTTCATTACGGGTACCTTATCCCTCGGGTCGAGGCATTCCCGCAATGACCAGCAAATCAAAGGCTCCTCAAGTCTGTCCCCTGTGGCGCGATCCCGTCAGCGTTTCCGCCGTGCCTCCCTGCGCCGCACCGGCAGCGATTCAGGGTTTGATTTGAGGTACTCGAGGAAAGCGTGCGCGACGACCGACAGCTGCTTGCCGCGCGGGTACGCCACGTACCAGTGACGCGGGATCGGAAAGCCCTCGACGTTTAGAATGGCCAGTTGTCCGAGCGGCGCGTCCAGCGCCAGCGTATGCCGCGACAGCACCGACACCCCCAATCCGCCCACGATCGCCTGCTTGATGGCCTCGTTGCTGCCGAGCACCATGCGCACCTTCAATGACATGCCGTGTTCCGCGAACAGCCGTTCGCAGGCCGCGCGCGTACCCGATCCGGGCTCCCGCAGCAGGAATGGCTCCTTGGCGAGGCGCGCAAGCGGGATCCGCTTCTTGCCCGCCAGCGGGTGGTCGGCGGGCGCCAGCACGACCAGCGGGTTCTCCAGGAACGGATCGGCGACCGCGTCGATGTCCTCGGGGGGCTGGCCGAGGATGTAGAGATCGTCCTCGTTGTCATGCATGCGCTCCAGCACGCGCTCGCGGTTCGATACCTTGAGTGATACTTCGACGCCGGGATAACGCTGGCAGAACGGGCCGAGCAGGCGCGGTGCGAAATATTTCGCCGTGGTGACCACGGCCAGCCGCAGCGAACCGCACTTCAGCCCTTTCATGTCCGCCACCGCCATTTCGAAATGTGCGAAGTGCTTGAAGATCTCGCGGCAGGTCTTCTGCAGCTCGCGGCCGGCGGCGGTGAGGAAGATCTTCTTGCCGACCTGCTCGAACAGCGGCAGGCCGACGGCATCGGCAAGTTTCTTGATCTGCATCGACACCGTCGGCTGTGTCAGAAAAAGCTCTTCGGCGGCACGCGTGAAGCTGCCGAGGCGCGCGATCGCCTCGAAGACCTCGAGTTGTCGCAGTGTGCTGTGGCGCATGCGTTCCTCGCGATGAAGGATTGTCGGGGATTGCGCTGCATAGACTTCCGTCTATCCGGAGCATCGAAAATATCAACTGTTATTTATAGCCTCGATTCGGCAGCATCGATCTGCCCCCACCGTATCCGCCGCACTGCGTTGCATCAAGGATATAAGTGGTGGGGATTCTCAGTGGTTCATGGGTCGACGACACATCGGAGGCGAACATGGGTAAGAGCGAAACCATCACCAGCGCCAAGGAACGCTACAAGTCCGGCGTTATTCCCTACAGAAAGATGGGCTATTGGGAGCCCGATTACCAACCGAAGGACACCGACGTCATCGCGCTGTTCCGCATCACGCCGCAGCCGGGCGTCGAGCCGGAAGAGGCCGCCGCCGCCGTAGCGGGCGAGTCCTCGACGGCGACGTGGACCGTGGTCTGGACCGACCGGCTCACCGCCTGCGAACT
>CAYWKV010000239.1:0-4166 GCA_964458835.1 uncultured Gammaproteobacteria bacterium | reverse complement strand
GGGCTAGGGGGCTAGGGGCTAGCTAAGAGTGAAACCAAGCCGAAGCGTCTTACCTAGTCCCTAGCCCCTAGCCCCTAGCCCCTAGTCCCTAGTCCCTCGACCCTGCCCGTCCCCGCCAGTATCATGAGCGCCTCCCGGCGACTGTCACCGACCCCAATCTGATCGAGACGGACACATGCTGCACATCCCCGGCGGTCCCGCCCTTTCCAGTTTCCGCACCGAAAAGCTGCTGGCCCGTGCCCGGGAAGTCGTCCCGGAGCTGGAGATCATCCACACCGAATACTGGCATTTCGTCGATCTCGAGCGGCAGCTCGAGGCGGCCGACCGGGCCATCCTGGAGCGCCTCCTCGACGACGGCGTGACGGGCCCGCCGCCGCCCGCGGACGCGCAGCTGTTCCTGGTGGTGCCGCGCCTCGGCACCATCTCACCCTGGGCCAGCAAGGCCACCGACATCGCCCGCAACTGCGGGCTGGACCGTATCCACCGCATCGAGCGCGGCATCGCCTACCGGCTGCGCCTGCAGGGCGGCCGCGCGCTCAGTGATCACGAGCGCGCGCAGCTCGTGCAGCTGCTGCACGATCGCATGACCGAGACCGTGCTGGCCGCTGCCGACGAGGCCGTCGCGCTGTTCCGCACGGCGGAACCCGCGCCGTTGACCACGGTGGATATCGTACGCGGTGGCCGCACCGCGCTGGTGGAGGCCAACCGCTCGCTGGGGCTGGCGCTGTCGGACGATGAGATCGACTATCTGGTCGAGAGCTTCACGGGCCTGAAGCGCAATCCCACCGACGTCGAACTGATGATGTTCGCGCAGGCCAATTCCGAGCACTGCCGGCACAAGATCTTCAATGCCGACTGGGTCATCGACGGCCAGCCGCAGGACGTGTCGCTGTTCGGCATGATCCGCGAGACCTACCGGGCCAGCCCCGAGGGCGTGCTGTCCGCCTACGAGGACAACGCCGCCGTCATGCGGGGCTTCAGCGCGCAGCGCTTCTTCCCTGACGCGCAGGGCGTGTACGCCGAGCACGGCGAGGACGTGCACATCCTGATGAAGGTGGAGACGCACAACCACCCGACCGCGATCTCGCCGTTCCCCGGCGCGGCCACCGGCTCCGGCGGCGAGATCCGCGACGAGGGCGCCACGGGCCGCGGCAGCAAGCCCAAGGCGGGTCTGTGCGGTTTCTCGGTATCCAATCTGCGCATCCCCGGCTTCGAGCAGCCCTGGGAAACGGACTTCGGCAGGCCGGCGCGCATCGTCTCGGCGCTCGACATCATGATCGAGGGTCCGCTCGGCGCGGCCGCGTTCAACAACGAATTCGGCCGCCCGAACCTGTGCGGCTATTTCCGCACCTTCGAAGAGCGCGTGCCGGGGCCGACCGGCGACGAGCTCCGCGGCTACCACAAGCCGATCATGATCGCCGGCGGCTACGGCAACATCCGCGGCGGGCACATCGAGAAGGGCGACATCCCGCCCGGCGCGCAGCTGGTGGTGCTCGGCGGGCCGGCGATGCTGATCGGCCTGGGCGGCGGTGCTGCCTCGAGCATGGCCACCGGCAGCAGCGCCGAAGACCTGGATTTCGCCTCGGTGCAGCGCGGCAATCCCGAGATGCAGCGCCGCGCCCAGGAGGTCATCGACCGCTGCTGGGCCATGGGCGCGGACAACCCCATCGTCTCCATCCATGACGTCGGCGCCGGCGGCCTGTCCAACGCGCTGCCGGAGCTGGTCAACGACAGCGGCCGCGGTGCGCGCTTCGAGCTGCGCGCCATTCCGAACGACGATCCCGGCATGTCGCCCATGCAGATCTGGTGCAACGAAGCGCAGGAACGCTACGTGCTGGCGGTGGCGCCTGAGCGCATCGAGCAGTTCCAGGCGATCTGCGAGCGCGAGCGCTGTCCCTTCGAGGTGGTCGGCGAGGCCACCGAGGAACAGCAGCTCGTCGTCGGCGACGGCCATTTCGAGAACCTGCCCGTCGATCTGCCGCTGGCGCTGCTGCTCGGCAAGCCGCCGAAGATGCTGCGCGACGTGCACCACCGCACCTTCGCCAAGCCCGAGTTCGATACCCGCGCGGTCGACGTGCGCGAGGCGGCCTACCGCGTGCTGCGCCTGCCGGCGGTGGCCAACAAGACCTTCCTGATCAGCATCGGCGACCGCAGCGTGACCGGCACGGTGACGCGCGACCAGATGGTCGGTCCCTGGCAGGTGCCGGTCGCCGACGCCGCCGTCACCAGCACCGACTACCGCGGCTACACCGGCGAGGCCATGGCCATGGGCGAGCGCACGCCGATCGCCCTGGTCGATGCGCCCGCGTCGGGCCGCATGGCGGTCGGCGAGGCGCTCACCAACATCGCCTGCGCCGACATCGAGCGCCTCTCGGACATCCGCCTGTCGGCGAACTGGATGGCGCCGGCCGGCCATCCGGGCGAGGACGCCAACCTGTTCGATACCGTGCGCGCCGTGGGCAGGGAGCTGTGTCCCGCGCTCGGCATCGCCATCCCGGTCGGCAAGGATTCGCTGTCCATGAAGACGGTGTGGCAGGAGCGGGGCGAGGCGCGCGAGGTCACCGCGCCGGTGTCGCTGATCGTCACCGCCTTCGCGCCGGTCGCCGACGTGCGCCGCACGCGCACGCCGCAGCTGCGTACCGATCTCGGCGATACCGACCTGATCCTCATCGATCTGGGCAAGGGCCGCAACCGCATCGCCGGGTCGGCGCTGGCGCAGGTCCACAAGCAGGTCGGCCATCACGCACCGGATCTCGACGATCCGCACGCGGTGAAGGCCTTCTTCGCGGCGATCCGCGAGCTGATCCGCGAAGATCTGGTCATCGCCTATCACGACCGCTCCGACGGCGGTCTGTTCGCGACCCTGTGCGAGATGGCCTTCGCCGGCCACACCGGCATCGACATCCAGCTCGACGAACTTGTTGCCGGTCCGGGCGGCGACCCGGTCGCGGCGCTGTTCGCCGAGGAACTTGGCGCCGTCATCCAGGTGCTGCACTGTGATACCGAGACGGCGCTGGCGATCCTGCGCGAGCATGGTTTCGCGCGCCACAGCCACGTGATCGGCACCCACGAGGACGACGACCGCATCCGCATCAGCCACGACGCCCGCATCCTGCTCGACGAGTCGCGCATCGATCTGCAGCGCGCCTGGAGCGAGACGACCTACCGCATGCAGACGCTGCGCGACAATCCGCAGTGCGCGCGACAGGAGTTCGACCTGCTGCTGGACCGGCAGGACCCGGGCATCCGGGTCAAGCTGAATTTCGATCCCGAGGACAACATCGCCGCCCCCTACATCAACCACGGCGCGCGGCCGCGCATGGCCGTCCTGCGCGAGCAGGGCGTGAACGGCCAGATCGAGATGGCCGCGGCCTTCACGCGCGCCGGCTTCGAGTGCGTCGACGTGCACATGAGCGACATCCTCGGCGGGCGTATGAGTCTGTCCGGCTTCAAGGGCTTCGTCGCCTGCGGCGGCTTCTCCTACGGCGATGTGCTCGGCGCCGGCCAGGGCTGGGCCAAGTCGATCCTGTTCAACGCCCGGGCGCGCGACGAGTTCGCCGCCTTCTTCGCCCGTCCCGACAGCTTCGGCCTGGGCGTGTGCAACGGCTGCCAGATGATGTCGGGCCTGAAGGAACTCATACCGGGCGCCGACCCTTGGCCGCGTTTCCGGCGCAATCTGTCCGAGCAGTTCGAGGCGCGCTTCTCGCTGGTGGAGATCCTGCCTTCGGCCTCGCTGTTCTTCGCCGGCATGCACGGCTCGCGCATGCCCATCGCCGTCGCGCATGGCGAGGGACGCGCCGAGTTCGCCGCGCCCGATGGCGCGCAGCGGGCTGCGGCGGCGCACCTGGTCACGGCCCGCTATCTGGATCACTACGGCCGCCCGACCGAGATCTATCCATTGAACCCCAACGGCTCGCCGGGAGGCATCACGGGGCTCACCACCCCCGACGGCCGCTTCACCATCATGATGCCGCACCCCGAACGCGTGTTCCGCGCCGTGCAGCACTCCTGGCACCCCGACGACTGGCTGGAGGACGGCCCCTGGCTGCGCATGTTCCGCAACGCCCGGGCGTGGGTGGGCTAGGGGCGTCAAAAAGCGCCACGGAAGACGCGGAAAACACGGACAAAACCGGAAAGCGCCACGAAATCCACGAAACCCACGAAAA
>CAYWKV010000238.1:0-4220 GCA_964458835.1 uncultured Gammaproteobacteria bacterium | reverse complement strand
CCCCCCCCCCCCCCCTCCCCCCCCACCCCCCCCCCCCCCCCCCCCCCCCCCCCCCCCCCCCCCCACCCCCCCCCACCGCCTCACGCCTCACTCCACCCTTTGAACACCCATATCAACCGCTGTAGGCTACGCCGACTATGACCACACCCGCGCGACGACCCATCGCACTGGCCATCACCGGGGCCTCCGGAGCGCAGTATGCGCTGCGGCTGCTACAGTGCCTGATCGAGGCGGGCGAGGCGGTGTGGCTGATGGTGTCCGAGCCGGGGCAGATCGTCGTCGGCATGGAGACGGACCTGAAGCTGCCGGGCCGGTCCGCGGAGATCCAGCGGTTACTCGGCGAGCGCTATGGAGCGCGTCCCGAGCAGGTGCGCGTGTTCGGGCAGAAGGAATGGACGGCGCCGCTGGCCAGCGGTTCCAGCGCCCCGCGGGCACTGGTGGTCTGCCCCTGCACCATGGGGACCCTGGCCGGCATCGCCGCCGGCCTGAGCGACAACCTCATCCTGCGCGCCGCCGACGTGGTCCTCAAGGAAGGCCGCCGCCTGATCCTGGTGCCGCGCGAGACCCCCTTTTCCGCAATCCATCTCGAGAATATGCTCAAGCTTGCGCGTCTCGGCGCGGTGGTGCTGCCGCCCAACCCGGGTTTCTATCACCGCCCGCAGTCGCTCGACGACATCGTCGATTTCGTCGTCGCCCGGATTCTCGATCAGCTCGACATCCCCCACGCGCTCGCGCGGCGCTGGGGGGAGTGATTGAGCGGAGAGCCACGAAACCCGAAATCGGCCACGGAAAACACGGAACACACGGATAAAACCTTTTTCAGCCACGAAACCCACGAAACCCACGAAAGCTTATGAGGGGGAAACCCGTCTCTCCAAAATGAGGTGTGTAGCTTTCAATGCGTCCGTGCTTTCCGTGTTTTCCGTGGCTGATTTTGGATTTCGCGGATTTCGTGGGTTTCGTGGCTAAAAAAGGTTTTATCCGTGTGTTCCGTGTTGTCCGTGGCTGGGTTTCTTCTAAGGAACCTCTGATTAATTCGTCATTGCGAGGAGCGCAGCGACGCGGCAATCTCCAAGCTGTTGATCTGCCGTCGAAGGAGATTGCTTCGCTCGCAATGACGGTACAAGGAATTAATCAGAGGTTCCCTAATGGGATGTCGTGGCCATCAGCCGCCCGAGGCCTGAACGCATGAGCGCACATCGGCTGCCGCTGTTTCCGCTGCACACCGTGCTGTTTCCCGGCGGCGTGCTGGCGCTGCGCGTGTTCGAGGCGCGCTACCTGGACATGATCAGCGACTGCCTGCGCAACGACCACGGCTTCGGCGTCTGCCTGATCCGCGCGGGTCACGAGGCCGGTGCGGCGCCGGACTGCCACGGGCTGGGCACGCTGGCGCGCATCCGCGACTGGGACAGGACGCCGGAAGGGCTGCTGCTGATCACCGCCCAGGGCGAACGCCGCTTCCGCATCACGGACCGGACGGTGCGCGCCGATCAGCTGATCGTGGCCGAGATCGACTATCTCGACGATCCGCCGCCGCAGCCGCTGCCGGTGGCCTACGCGCGGCTGGCGCGACTGCTGGATACCCTGCTGGACAACCTCGATGCCCCCTACCGGGATCTGCCGCGCCACCTCGACGACGCCGGCTGGGTGGGCGCGCGCCTGCTGGAATTCCTGCCCTTCGATCCCCTGAAGAAGCAGGCCCTGCTCGAGGAGGACGACGTCCTCGCGCGGCTCGCCGCCGTCGCGGCGCACCTCACCCACGGGTGAGGCTGTTCCCGGCCCGCCGCGGGCCACTCAAAAAGCGCGCGGCCACGAAAGCCACGGAACACAAAATCAGCCACGAAACCCACGAAATCCACGAAAGCCAAAAACGGGCCACGGAAAACACGGAAAGCACGGACAAAGAACAAGTCATAGCCACGAAACCCACGAAACCCACGAAAATCGACCAGGCGGGTTCACAGAAAATACCTTTCGTGGATTTCGTGGGTTTCGTGGCAAAAAAGGTTTTGTCCGTGCTTTCCGTGTTTTCCGTGGCCGGTTTTGGGTTCCGTGGATTTCGTGGCCAGGCCGAACCCGGGGTGGGACCCTATGAACCCGCCGCGCAGTCCCGCACCAGCAGCACGTCCAGCACCGTGCCGTCGCGCTGGCGGTGCCCGGTCTCGCAGTGCGGTGCCAGATCGGCAACGGCCCGCGCCAGCGCCGCGGCGGCGTCGGGGCCGGTCACCAGATAGCTGAAGACGTGCAGCCGCCGGTCGAGGTGCAGCTCGGTCACGCTGCCGAGCCACAGCGGCGCCGTCCCGTCGAGGCGCCAGGCGGTCGGCCACAGGCGCAGCACGTACAGGTGCCGGCCGTCGCCCGCGGCGCGCACCAGGCGCAGTTCGTCGTGCAGCCCGTCGTGCACCTGCGGCAGCACCGGCAGCGCGTCCAGCTCCGGACTCGGCGCCAGCCACTGCAGCGCGCCGGTCGCCGACAGGGGCGGCGGACGGTGCCAGCCGGCCGGGGCGAGCGCATCGGCCAGTGCGGCGGGATCGCCGGCGTACTGGACGTTGAGGGGCTGGCGGTCGTAGGTGCGGAAGTCGTGGCGCTGGGCCGGCAGCACCTGCCACGCGCCATCCCACCAGGCCGCGGCGGCGTGCGTGACCGTCTCCGGCGCCGGCGCATAGCGGGCGAGCCGTTGGTCGAAGCCGGTGTGGATGTGCCACGCCGTGAGCGTGGCGAGCGCCGCCAGCGTTACGGCGGTCAGGGTCGGCCAGCGCAGCGGGTGTGCCGGGTGGCGCCGGTAGGCGATGCCGAACAGGGCGAGACAGGCGAGCCCCAGCACCAGACCGCCGAGCACGTCCGACAGCCAGTGCGCGCCCAGGTACAGCCGCGAGAAGCCGATGGGGATGACCAGCAGGGCGGCGGCCGTGTAGGGCAGCCAGCGCCGCTGCAACGGCAGTTCGCGCGCGATCAGTACCGCCAGGAAACCGTAGACCGCCACACTCCCGCTGGTGTGGGCGCTGGGGAAGCTGAAGGCGCTGATACCGTCGTACAGATCGAGCGGGCGTGGCGCCGCGACACTGAGCTTCAGCAGCCGCGTCAGGACCGCGGTCGAGACGGCGGCCGCCAGCCAGTGCAGCGCCGCCCCGTAGGTGCGCCGCAACGCCAGCCAGGTGCCGCCGGCCAGCAGCACGCCGAACAGCACGACCCGGTCACCGAGGCCGGTGACGAAGACCATCACGCGGTCGGCGAGCGGTGTGCGCAGGCTGTCCAGGGCCTCGAACAGATACAGATCCAGCCCGCTCAGCCAGCCGCCGAACAGCCAGGTCGTCACCACACTGGCGAGCGCGAGCAGCGCCACCAGCGCGGCCAGGCCGCGGGCTTCGGCATGGTCGGGCTCCAGCACCGCGGCGACCAGCGGCCCCGCCCAGCGGCGTCCGCGGCTCCAGTCCAGGGTGCGGGCGAGCAGAAAGCCGGCGCGCGGCTGCAGGAAGCGCAGCGAGCGCCGCACCAGCCACAGGCCGACCCAGATCACCGCCACCAGCACCAGGGCCAGCGCCGCCAGCCGGCCGGCCACTTCGGCGGCGAGCCCCAGCGAGGCGCCGAAGACGACCCCGGGCAGGATGTAGGCCGGCGCCCAGAGCAGAGCGGAGACGACGTTGACCGCGAGGAAGCGCCGCGGCGGCATGTCCAGCATGCCCGCCACCGCCGGCAGGATCGGCCGCACCGGGCCGAGGAAGCGCGCCAGGACGACGCTCTTGCCGCCGTGGCGGTGGAAGAAATCGACGCCCCGGTTCATCAGCGCCGGATAGCGCCGGAACGGCCAGATCACGCGCAGGCGCTGATGGAAGTGTCGCCCCAGCCAGAAGCTCGCACCGTCGCCGAGCACGGCGCCGGCGGCCGCCCACGCCAGCGTCGGCCACAGCTCCAGCGCGCCGGCCGCCACCAGCGTGCCGATGCCGAACATGATCGCCACCCCCGGCAGGAACAGCCCGACGATGGCCAGCGACTCCCCGGCCGAGATCAGGAACACCCCGAGATACGCCCAGTGCGGATTCTGCTGAATCCAGGCGAGCAGGGTATTGAAGAAGTCCGCGAGCATGGCCGGCGATTATACGCCGGGGGCTGGGGTGACGAGGAAGGCCGGAATCCTGGATGGCCACGAAACCCACGAAACACAAAACCGGCCACGGAAAACACGGAAAGCACGGACGAAACCCTTTTTGCCACGAAACCCA
>CAYWKV010000237.1:0-4233 GCA_964458835.1 uncultured Gammaproteobacteria bacterium | reverse complement strand
GCCAGAGGCCGCACGGGGGCGGGTGATCCTCCCCGGCCAAGGTGTTACGCTGGGCGCGAAACCCACTCGACCCAAGTCCTTTGAACCCCATGCGTTTCGCCGAAGACGACAATACCGGACGGTACCGTATTCAGGCCTATGCCTCCGGACAGGTCACCGTGAATCACGAGACCCTGAGGCACAGCCTGATCGTGTCTCCCGACCGGCTGATCCGCGACTGGCCGCCGCAGGCGTTCGAGGATCTCAGCGCCGCCCACCTGGCCCTGGCGCTGGCTCTCGAGCCGGAGATCCTGATCCTCGGCACCGGCGCGCGGCTGCGCTTTCCGCACCCGCGCCTGACCGGCGAGATCCAGCGCCGCGGCATCGGCGTCGAGGTGATGGACACCCCGGCCGCCTGCCGCACCTATAATATCCTGCTCGGCGAACAGCGGCGGGTCGCGGCCGCGCTGCTGATGATCTGACGGTACCGACGAGCCCTCTCCCGCACGCACGAGACCCGCAGCCATGAAGCCATTGATCCGTATTGCCCCGATCCTCATGCTGGCGGCACTGACTGCCTGCCAACCCGAACCGACCGCAGAGCCCTTTCGTATGACAGACGCACTTCAGCAGGACCTGGCGACCGTGGGCGGCGCCCGCATCTTCTTCGGCCATCAGTCGGTCGGCCGCAACGTGATGCAGGGGCTCGAGGATCTGCAGAACGATCTCGGAACGGCCGGGATCACCGTGCTGGAAATGGGTGAGACCGCCCCCGATCTGCCGGACGCCTTCCTGCTGCATTCACGCGTGGGCGAGAACACCCAGCCGGCCAGCAAGTGCGACGACTTCAAGCGCCAGGTCGGCGCACTGGCCGGCAGAATCGACTACGCGCTGCTGAAGTTCTGCTACATCGACATCGACGAGAACTCCGACGTGGACGCCATCTTCGGCTATTACCGCCGCACCCTGGACGATCTCAAGGCCCGCCACCCGGACATCACCTTCGTGCACGTCACGTCGCCGCTGCGCCATACCGCGAGTGGTCCGGGCGTATGGATCCGGGAAATCATGGGCAAGCCGAACCGGTCCAAGCTCGCCAACATCAAGCGCAACCAATTCAACGAGCACCTGCGCAGCACCTATGCCGGCGATCCGATCTTCGACATCGCCGCCAGCGAGTCGACCTACCCGGACGGCCGGCGCGAGAGCTTCGTCAAGGACGGCAAGACCTACTACAGCCTGATCGGCGCCTACACCCACGACGGCGGCCATCTGAACGAGACCGGGCGGCGCCACGTCGCCGCGGACATGATGCGCGCACTCGCCGGCGTCATCCGCGCGCGGAGCGCGGCCGCGGGCGGCCCCTGAAGCCTGGTCCGTGCGCTTCCGCGGCTGAAACGAGTTTTTCAGGATGAGTCCGATGCTGCCCGACCGTTCCCAGACCGTCGTCCGCACCCTGCTGGTCCTCGCGGCGCTGGTGGTCGTCATCGCCGGCATGCGCGCCTCGCAGGCCATGCTCGTGCCGTTCCTGCTGTCGCTATTCATCGCCGTCATCAGCGTGCCGCCGATGTACTGGCTGCAGCGCCGCGGCCTGCCCACGGCGGCCGCGATCGCCATCGTGCTCGTCGGCATCGTCGGCGTGACGCTGCTGTTCGTCGCGCTGGCCGGCACCTCGCTGGATGATTTCTATCGTGCCCTGCCCGGCTATCAGGAGCGCCTGCAGGGCGAGCTGGGCAAACTGATCGGCTGGCTGAATGCGCGCGGCATCGACCTGCCGCGGGAAACGCTGCTGAGCGTCATCGATCCGGGTGCGGCGATGCGGCTCGCGACCGGCGTGCTGGCGGGGGTGGGCAACGTCATGACCAACGCCCTGCTGATCGTACTCACCGTGGTCTTCATGCTGTTCGAGGCCTCGAGCTTTCCGCACAAGATCGGCCTGGCGGTGGACGATCCGGCGAAGACCTTCGCGCATTTCGCCGCGTTCAGCGAGAACCTCAAGCGCTACGCGGTCATCAAGACGCTGGTCAGCCTGGCCACCGGCGCCCTCATCGCTGTCTGGCTGATGATCCTCGGCGTGGACTATCCGCTGCTGTGGGGCGCCCTCGCCTTTCTGCTGAACTACATCCCCAACATCGGCTCCATCATCGCCGCGGTGCCGGCGGTGCTGCTCGCGCTGCTGCAGTTCGGCTGGGGCTCCGCCGCGCTGACCGCAGCCGGCTACGTGGCGGTGAACATGGTGATGGGCAACATCGTCGAGCCGCGCTACATGGGCCGCGGCCTGGGACTGTCGACGCTGGTGGTGTTCCTGTCCCTGGTGTTCTGGGGCTGGGTGCTGGGGCCGGTGGGCATGATCCTCTCGGTACCGCTCACCATGACCGCCAAGCTCGCGCTGGACGCCAACGAGGAGACGCGCTGGATCGCGATCCTGCTCGGGCCGGACATCGAGCCGGCGGCGACGGAAAGCGCCTAGCCACGAAACCCGCGGCGGCCCACCCGGCGCGACTACGCCCTGGCGTAGCCAACATGATGGCCACGGAAATACACGGAAGGACACGGAATGTAAAACCGGCCATATCCCCGCCTTCCGTGTGCTTCCGTGGCACATCCGGTTTTTGGGTTTATGGGACAGCGGTGCTGCCGGATGTTCGCGGCTTCCGCGGCCGCCTTCCCGGCTAGCGGAACAGCGCGTCCGACGAGAAACCCTCGTGCTCGAGGATCTCGCGCAGGCGCTTCAGGGCGTCCATCTGGATCTGGCGCACGCGCTCGCGGGTGACACCGATCTCGTTGCCGACCTCCTCCAGGGTGCAGATCTTGTGACCGTGCAGGCCGAAGCGCCGCTCGACCACGTCGCGCTGCTTCTCATTGAGCTGTTGCAGCCAGAGTTCCAGATTGGCGTAGACGTCATCGTCGGCCAGCAGTTCGGACGGATCGGGATTGTTCTCATCGGGGATCGCGTCCAGCAGGGAGCGGTCGCTGTCGTGGCCGATCGGCGAATCCACCGAGGCGACACGCTCGTTGAGGCTGAGCATGCGTTCCACTTCCGGCAGCGGCTTGTCGAGCAGCGTGGCGATCTCCTCGGCCGACGGCTCATGGTCGAGGGTCTGAGCCAGCTTGCGTGCGGCGCGCAAATAGACATTGATCTCCTTCACCACATGGATGGGAAGGCGGATCGTGCGCGTCTGATTCATGATGGCGCGCTCGATGGTCTGGCGGATCCACCAGGTCGCATAGGTGGAGAAGCGGAAGCCGCGCTCCGGATCGAATTTCTCCACCGCGCGGATCAGGCCGAGGTTGCCTTCTTCGATGAGATCGAGCAACGCCAGTCCGCGGTTCATGTAGCGGCGCGCGATCTTCACGACGAGACGCAGATTGGATTCGATCATGCGCTGCCGCGCACTCTCTTCGCCCTTCTGGGCGAGGCGCGCATAATAGACCTCTTCCTCGGCCGACAGCAGCGGGGAAAAACCGATTTCGTTCAGATACAGACGCGTGGCATCCAGATGGGAGCCGGGTATGTCGCCGGGCTCGAAGACGATGTTCTCTTCGGCATCCGGTTCGTCGGTCTCAGCCGCCGCGGCAAGCTCGACATCCGAGGCCTCGGGTTCCAGATCGCCCGGCACGACATCCGGTAGGTCGGCGCTGTCACCACCGACTCCGATATCGCCTGCCGCCGTTTCCCCGCGAACCTTGCGACTCTTCGCCATGCATCCCTCCTCGCCGGGTCGCGGCCCGCCGCGGCCGCACCTCATCCTTTTGCGTCGTGCTCCCTGGACCGCACTAGCCGCGGGGCGGCAGGTAGCGGAGCGGATCCACCGACTTTCCATTCTGCCGGATCTCGAAGTGCAACTGCGTACGGTTGGTGCCGCTACTGCCCATCTCGGCGATCACCTGTCCGGCGCGTACCACGTCGCCTTCCTTCACCAGCAAATTACGGTTGTGTCCGTAGGCACTTAGATAGTTATCGTTATGCTTCACGATGATAAGCCGCCCGTAACCGACAAGTCCACTGCCTGCATAGACCACCTGACCATCGGCCGCGGCACGGATCCGATCGCCGTCGGAGCCGCCTATGCTTATGCCCTTCTTTCCCGAGACGTTAGCGTCGAATGAGCGCAGGATCCGCCCCTGCACAGGCCATTGCCAGCGCAACGGGCCCACCGCTGCGGGCGGGTGCGGCGCGGGTGCGGACTTCACCGGCGGCTGCGCGCGTGGCGCCGTGGTCCGGGAGGGCGGCGGGGCGGCACGCCGCGTGGC
>CAYWKV010000236.1:0-4240 GCA_964458835.1 uncultured Gammaproteobacteria bacterium | reverse complement strand
TGTTTACGAGACTGGGGCTGGGGCGGGCGCGGCGGGCGCTGGTGGTGGCGGCCGCCGGCGGCCACAGCCTGCTGCTGACCGGGCCGCCCGGCACCGGCAAGAGCCTGCTCGCCAGCCGCCTGCCCGGCATCCTGCCGCCCATGACCGAGACCGAGGCGCTGGAATCCGCCGCCATCGCCTCCATCAGCGCGCAGGGCTTCCACCACACGCACTGGCGCCGCCGCCCCTTCCGCGCGCCGCACCATACCGCCTCGGCGGTAGCGCTGGTCGGCGGCGGCTCCTCACCGCGGCCGGGCGAGATCTCGCTGGCCCATCACGGCGTGCTGTTCCTGGACGAACTGCCGGAGTTCGACCGCAAGGTGCTGGAGGTGCTGCGCGAACCGCTGGAGAACGGCCACATCACCATCTCGCGCGCCGCGCGCCAGGCGGAGTTCCCGGCCCGCTTCCAGCTGGTCGCGGCGATGAATCCCTGCCCCTGCGGCTATCTCGGCGACCCCGGCGGCCGCTGCCGCTGCGCGCCGGATCAGATCCAGCGCTACCGGCAGCGCATCTCCGGGCCGCTGCTCGACCGCATCGATCTGCAGGTGGAGGTGCCGCGCCTGCCCTCGCGGGAGCTGCAGGGCCCGTGCGGCGAGGCCAGCGCCGCGGTGCGTGCGCGCGTGAGCGCGGCGCGGCAATGCCAGCAGACGCGGCAGGGCTGCACCAACGCGCAGCTCGGCGGCGCCGCACTGGACCACCATTGCCGGCTCGGCCCGGCCGAGGCGGCGTTGCTGCGGCGCGCACTGGACCGGCTCGGCCTGTCGGCGCGCGGCTATCACCGCATCCTGCGCGTGGCGCGCAGCATCGCCGATCTGGATGCGACGGAAGCCATCACCGCCGAACACCTGGGCGAGGCGCTGGGCTACCGCAACCTGGACCGGGCGCGCCACTGACCGCAGCTCCAGGACGACGCTTCGGGCGTGGTGGCCGCCCATTGGCTGCGCGGGTCATCCCGAAAATCGTATTGGCCACGGAAACACACGGAAGCACACGGAATGCAAACCCCACGGCATCCCCGCCTTCTGTGTATTTCCGCGTGCTTCCGTGGCCAATACGATTTTCACGTTCATCCGCTATACTCGCTGCACCATGAACGAACTCATCCTCGCCCGCGCGGCGCATGTGCTCGGCGTGATCTTCTGGATCGGCGGGGTTGCAATGGTGACCACGGTGCTGCTGCCGGCGGTGCGTAGCTTCGCGTCTCCCGCCGAGCGGGTGGACACCTTCGAACGCATCGAGCACCGCTTCGCCGCGCAGTCGCGCATCAGCACACTGGTCACCGGCCTGTCGGGCTTCTACATGCTGCACGCCCTGAACGCCTGGGAGCGCTACCTGCAACCGGGCTTCTGGTGGGTGCATGCCATGACCCTGGTGTGGATTCTGTTCACGCTCATGCTGTTCGTGCTGGAACCGCTGGTGCTGCACCGCTGGTTCCGGCAGCGGGCGGAACGCGACCCCGACGGCACCTTCCGGCTGATCCAGCGCATGCACCGGATCCTGCTGGGCGTGAGCCTGATCACGGCGGCGGGCGCGGTCGCCGGCAGCCACGGCTGGATGCCGTTCGCCTGACGGGCCGGAACGGCCGCTACCCCCAATCCCGGCGGCGGTCAAGATATCCGCGCCCCTTGCGAGCGGGTAGAATCCCAGCGACGTTTCCCCACGCCGAACCGCGCCTGCCGTGTCCGAACTGAATCCCCGCCAACGCGCCGCCGTCCAGTACGTCGACGGACCGCTCCTGGTGCTGGCCGGCGCCGGCAGCGGCAAGACGCGCGTCATCACCCAGAAGATCGCCCATCTGGTGTGCAATCACGGCATGGACGCGGCGCACATCACGGCCGTGACCTTCACCAACAAGGCGGCGCGCGAGATGCGCGAGCGCGTCGCAGGCCTGCTGCCGCGCGAGCGCAGCAGGGGCCTGAGCGTCTCGACCTTCCACACCCTCGGCCTGAACATCCTGCGCCGCGAGCACAAGCACCTCGGCTTCAAGGCGGGTTTCTCCATCTTCGACAGCCAGGACAGCGGGCATCTGATCACCGAGCTGATCAGCAAAGCACGCATCGGGCTGGACCCGGACAAGGCGCGCTGGCGCATCTCGGCCTGGAAGAACGATCAGCTGCTGCCCGAGGCCGCCTTCGAGGCCGCTGCCGACGAGCGCGACGTGGCCACCGCGCGTATCTATGAGGAATACCAGCGCCATCTCAAGGCCTACAACGCCTTCGACTTCGATGACCTGATCCTCGCGCCGGTGACGCTGCTGCAGACCGATGCCGAGGCCCGCGAGCGCTGGCAGACGCGCGTCCGCCATCTGCTGGTCGACGAATACCAGGACACCAACGGTGCGCAGTATGAACTGGTGCGGCAGCTGGTCGGGCGGCTGGGCATGTTCACCGCAGTGGGCGACGACGACCAGTCCATCTACACCTGGCGCGGCGCGCGGCCAGAGAACCTCAAGCGCCTGCAGGATGACTTTCCGCGCCTCAAGGTCATCAAGCTGGAGCAGAACTACCGCTCCACCGCCTGCATCCTGAAATGCGCCAACCAGCTCATCGCCAACAACGACCACGTCTTCGAGAAGAAGCTGTGGAGCGAGCTCGGCTACGGCACGCAGCTGCGCGTGCTGCCGGCCCGCGATCCCGAGCACGAGGCCGAGCGCGTGGTGTCCGAGCTGCTCCACCACAAATTCACCCAGGGCGGGCAGGATGGCGACTACGCCATTCTGTATCGCGGCAACCACCAGTCGCGGCCGTTCGAGAAGGTGCTGCGCGAGCACCGCATCCCCTATCACCTGTCGGGCGGCATGTCGTTCTTCGACTATGCGGAGGTGAAGGACCTGGTCGCCTATCTGCGCCTGCTGGTCAACGAGGACGACGACCGCGCCTTCCTGCGCATCGTCAACACGCCGCGGCGCGAGATCGGCCCGTCGACGCTGGAGAAGCTCGGCGCCTATGCCGGCGAGCGCGGCGTCAGCCTGCTCGCCGCCTGCTTCGAGCTCGGCCTCACGCAGCAGCTGTCCGGCCGCGCGCTCGGCCGCCTGCAGGAGTTCGCACAGTGGATCGTGGACTTCTCCGACCGCGCCAAGCGCGGCAACCCGGTGGCGATCTTCAAGGAGCTGCTGAACGCCACGGGTTATCTGCAATGGCTGGAGAACAGCACGCGCGACCCCGATCAGGCCGCGCGCCGCATCCAGAACGTCGACGATCTGATCAGCTGGCTGGAGCGGATGGCCGAGCAGATCGGCGGCGAGACCGGCATCGCCGAACTGGTGAACCGGCTGAGCCTGATGGACATCCTCGACCGCGACAAGGACGAGGCCGGCGGCAACTGCGTGCATCTGATGACCCTGCACGCCGCCAAGGGCCTGGAATTCCCGCACGTCTTCCTGGTGGGCATGGAGGAGGGCATCCTGCCGCACCGCGTCAGTCTGGAGGAGGACAACCTCGAGGAGGAACGCCGCCTCGCCTACGTCGGCATCACCCGCGCGCGCAAGTCGCTGGCCTTCAGCTTCTGCAGCCGGCGCATGCGGGCGCGCGAATGGGAGACCTGCGAGCCCAGCCGCTTCCTCAACGAGCTGCCGGCCGACGATCTGGTCTGGGAGGGCCGCAGCGGCCCCGTCGATCCCGAGCAGCGCCAGCAGCGCGGCCGCGCCCATCTGGCCAACCTGCGCGGCATGCTGTCGTAGCGTTCGGATCCGGTCGAACGACCTCCAACGCAAAGGCGCTCCTGTGCGGAGTGGCACTTCTTTGGGCCGGTGTCTTGAAAAAATGGCCACGAAACCCACGGAACAACACGGAAAACACTTATCTTTAAAAACCCATTTTCACCACAAAGGACGCGAAGGCCGCAAAGAAACTCCAAGAGTCACTTTGTTTCAGTGCTTCACACTCCGGGTGAAGCGCTGCGAACACCGCAGTGTCTGTCTTTACCTTGGTGTTCTTTGTGTCCTTCGTGGTGAACTGCTTGTTCCAGGTTCATTGCGCAAACCCAGGGTCATCCCTCCGCGGCCGAGTTGCGGGTTTTTACAATAAGCCTGGTTCCGTGTTGTTCCGTGGGTTCCGTGGCCAAGAAGGATTTGAGCAAGTGTCATTGCCCCGGTTCGACCAAGGGGCGCCTTCGCGTTGAAGGGTGTTGCCTGAACCCCGACACCGCCATCGGGTAGGAGGCGGGGTCACCCCCGCCGTCCTCCCACACCACCGGACGTGCG
>CAYWKV010000235.1:0-4248 GCA_964458835.1 uncultured Gammaproteobacteria bacterium | reverse complement strand
GCGGCCGCAAGCCGCTCCTGCAGAGGAGATGGCAATCAGAGGAGATGACAATCATGAACCGCATGCGGAACATCAGCTGGCTGTACTGGGCCGCCACCGACACGCTGCTGATCGCCGCCGAGCTCGGCTGGGAGCCGGGTTTTGCGGCGGCGATCGGCCTGAACGCCGTCCAGGCCATCCACTTCATGCTGCGTGAGTGCGGCCTGACGGCCTTCCCGGTGCAGGTGCGCGTGAGCTATCTCGGCCTGCTGCTGGCCGGGCAGTGGGAGCCACTGTATTTTATCTACTTCATCCAGATCGCCGGCACCACCGCCATGGTGCTGTTCGACTACTGTCCGCTGGCGCGCTTTCTGTCACTGATGCCCTGGAACCGCCGCGAGCCGTTCTCGCTCGATCTGCTCCGGCGCACTGTGTTCAGCCCGCCCGTGCGCGGCAACATCCTGCAGGGGCTGCCCGCCGAGTGAAGGGCGGTCCCGGCGAGGGGCCCGCCGTCGGGGCTCATGGTTTCAGGAGTTCTCCGGCAATTTCGGCTCGGGCGGGTCGAGTACGGCGCGGGCCATCTGCTGCATGCTGCCGGTCTCGCCGATCCAGCGGGCGGGCAGCCTCGGGAAAGCGCTGATGATGGACACGATCAGCGCGGCGGCGTAGGGCACGGACTGCAGCAGCAGCATCACCGCCCACATCAGCAGATCCAGCGTCTCGGTGCCGAAGCTGTAGATGATGGCGCCGCCCGCCAGCCACAGCGCGATGCACATCAGTGTTTCCTCGCGCGCCGCGCTCAGCGCCTTCAGCAGCGCCTGTTTGTGCGCCTGCTTGGGCGTGCGGAAGAAGGGCTTGCTGCGCACGAAGAAGCCGGTGAGCATGGCCACGCCGATGGTGTGGGTGAGTGACAGGCCCGCGAGCGCCGCGCCGATGGTCTGCACGGTGGTGGCGCCGACGCGGGTGCGGTACAGATACACCAGCTTGCCGATCTTGAAGATGAACAGGGCCAGCGGCAGGATGGAGAAGACCAGCAGCGGCGGATCGACATGGTTGGGCGCCATGAGCATGGCGAAGGACCAGCCCAGGGCCGCCATGTTGAAGCCCAGGTTGACGCCGTCGGCCAGCCACGGCAGCCAGCCGGCGATGAAGTGGTAGCGCTGGCCGGCGGTGAGCCGGCTCCTGCCGCGGCGCAGCAGCTGGCCGGCGTGCCGGCGCAGGATCTGCACCGAGCCGAAGGCCCAGCGGAAGCGCTGCTTCTTGAAGTCTATGAAGGTGTCCGGCATCAGCCCGCGGCCGTAGCTGCGGGGGATGTAGGTCGCCTCCAGGCCCTGTTCGAAGATGCGCAGCCCCAGCTCCGCATCCTCGGTGATGCACCACTCCGCCCAGCCGTCCACGGCCTCCAGTGCCGATTTGCGCACCATGGTCATGGTGCCGTGCTGGATGATGGCGTTGCGCTCGTTGCGCGTGATCATGCCGATGTAGAAGAAACCGCGGTATTCCGCGTAGCACATGGCCTTGAAGGCGTTGTCGCGCGCGTCGCGGTAGTCCTGCGGGGCCTGTACGATGCCGATGCGCTGGTTGGCGAACTGCGGCGTGAGGTCACGCAGCCAGCGCGGATGGACGATGTAGTCGCTGTCGATGACGGCAACGATCTCCGCATCGGGGGCGGTGTGGCGCAGCGCGAAATTGAGCGCGCCGGCCTTGAAGCCGGCCAGTGGATCCTCATGGAAGAAGCGGAACCGCGGCCCCAGCGTCGCGCAGTGGTCGCGTACCGGCTCCCAGACGGCCGGGTCCCGGGTGTTGTTGTCGATGACGATGACTTCGAAATCGGGATAATCGAGCGCGGCCAGGGCGTTCAGCGTCTCGATCATCATCTCCGGCGGCTCGTTGTAGGCCGGCACGTGCACCGATACCTTCGGCAGCTGCGCGTCGGGCACGGCGATGGGACGGAACAGCCGCCGGTGCTCGCGTGTCCAGAGGGCCTCGGCCCATTCGTGCGCCTCGGCGAGCAGCACCACGATCACGCCGATCATGCCGACCATCAGCAGCAGGCCGACCACCACGCTGGTGACGGTCAGATACTGGTTGAGATAGTCGTAGACGATCCACACCGCGGCGGTCGCGGCGGCATAGGTGACCAGCGCCAGGAAGCTGCGGCCGCGGGTGGCGAGGCGTTTGCTGTCGATGAGCAGCAGTGCGAAGGTCACGAAGGCCACGAACACGGAGATGCCGGCCAGGACCGGCCAGTTGGGGATCCGCACGATGGGTTCGGAGAACTGGAACTTGGGCCGGCGCTCGACGTCGTAGACGCCCCAGTAGGCGCCGACGGCGCCTTCGGTCTCCCGCTTCCAGGGCTGGTCGAAGGCCTCCATGATGTAGTACACGTAATCCTTCTTGGCCGCGACGTCGAGGAAGCGCCGCAGGAACACGCCCTCGTTGGCGGCCGAGGCGACCGCATCGCCGCGGGTGCGGCCGTTGCTGGGCCAGCCGACCTCGCCGATGACGATCGGCTTGCCGGGGTAGAGCCGCTTCAGCTCGTTGATACTGTCGATGGCGTAGTTCACGCCTTCGTTCAGGTGAATGCCCTCCCAGTAGGGCAGCAGATGCACGGTGATGTAATCCACGTGCTCGACGAGCTCGGGATTGTCCTTCCAGATGTAGGGCGGCTCGGCGGTGCTCACCGGGATGTCGATGCGCTCGCGCGCGTGGTCCAGGTACTTGATCAGCTCCTTGACGGGGATGTCGTTGCGCAGCAGCACTTCGTTGCCGACGATGACGCGCACCACATTGCGCGAGCGCGCGGCGATGTGCAGCATGCGGTCGACTTCGGCCCAGGACTTCTTGTCCCTGGCATCCACCCAGGCACCCAGCGCGACGTTGATGCCGTGCTTTTCCGCCAGCCGGGGGATCTCGCCCAGGGTATGCTCCACCGTGTAGGTGCGTACCGCGTGGGTCTTGCCCGACAGCAGCGCGAGATCGGCGTCGATCTGTTCCTCGCTGGGGTACTTGCTCCAGATGGGTCCCTGCTTGGCGTGGTAGGGCGAGAAGGCGAAGCCCTGGATGCGTTCCGGCCAGGCCGGCTCGGAGTCCGGATTGTTGTAGAGCGCCCACCCCATGATGGTCAGCGCGGCGATCGCGATGGCGATGAGAAAGCTGGACTTGTGCATGAACCTGGGATCGCGGCCCCGCGCGCCGGCGGACGGGCGGCTGGGGCTGAATGTTCCGCCGGGGGATGGTGCTGACAGCTGCGTGCGGTCTGCGGGCATCACCCGGCGGTGATGGTGCGGACCGTCGCGGCGCACAGTATACGGACCGGCCCGGAGAAATCCAGGGCGCGGCTCCCGGTCCGGATCAGGTGGCCTGCCAGTCGGCCGGATCGACCCGGTAGTAGTCCCGCAGCCGGGCGTAGACGTCCGGATATTCCGCCCGCAGCTCGCGCGGCAGCTCGAAGAAATACTCGGTGAGCACCGCGAAGAATTCCGCGGGACTTTCCGCGGCATAAGGGTCCAGCCAGGTATCCTCACCGGCCTCCACGCGCGCGTAGTGGTGTTCGTAGGCCGGCAGAAAGGCGGCTGCCCAGGCGGCGCGCTCGCGCCGCCCCAGTCCGGCGGGCACGCCGTTGGTGGCGCCGGAGCGGTGATCGAGCTGATGCGCGAATTCGTGCAGCACGACGTTGTAGCCGTCGCCGCTCTCCATGCCGCCCGCCAGGGTGTCGTCCCAGGACAGCACCAGCTGACCTTCCTCCCAGGACTCGCCGCTCAGCACCTGGCGCTCGCTGCGCCGCACCCCGGCCTCGTCCCAGACCTCGCGGTCGACGACGAAGCGGGCCGGATAGAGCACGATGCTGTGCAGATCCGGAAAATAGTCCGGCGGCCGGTTGAGCTGCAGGAGGCCCGCCTGCGCCGCGACGACGACGCGCATCGCGTCCGTGACCTGCAGGCCGTGGGTGCCGTGGAAGTCCTTCTCCGCCAGCAGCACCTGGACGTGGCCGTGCAACTGGTCGCGCAGCGCCGGCGGCAGGCACCGGTACAGCGGCACGTTCGTCTCCAGCAGGGCGATCCAGTCGGGCGGGAAGGGCCGTGCGCGCAGGGCCGCGCGCCGGCGTCCGCGCAGGCGCGAGCGCAGCGCGGGCCAGGCCAGCAGCGCCAGGGTGAGGCCGAGGATGATCAGGACGGGCAGCATGGGGCTCAAGCGGGCTCACGGGTCCGGGACCGGCTTAGTGTAACCTGTGCGCTGCGCGGTCAAGTGGTATGGCGCTTACTTAAG